>JBCCMF010000142.1:0-10992 GCA_039026435.1 Bacteroidota bacterium
CCAGCCCCGTCCAGTTGGCGATGCACTGCGCCAGCCAGAAGCCGTAGAGCCGGTCGTGATACTCGGCACGCGACAGGACAATAACTTCGGCCTCCTGCTCGGGGGTTTGGGGCGCTGTGCAACCAGCGCAGATGATGAGCAGAACAAGTAGGGTGCGCTGGAGGGCGTGGTTCATAGAGCGACTCTGTGGCGGCTGGTGGGTCGGACGAAGCCGCCTTGCATACGGCTTCCGCGTCCATAATACGCAGTGTGATGGTTTGTCGCAGGTAGACGCTGGCGGAGGCCACTCCATTCATTCACCTGACGCCGAAGAGCACGTTGGCGACTTCGGTAGTTTGGACGTTCATTTTTGAGCGCGCTCCACAGTTATTGGGGCGAACCAAAAACGCTTGTCGATCTCGAAAACCCGCAGCGGACGTTCCGACGCACAATCCCGCACCTAGCGAGCCTACTCCTCGCAATAATCGATGATCGTTTTGCTATTGCTCGCTAGCTAAACCGAAGGTTCTACGTAGTGAAACGCTGCCCGTCCGCTCTTCCCGGCACGCTCCTGGCCACGAGACCGACGTTGGTGACTCGCGTTCGCTCGTTGTGGTGTGCTGCTCAAACGTGGGGCGGGGGTTGAGCGGAGTGGGTCGCCGCACTCACCCCATGCGGCGGGCTTCCTCGTCCAGGATGCGTAGCGCGATGGTTTGCGCCAGGTGGGGCGCGTTGCCCCAGGCGCGGTTGTTGGCAATCAGGTTGAGCACGTGCCCGGCGAGGTCGGCTTTGTAGGTGAGCGCCACGGCGTCGAGGACCATGTTGCGTGCCCACGCCGAAGACGTGATGCTTTCGAGCGGCTTGTCGAACGGGTAGGCTTGGGCGTACGCCTTCTCATAGGGCAGGCGGAGCGGCGTCAGCAGGCGGGCTACGATGTTGCCGTCGGCGGCGGTGAGGCGCTGGCCGCTCTTGGCCCACTGCTCGCGGATGGGCGGCAGCCACGTCCAATGGCTGAACACGTGGCCGATGCCTGCGCTGGCGAGCCAGTCGAAGTAGACGGGCTCTAGCAGGTGCGGCGACCGCAGCTCGATGTGCGGCTGGACCGCGTTCGGGATGGCGCGGAAAAACGCGTCGAGGTGCGCCACGTTCTGGTCGGGTGCGGGGCTGTCCTGCACGCGCATGTAGGCCTGCTCGAAGATGACGCCGATGAGCCGCTCGCCCAACACCTCCAACGCAGGCTCCAGGAAGCGTCGCGTGTAGCCCTCAGCGTCCAAGAAGTCGGGGTTGGGCGCGTAGGTGACGTTCGGCTTGCGGCCTCGGCGGAGCGTGCGGGCGAAGAACGTGCTGGGCGCCTTGAGCAGGAAGAGGGCGTCGGGCGGCGCGTACTGGGCGTACTGCCGCAGCACATGCAGCGTGTTGGCGTCCTCGCCGTCGGCTTCGCGGAGGGGGCGGTAGAACGTGAAGTCGAGCTCGAGCACGCCGAAGTGCTGGAAGTAGTCGGCGACGGAGGCGATGGGCACCGTGCGCTCCTCGAACGACTGGCTGCCTAGCCGCTTCTTCCGCGTCTTGACGGCGTCGGTGTACGACTCGAGGTAGATCTGCCCGATCCATCCGGCGTAGCGGTCGCTGGCGGTGCCGAAGCGGACGCTCGGCTGCACCTCGCGGAAGTCGTATGCCATCACGGCGGCACGCAGCTCGGCGAACGGGTCGGAGGCGTCGTTACTCATCGCGGCTGGTCGTCAGGGGCAGGCTTGGGACGCGCGAGCGGCTCGGCATCGACCACGGCGGCATCGATGGTGGCGCCGTCGCCAGAGGTAGGCGGCGTCGATGCGGGTGCCGAGCGGCGGCGGCTGATGGCGCGCTGCACCTGCCGCGTGGTGACGAACACGCCGAGGCCGATGAAGAGGTAGTAGCCGAGCACACGCCAGACGAACAGCGTAGGCGCGACGAGCGCGGTGGGCATGAGGTCGTTGAGGAAGCCGTAGTAGAGCGCCTCCACGCCGCCTGCCCCACCGGGCGTGGGCATGATCATGCTGGCGAAGAGCATGGCCAGTGTGCGCATGAACGCCAGGACGGCGTCCGCCAAAGGAAAGACGCTGAGGATGATCAGCACCACCAGCGCGGGCCGGGCGATCCACGAAGCGGCGGTCAAGAGGGCACCCTTCAGATAGAACCCGACCGACTCGCGCCGGAGTACGCGGGCGTTGGCCTTGAGCTGATCCACCTCGCGCTGCACGCGACCTTCGTATCGCCGCAGCCACTTGAACCGCACGAACCACTTCGCAATGCGCTCGATGAGTTCGGGCTTGACGAGCGTGACGTAGGCGAAGAACACGGTGTAGACCATGAGCCCGCCGAAGAAGAACCACATCGCCGCTCCGCCCAGCGCGCCGAAGTCCGGCGGCACCACGGCCATGTAGAATGCCGCGATGATGACTGCGATGATCGAGGCGATGACGAAGAACTGGTCGAGCAGCATCGCAAAGAGCAGGATCGACGTCGCTTCGCCCACGGTGATGCCGCGATCCTTGGCCATGAAGTACGCCGCAAACGGTCCACCGCCGATGGCCGACGGGGTGACGTTCGAGAAGAAGTCCCACGCCAGCTGCACCCGCAGCCCGTGCCACAGCGTGAGGCGGCCGTGCGAGATGAAGCTCATGCGCCACGCGCCAAACCCGATGCGGATCACCAGCGAGAGCACGACCAGCCCGACCATCCAGCCGTTTACCGCCTGCGCCATCTGCCGGTAGGCCTCGGCGTCGTAGGTGAAATACCCCAGCGCGGCCAACACAGCGAGGCTAAACAGGATGGGCCACGCGATGCTCGTTTTGGAGATCGACGGCGGGGCCTGGCCGCCGCTGCACGGCGCGCTTTCAGCAGCTTCCGATGTGTCCTGTGGCGTGACCATGACGGGCGAAGTTAGGGCTCGGCGTCAAACCGTGCCCTACGCCGATTGATCCTCTGCATGCTCCGCCGCAATGGCGGCCTTGATCTTGTGATAGGTGGCATCGAGGGCCTCGGGGATCACCTTCGTTCCGCCCGTCACAGGCATGAAGTTGGTGTCGCCACTCCACCGTGGTACGATGTGGAGGTGCAGGTGATCGGGCACGCCCGCCCCGCCCGCGGTTCCTTGATTCAGCCCTACGTTGAAGCCGTCCGGATAGAGGGCGGTGGTGAGCCAGTCCATGCATCGGCCGATGAGCCCCGCGATTTCGACCTGCTCATCCGCGGTGAGGCCTTGGTAAGTGGTCACGGGGCGGTACGGCACGATCATGACGTGGCCGTTGTTGTACGGGTACTTGTTGAGGATGACGAAGACATGCGTGCCGCGCCACACGATCAGGTTGGCCTCGTCGTCCCCGGCGTTGGCGAGCCGCTCGAACAAGGTACCGCCGCCAGTGGGCGTGGGGCGTTGGCTTTCGGCTTCGAGGTGGGCGCGGCGCCACGGGCTCCAGAGGCGTTCCATGCGAGGAGGTGTTGCTTGCGGGTGCTGATCCAACGGCGCAAACGCACGTTCGTGTTTCCTACATCGCCTCCCCTGCCCGTGCTATGCCTGCTTCCGTTACCGTTCGCGTCGTCGATGTCTACCTCTACCGCGAGGCGGATGCGCTCGTCGAGTTCCTGCTGCTGCGCCGCGCCGCCGCCGTGAAGTATGCCGGGCAGTGGCGGATGGTAGGCGGCAAGATCAAGGGCGGAGAAGCCGCCTGGCAGACGGCCGTGCGCGAGGTGGAGGAAGAGACCGGGCACACGCTTGCCGAGCTGTGGACGGTGCCCTCGGTCAACGTGTTCTACGAAGCCGCCACCGACCGTGTCAACATCGCCCCGGCCTTCGCCGCGCCCCTCCTCGCCGACCCGGTGCTGAACCACGAGCACGACGCCTTCGCCTGGCTCCCGCCCGATGCCGCCGTGCAGCGCCTGCGCTGGCCCGAGCAGCGCCGCCTCCTCCGCCTCACCGCCGAGCTGCTGCGCGAGGGCGTGCTGCCCGAGTGGCACGTCGCGCTGGATGGCTGACCACGGCGCCAGATCGGCTAGAGTGGAATCCACTCCGAACGCACAGGTACGCCATCCGGGAGGGCGTATCTTAGCGCCATCACGATGAGCCATCACGCCCTGGCGGCATGCTACAACTGCACAACGTCTCGCTCGCGTTCGGCGGGCAGGTCATTCTGGATAATGTCTCGTGGGCCGTCACGCCGGGCACGCGCGTGGGCTTGATCGGGCCCAACGGCGCGGGCAAGACGACGCTGCTGCGTGTGATGGCAGGGCGGCAGGACACCGACGCGGGACACGTCGCCATCCCGGCTTCGACTACGCTGGGCTACCTGGAGCAGGATGTGCAGGAGATCGCCCACGACACGACGGTGCTGGAGGAGGCGATGACAGCGTTTGCCGAGGTGCAGGCGCTGGAGGCCGAGGAGCTGCGCATCACGGAGGAACTCGGCGCCATCGACCACACGAGCGATGGCTACACGCGGCTGCTCAACCGCCTGGAGCACATCCACACGCGCATGGCCACGCTGGAGGCGCACCGAGCGCAGGCCCAGGCGGAGACCATCCTGATGGGCCTCGGCTTCGAGGTGGAGGACCTGGAGCGGCCGCTGCACACGTTCTCCGGCGGCTGGCGCATGCGCGTGGCGCTGGCCAAGATGCTGCTGCAACGCCCCGACCTGCTGCTGCTCGACGAGCCTACCAACCACCTCGACATCGACAGCATAGACTGGCTAGAGCAGTACCTCGTCACGTACCAAGGCACCGTCATCATCGTCAGCCACGACCGCTACTTCCTCGACCGGATGATCAACCGCACGGTGGAGCTGCAGCGCGGGCAGGTGACGGAGTACGCGGGCAACTACGGCTTCTACCTGGCCGAGCGCGAGGAACGGCGCACCCTCCAGCGCTCCGCCTACGAGAACCAACAGCGCATGATTGCCGAGACGGAGCGGTTCATCGAGCGCTTCCGGGCCAAGGCCACCAAGGCGCGGCAGGTGCAGAGCCGCGTGAAGCAGCTGGAACGCCTCGAACGCCTCTTGCCGCCGCCCGAGGAGATGTCGTCGGTCAACTTCCGCTTCCCCGAGCCGCGACCGTCGGGTAAGGTGGTGATGGAGCTGTCGCCGTTCAGCAAGACGTACCGCACGGCCGAGGGCGCCATCGACGTCTTTGACGAGGCCGGCCCCGTCGCCATCGAACGCGGCGACAAGATCGCGCTGCTCGGCCCCAACGGCGCGGGCAAGTCCACGCTGGCGCGTATCCTCCGAGGCAGCGAGCCCTTCGAGGGGTCGCGGAAGGAAGGGTACCATGTGGAGACGGGGTTCTTCGCACAGCACCAGGCCGAGTCGCTCGACCCGAAGCAGACCATCCTCGAAGCGCTGCAGGAAGAGGCGCAGGGGCAGACGGAAACAGAGCTACGCAGCCTCGCGGGCGCGTTCCTGTTCACGGGCGATGACGTCTTCAAGCCGATCCGTGTGCTCTCAGGCGGTGAGCGCAGCCGCGTGGCGTTGGCGCGTACGATGCTGCACCCGGCCAACTTCCTCATCCTCGACGAGCCCACCAACCACCTCGACATCGCCTCCATCAACGTCCTCATCGAGGCGCTGAAGCAGTACAGCGGCGCCTTCGTCGTCGTCAGCCACGACCGCCACTTCCTCGACCAGATCGCCACGCAGGTGTGGCGCGTGCAGGACCACGGCGTGCGTGCCTTCCTGGGCAACTACACCGAGTACCAGTGGCAGGTGGAGCACGGCACCGCCAGCCGCTACGAGACGGCGGCCGCACCCACGCAGGCCAAGACCGAGGTCAAGCCCAAGGCGAAGCGCTCCGGCGGCCCCAAGACGAAGGAGCAGAAGCGCCGCGAGGCCGAGGCCCGACGCGCGCAGCAGCAGGCCACCCCGCGCACCGCCCACCCCGACCGGCTCTCGCCCAACCAGCTCAAGCAGCTCGTGAGTCACGTGGAGGCCATGATTGAGCGGCAGGAGCAGACGAAGACGGACCTGGAGGCGCAACTGGCCGACCCAGCCCTCTACGACGATGCCGAGCGCATGCGCAGCACCACGGCGGCGTACGAGGCGGCACAGCGCGAACTGGCCGACCTCTACACCCAATGGGAAGCCCTGGCCGAACAGCTGGCCGCGACTTAACGCGACGCCGGGGTCTTCTCCAGTGCCTTGCCCGGCACATCCACGCGGCGGGGCAGATGGAGCGTGAATGTCGTCCCCCGGCCCAGTTCACTCTCTACCTCGATGGTGCCGTGCAACAGCTCCACGAGCCGTTTGGAGATGGCCAGCCCCAGGCCGCTGCCCTCGTAGTCGCGATTCATGCCATCTGACTCCTGCGCAAACTCGTCGAACACGTGCGGCAAAAAGTCCTGGCTGATGCCGATGCCGGAGTCCGAGACCTCCACCACTAACATGTCATGCGCGGCGCGCAGCTGTACCCGCACGTTCCCGTCGGTGGTGAACTTCACGGCGTTGCCAATCAGGTTGTTAAGCAGGCGAGTCACGAGTGCGGGATCAGACAGCATCTCGATCTCCGGCGTCTCAGCGCACAGGCCCAGTGCGATCCCTTTTTTGATGGCCAGGGCCTGCAGGGCTTCTACGGCGTCGGTGGCCACAGCAACTACGTTGAACGAGCGCACGTGGGTGCGCAGCTGCCCCGAGTCGAGCTTGGAGAGGTCCAGCACCGAATTGAGGGTTTCGAGCAGCCGTTCGCCACTGGTCTGGATGATGGTGGCAAATTCGCGCGGGTCGCCTTCCAGCTCTTGCGTCATAATCTCGGCAAAGCCGATGATCCCCGTGAGCGGGGTGCGAATTTCGTGGCTCATGTTGGCCAAGAACTGCGACTTCAGCTGGGTCAACCGCTCAGCCTCACGGCGTGCATCGATGAGCCCGGCCTCGTACGCCGTGCGCTCGGTGATATCCTGCGCCACAGAGAGTATCAACTCTCGGCTTCCCTCTTCAAACGTCACCGAGCGAACCTCGAACAGATGCAAGCTGCCATCAGCGATGCGCATTTCGAATACCGCCTCGGCGCGCTTTTCGCGCTCTAGCTTCCGAAAGTGCAGCGCCGCAATCCGCATGCTGGGGACGCTCAACAGTTGAAACCAGGAGGTACCTTGCAGCATGTCATCACTGTACCCAAACAGCTGCTCAGCGATCCCGTTGAACTCAACCAGTATAGGCTTCCTGTTCTCGATGGCATGAACGGCGATGGGCACGGTGACGTAGTCGAACAGCCGCATGTAGCGCTCCTCACTCGCCTGCAGCTCGCCCACGCGCTGCTGCACGCGCTTGCGGAGCAAGTAAATCCATAGCCCAGAGACCAGGGCCGTGACACACACGCCGAGGACCAGCACCAAGAAAAAACCCGGCGGCAACAGCGTTACGCGGATGTCGTCCTGGCTGCGCGGGTACAGCTGATAGCCTGCGTCGAAGGGCGCCGCGCGATCAAACTGACCAGCGATGCCTGTGATGGTTACTTGTGCCCCCAGCGCGAGCGGGTCAAACGTTATGCCTGTGAGGCCCGTCTTGTAGGCAAAGACGACCACGGTACTGCGGTCATTGCCGATAGTGACGTACTGCCCGTTTGGCACATCGCCCATGCCCACTACGGTCCCGCTCAACCGCACCAGTTGCCCCTCTTGCGCTTCGAGCTGCGCGGGGTCGAACGAAGCCTGGATCGGCTGAAGCGCCCTGCTAGGGAGTTCCAACCGGCGCAGCCGCACGTGTTCGATGCACGCGAGTCCGTTGCGCTGCTGCACCACACCGGTCGCTTCTATCTGTTCACCGGCGTCGAGCATCACATCCGTGGGAAGCCCTATGATCTCGACAGCGGCCGTGCCATCGTAGATAAACGCGTTGCGTGGGGCGTTGCGCAGCACTCCGGCGGCGACCTGCAGGGTACCCCGCACCGTCACGGTGTCGCCCAGCGCATCAGGCAAGGTATCGCCATCACGATCAGCCCGGACCTCCGCGATGGTGAGCCGCTGATCTTGTGCCTGCGCCGTCGGCGCAGTGACGCCTACCATCAGCAGGGCGATCAGCCATACTTGCTTGACGATACGCATAACAGACACGATGGAGTGAGGGCTAATCCTATGGTAAGGCTATAATCAGGCCAATTCTGACGATATGATGTGGTGAGGTTCCCGAAAGTGCTGCCCGGGGCTCACCCGTCGCGGAAACGGGCGCCGCTTGCTCGGCCCACGAGGGGCACGAAGGCGAAGGCGCCGAACGGCTCCTTGCTGAAGGTGGCCTCCCCTGTGCGCGTGAGGCGAAGCATCTGCTGGCCTCGCGCGTCGCCGACGGGAATGACCAGCCGCCCGCCCGGCGTGTTTGCCGTGGGGCGACGCAGTTGGTGCGTGAGGGCATCGGGGATGCCGACGGCCGCTGCGGTGACCACGATGGCATCGAACGGCGCTTCGTTGGCCCAGCCGAGCGTGCCGTCGCCCAGGCGGGCGTGCACCTTGCCCGGGCCTTGGCCCAGGTAGGCCAGCGCGCGGAGGCGCTCCGTGGTCTGCGCCAGGAGGGGGGCCACGCGCTCGATGGAGTATACGGCCACGCCCATCTCGCACAGCACGGCCGCTTGGTAGCCGCTGCCCGTCCCCACCTCCAGCACGCGGTCGCCCGGCTGCACCTGCAGCAGCCCCGACTGGGTAGCCACCGTAAACGGTTGCGAGATGGTCTGCCTGTCGCCCAGCGGCAGCGCCTCGTCGTGGTAGGCGCGGTGGTGCCATCCCGACTCCACCAGCCGATGCCGCTTCACGCGCCCGATGGCAGCCAGCACGGCCTCATCGGCGATACCCTTGTCGCGCAGCTGCTTGACCAGCCGCGCACGGCGTCCGCGAAATTTGCGGTCTTCGGATAGCGGCAGGAGTCCACTCATGCTTCTGCTGGGGCGGGAGGCACCGTGTTGGCGGCGAGGCCGCGTTTGAGCTCGGCTTCGATATCTTGCGGCTGCACATGCGTCAGCGTGCCGTCTTCGGCGATCGAGATCCGCCCCGTTTCTTCGGAGACGATGACCACGAACGCATCGGTCTGCTCCGACAGGCCAACGGCGGCGCGATGCCGCAGCCCGAGCAGCGTACTCAGCTTCGCCGTGCCCGAGACGGGCAGGATGCAGCGCGCCGCCTCAATGATACCGTTGCTGATGATGACGGCCCCGTCATGCAAGGGGTTTTGGGCAAAGAAGATGGTCACGAGCAGATCGCAGGTGAGCGTGGCGTTGACGGGCGAGCCCGTCTCGATATAGCTGCGCAACCCGCTGGTTCGCTCAAACACGATCAGCGCACCGATACGCTGCATGCTCATGGTCTGCACGGCCTCAGCGACCTCAGCCACCAGCTCGTCCTGTACAGGTTTGCGGACGAGACGCCGCACCAGCGGGTTCTGCCCAATCAAGAGCAGCACGCGCCGGATCTCCGGCTGGAACAGCACGATCACAGCCAGCAGAAACACGTCGCTGAAGGCGCCGAAGATGACCGGAAACATGGTCATGTCCAGTGCTTCGGAACCGACCCGGACGAGGTAGAGCGCGCCCAGGCCCAGGAAGATCTGCACGGCGATGGTGCCGCGCATCAGCTGGTAGAGGCGGTAGAGCACGTACGCACCCAGCGCGATCTCAAGCAGATCGATCAGCCGGACCGGGATGAAGCCGAACAGGGTCATGGGGCGCGCACGCGGGATATCGCAGACCGCGTCAAAGTACAGCCCCGGCCTGCGTGGCACAAGCTCCAGGCAGCGTACGGGTGGGCGGTCGTCTCAACAGGAATACACCGCTTCTGACCACCTCTTCCGGGCCTCATGAAATACCGCAAGGGCGTGCTCGCCAACGTCAGAATGAGCGGCCAAGGGTGAGGGCGATGTCCGGGATGTCGTCGATGCCGGAGCCGCTGAGGGTGAGCTCGGCGGGCCCGATGGGCGTTGCCACGCCGAGGGTCAGGCCAACGCCACTGCGGAAGGCGTCGCGGTCGAGCGTCCAGCCCTCGCCCGCCCGCCCGGCGTTGGCGGTAGCCCGGAGGAAGATGTTGGGCCGCACCTCCCACTGCGCCGACACGGCCGCCAGTTGCCCCACGGGGCCTGTCAGCTCTAGCGTCTCAGCGCCGTAGAGCGGGAAGAGGCGACCCGGCAGGAGTGCAGGCACCACCGCCCCGCCGACGAACGTGAGCTGGCTAAGCGGCACGTCGCCCCCCCATGCCCGCGTGACGACCGCGCGCGCACCGAGCGTGAGCCCCTCAAGGATGGGGACCCATCCCTCGGCATCGACGGCGATGTGCTCAAACGACGCGCCGAGCCCCGGCGCTACCTCGGCAAGGGCCAGGACGCGGAAGCCGCGCGACGGGAACGCCGTCCGGTCGCGCGTGTCGGCTGTGGCAAAGCTGGAGAGGGCGCCGTAGGTCCAGGTCGTCGCCTCTACGCTGTCGGGGGCGACAACGGGTTGCGCGCGGACGTGGGACACCGCGGGACCGATCCCCGTCAAGAGGGCATCGAAGAGGACGGGGCCCGCAAAGGTCCGTGCCGTGAACGTCTTGAGCGTGCCGCGCGACGTGGGGCGACCGAACCCTTCAAAGATGGGGATGGGGACGCCCGTGTAGCCCACCTGCCCGGCCACCGAGAGCGGCGTATCCAGGCCGAGGCGCGTGTAGTAGCCCGCCTGGATCTGCATCTGCTCGCCGAGCCGCACGTCGAGCTGCGTCGTGCTCCCGAAGCGGACGAGGTCGCTGAGCGTGAGCGAGAAGAGCAGCGCCGCGTTGTAGTTCGTGTCGTAGCGAAACCCAAACCCTACGCGGTCACCCACCGACGGCTCGGCATCGAGCACGAGCGTCGGCACGGGTTGCCCGTTCACGACGGCGGCCCCGTCGGCGGCGGTCTGGGCGATCTGGTAGGTGATGAGGTCGAACTGCCGCGTGGCATAGACGCGCCCAACGGCCTCCTCCACCTCGGCGGCCCCCAGCGAGCGCGGGAGGTCGAGGGCAAGACGCTGCCGTACGAGGCGCTTGGCCTGTGCGCTTCCGCCTCGCAC
>JBCCMF010000143.1:0-10937 GCA_039026435.1 Bacteroidota bacterium
AGCGCATTGAGCTGGGGCAGCCGTTTGACGGCGGGCAGCAAGGCACGCATGTCTGCGGCACCATTGCGGGCGGCACTACGCCCGATGGCGTGGCCATTGGCGTAGCGCCTGAGGCCAACTTGCTCGTCGGCAATGTGCTGTCCGGGGAAGCTACCCTGCGCACCATCATCGAGGGCATCGCGTGGGCCGTAGAGAAGGGCGCGGACATCATCAACATGTCGCTCGGCATGACCTACTACGAGCCGAAGTTCGAGGAATTCTTCGACCTGCTGCTGAATCAGTACAGCATCCTGCCTGTCGTAGCCATCGGCAACGAAAACCATGGCAACACCAGTTCGCCAGGGAGTGCGTTCAGTGCGCTGTCGGTGGGCGCGGCGGAGCAAACAGGCCGAGGGCCGCGTCGGTTGGGTATTGCTCCATTCAGCAGCGGAGCTAGCCTGGTCTTCCCCGGCGCGCTAGAGAAAGCCATGGTGACCAAGCCGGACGTCGTTGCGCCAGGCGCGAGTGTCTATTCGTGCATCCCTGCACTGCCGGGCAAGATGGAATACGCCTACATGGACGGGACCTCAATGGCTACACCGCACGTTGCGGGGGTGGCGGCACTGCTCATGGCGGCTTATCCTGAGGCCTCGGCCGTCGATATCGCTACCGCGCTTCGTGAAACATCCTGGCATCCTCGGGGGAATATGCTCCGCCCGGACAATCGCTGGGGGCACGGCATGGTCGAGCCCATGAAGGCGTTCCAGTTCCTCAGCACGCTCACGTAACATCCAGCCACGACCATGAGCATCCGCGAACGAAGGCGCCGCCGCACATCCGCACGCGCGAGTAAGATCAGCACTGCGTTTGAGCAGCGCCTCAGCGGGATGGGCGAGCATGATCAACTCCAGGTGCTGATCATGGTGAATGCGTCTTCGGAGGGGCCTGCCCAGCGCCAAAGCAGAAGACAACGTGCAGAAGCGATTCAGTCCATGCACAGCGCGACCGATGGCGCCCTAGATGCCATCGATGCCGTGCTGAACCAAAACGAGGGGCAACGGCTTGGGCAGATCGGAACGCTGGGCACCTTGCCCGCTACGGTCACCGTGCAAGGTGTGCGAGCGCTGGCTGCCCTCCCCGATGTACGCACGATCCTTGAGAACCAAGACGTGACTCCGCTCGACGAGAGCACGAGGGAAGGTACACGCGTCTACGGAGCGCGGTAGCCCATGCGGGCGGCCCAGAGCGTCAAGTAGTGCGCAGCCGATCGCGGATGCCGCCGAGCGTCGGCGTGACGAGCACCTGGCCGTTGCGGAAGACGGGTTGGAGCAGATCGTCGGCGTGCGGGCCTTCCACCGTCACATAGTTGTCGGCGTTCTTGAGGAGAGCGAGGCGTCCGCGCTTCGAGTGCTTGAATGAGGGACGGTAGGTGCCATCCGCGCCGAAGGCCATCGGCGATTTGTACACGTCGCGGGGTTGACCGTTGACGGTGACCTCGGCGGCCTTGAAGGCGAACTTGTACGTGTCGCGGTCGAAGCGCTGGAGCAGCCCGCCGCCGGAGCCGAAGGCGATGTTCTCTGCGCTGTAGCCGTCGTCCTGAAACGCCTGCAGGATCGTCGAGACCATCGCTCGGTCGATGCCGTCGCCTTGGATGAGGCGGATGTGCGGGTCGAGCACGCGGTAGCCCTTGGCGTTGACGCTACCGCCGAAGGCGTCCCATAGCGCGGCGACGAGCTTGCGCGTAGTGACGACCGGGTCGCCGCTGTCGGGGCGAACGACGAGGGTGCCGTCGCGAGCCAGCACGTCGTCCTTGAGGGCACGGCCCCAGTAGTCGCGCACGGCGCGCAGGATGTCGAACGAGTCGGAGACGCACGCGATCACGCCCGACGGAAACTGCCGGAGGTAGTGGCGGAAGGCGTCCAACTCGCGGTCTTCACCCCAGCTGGTGATGGTACTGTGCTCGGTGGCGGGGATGCTGGCGCCGGGCATCGCCGCGCCGTAGTACTGCTGGAGCAGGCGGATACCGCTGAGCGTGTCGGTGCCTTGGAACGAGAGCAGGTGTGCCGCTGCGCCGAGGGCGCTGGCTTCGAGCGACGTGGAGCCCCGAAAGCCGAAGTCGTGCACCTGGAAGTCGATGAAGCTGCCCTCGCTGGTAGCCTCGAAGAAGCCCGCCACATCGCTGCGGATGCTGGCTGAGTTGGAGGCGATAGTGCACGGGTACCACACCATCGACAGCAGCGTCTCCAGGTAGTTCGTCAGCCAGTAGCACGCCGGATCGGTGTTCTCCACGGTCATCAGCACCTGCCGCGACGGGATACGGCTGCCCTCGGGCACCGCGCGGATCTCCACCGGCAGCTTGCCGCCGTGCTTGCGCACGATGTGCCGCCAACCCTCGGCATTGAAGACATCCGTGCGGCCGAAGTAGTCGGCGAAGAAGACTTCGGCCTCGGCAATGTGGGCTTCCGTGACGCGCACGCCTTCGAGGTAGCGCGCCAGGTAGTAGTGCAGCCCAAAGAAGACGACGGGCGCGTCGTCATCGCGGCGGCTCTCGAAGTACGAGTAGACGCGCTCAGTGCCGGGTTCGTGTTGCGTCCAGTGGCTCGGCTTGTAGCCGTCGGAGAGTAGGATCAGGTTGGCGCCAAGATCAGAGGTCATGGTATGCGCAGCAGAGGAGACTGGATAACAGCAGCAGGATACGTCAGAAGCCCATAGCGCAGTGTGAAGGTTCGGATGGAGTCGGAAGAAGACGAGGGTTGCATGTATCCGAAGGTCTTTGTACTATCTTAGTCGTAATTGGATTTGGATATCGAGGTAGTTGCCGTGCGTCGTTTCATCTGTAGCGTTTTCATTGTGCTCGCGGCGGCGTGGATTCATCCGCTGGCAGGGCAGGCACAGGAGACGGCGTACCTCAAAGGCCGCATCGTGGGGTACGACGGAAAGGCGCTGCCCTATGCGATGGCAGCACGCGTAGCCAACGCAGCAGAGTCTGACCGGGCCGTCTTAGAAGCGTATCGAGTAGACGGTCAAGGACATTTTGAGGCCAAGCTACCCGCACCAGCCGTGCATCGCATCACGGCCGGCGGGCTTTACCACGATAGGCACACATGGCCCTTCTACGTGGAGCCTGGCGACACGCTGGAAGTGGAGGTCCGGCTCGGCGCACTCGGCAAGCCAAAGGCGGATTCGCTAACGGTACTGTGGCAAACGGATCACAGAAGCTCATTCCGGGACAAGAAGCGCATGCGTGTGCCTATGAACGATCGTCGCGTATACGATGTGACGCTGCCCGCTACAGGCGATACTCTGGCCTACAAAGTTGCGTGGCGGCTTGTGTACGGGGGGTACTCTTCTTCGGCTGCCCTACCTGCTGATCGGCTTCGCCCAGACCGTGACCACCATCAAGATGCGCTCGTGGCCACCCACGGTGACACGCTCGTGAACATCACCATTGACCTAAGCAATGCGCCTCTCGTACCAACCAGTCCCATCCTAACGTGGGTTCGCGCACCCAAGCGGACGCTCCAGTTTGCGGAGATGGTGGATGAGCAAGACCAACAGCTCCGCGCTTACCGCATTCGGCGTGCTGAAGCCCAGGCACAAGGGGGATCAGGAATGTTCATCGAGGATGATCGCACCGAACAACTCAAGGCCATCCAACGGCGCATCAAAAAGGAAAAAGATCCCTTCGCCAAGCAAATCTGGTTGGTCAGCTACCTGAATGCTGGGTTTGCGCACTCTTTCCACAACAAGTGGGAGCCCGACAAGCGCCTCGCGAAAGAAGTGATGGAATCTATACCGCCTGACTCGCCACTTTGGTCGTATTGGCCGGGTCTTACCGCGGCGCTGCGTGCCGTAAGCAAAAAGCCAAAGCGATGGCGGCCGGAAGAGCGCGCGCGTGGCGGAGAACGCGAGGTGTGGGATGACCGCTACCGAGACTACGTGGTAGCATATGCCCAACACCCCGACTCTAGTGCAGTCAGACATTGGCTGGGTACAGCCGTGTCCTGGGCCTATAGTGTGGGCGACTTCGAGGCGCTGAGTCAGTACTACGCCCAGTATATGGAGCGCATGGCAGGCACGCGTCATGCTGAACGTATGGCGCATAATTTCAGGGAAAACCGCACGGTTGATGTGGGGCAGGTCATTCCGGACTTCGCCTTCCCTGGCCTGGACAACCCTGAGGTGCTGATCACCCGGGCGAACATGATAGGGCGTCCATACATCCTCACGTTCTGGGCCACGTGGTGCGGTCCGTGTCGTCCCAAGACAGAGCAGGTGGCGACCGCGCACGAGCAGTACCAGAGTGCGGGCTTGGAGGTGGTGGGCGTCTCGCTGGACGCCAAGCGGGAGCACGCGTTCGAGTTTCGCGAAAAGGTGCATCCGATGCCGTGGCGCAATGCCTACCTCGACGGCTGGCAGCCCAACAAGGGTACCATGGCGGACTTCCAGATTCTCAAGATCCCCTACAGTGTGCTTGTGGATGAACAAGGCACCATCGTCTCCATCGACGACGGGACGGACCTGTTTTGGGACGACCTGATCGCCTTCATGGATTCGCGATGAGGGATGCCATTTGGGCTATCCAGCGCGTTGCATTGGTGTGTAGCTTACGTGCTCAGTTCCAACTGGTAGTAGCTATGCGACCACTCATGCTTGTCCTCATGCTTGTCTGCAGCGCATACCATCATGCCCATGCACAAGCGCCATCGGGGCTTTCCGGAACAGAAATGCATCCCTTAGTGCAGAAGACGTTGGGCCAGAGCATGGCGCCTCAACCCCTGCCGAAGCAGAAGCGCTGGCCTGGCCAGGTTGGGCTCGGCCTCGGGCTGGGCGTAGCTGGCGGAGGTGCAGGCGTACTCATCGGCCAGCTCTTTGAAAACGACGACAACCCGTGGTCGGGGGTTGGGACGGCGTTGCTGGGCACACTGGGGTACACGGTAGGCATGGTAACCGGCGTGAAGTACGCTGGCGACACCGCCAACGTGCAGGGCAACTACCGAACGATGCTGGGTGCTGCTGCGGGCGGATACGTGGTAGGAGGGACCGTGGCACTGATCACCGACGATGTGGCAGCGCAACTCGCCATCGTGGTAGTAACCTCCGTGGGAACGACGATGCTAGGTCACTTCCTGTCGCGGAGCTACGTCGCGAAACCTGGCATGTCAGGACAACTTGGATACCGGGGCCTGGACGTGCTGCAGCCCGCGCTGCTGACGGTCCAAACCGAGCACGGCTCGCGGCTCGCGCTGGGGACGCGCGTGCTGGACCTTCGCTTCTGAAGGCACCGACGCTCTATCCGCCCCAGTCATCACATCAAACCGGGGGCGGCGCCCCCACTACAGCATGCTCTTGACGATTACTACCACCCACACGCCGGCTACCGATCTCGGCTACCTGCTGCACAAGCATCCAGCCAAGCACCAGACCTTCACGCAGCCGTTCGGGCAGGCGCACGTCTTCTATGCCGAGGCCACGACCGCGCGCTGTACCGCCGTGCTGCTGCTCGATGTGGACCCCGTCGCCCTTGTGCGAGGCCGCAAGACGTACACGGCTGGGCAGTACGTGAACGACCGCCCGTACGCAGCCTCGTCGCTGCTGAGTGTGACCCTGGCCGACGTATACCGCTCTGCACTGAACGGTCGATGCAAAGATCGCCCTGAACTGGTAGACACGCCGATCCCGCTGGAGGCAACCGTGTCTGCCGTCGTGAGTCGCGGCGGCGAGGCTACGGTGCGGCGTCTGTTCGAGCCGCTGGGCTACGCCGTGAGCGCAACGACGTAGCCGCTGGACGACGCGTTCCCCGAGTGGGGCGAGAGCTCGTACTGCACCCTCACGCTGCGCGCCACCTGCCGCCTCGCCGACCTGCTGACGCACCTCTACGTACTGCTGCCTGCGCTCGATGGCGACAAGCACTACTGGGTGGGCGATGCTGAGGTCGCCAAGCTGCTGCGGCGTGGCGAAGGCTGGCTGGAGGCCCACCCCGAGCAGGCCTGGATCGCCAGCCGCTACCTGAAGCGCCGGCGGCCCTTGGTGCGGCAGGCGTTAGCCCAACTGGCACCTGAAGAGGACAGCACGGACGGCAATGGAACGCCCGAGGCCAAAGAGTCAGCACCCGAGCGACCCATGCGGCTGCACGACCAGCGCCTCGCCGCTGTGATGCAGGTCGTCGCCGAGCACAAGCCGGAGCGTGTGCTGGACCTCGGCTGTGGCGAAGGCAAGCTGCTGCGCCTCCTACTCCGCGAGAGCACCGCCGCGCACATCTTGGGCATGGACGTGGCGCATCGGTCGCTGGAGCGGGCGAAGGAGCGGTTGCAGCTGGACCGCCTGCCGGAGCGCCAGCGCGACCGCCTCCGCCTGCTGCACGGCTCGCTGCTCTATCGCGACGCCCGCCTCGGCGGTTTTGACCTAGCGGCTGTCGTGGAGGTCATCGAACACCTCGACCCGCCCCGCCTAGCGGCGTTTGAGCGCACGGTGTTTGCCTATGCCCGCCCGAAGACAGTCGTTGTCACCACGCCCAACCGCGAGTACAACGCGCTCTTCCCGTCGCTGCCCGCTGGGACCATGCGCCACCCGGATCACCGCTTCGAATGGACGCGAGCCGAGTTTCAGGCTTGGGCAGAGGGGCTTGCCGAAGCGCACAGCTACGCCGTCACGTTCTCGCCCATCGGCCCGGTAGACGCCACGCATGGTGCACCGACGCAGATGGCCATCTTCACGCAGATTGCTGAGGGACAAACACGATGACGATTCAGATTCCAGCCTTTTCGCTTGTCGTGCTCATCGGCCCATCGGGAGCCGGGAAGAACACGTTCGCCCGTCAGCATTTCCTCCCAACAGAAGTCCTATCGTCGGACACCTGCCGTGCGCTCGTCTCGGACGACGAGAACAGCGGCGATGCCACCAAAGACGCCTTCGAGGTGCTGCACTTCATCGCGGGCAAACGCCTCGACCGTATGAGACTGACGGTGGTGGATGCCACGAATGTGCAGCTGCAAGCGCGCAAGCCGCTCATCGAACTGGCGCGACGGTATCACTGCCCGCCCGTGGCCATCGTGCTCGATCTGTCCGAAGCCCTCTTTCAGGAACGCAACGCCCAGCGTGCCGACCGCACCTTTGGGCCGCACGTCATCCGCAACCACCGCAAGGCACTGCGCCGGTCCATCAAGAAGCTGCGCCGCGAAGGCTTTCGGCACGTCTACACGCTGTCGTCGCCCGAGGAGGTCGCCGCTGTGACCATCGAACGCACGCCGCTTTGGACGGACCGCCGCCACCTGCACGGCCCGTTCGATATCATCGGCGATGTGCACGGCTGTGCTGGCGAGTTGGAGATGTTGCTGGACCAGCTCGGCTACGCGCAAGCATCGGATGACGCACCGTACACGCATCCCGAAGGTCGCACGGCGGTATTCGTGGGCGACTTGGTGGATCGCGGCCCGCGCAACATCGACGTGTACCGCCTCGTGCGGCGCATGGTGGAGGCCGAGACCGCGCTGTGTGTGCCCGGAAACCATGACGTGAAGCTGATGCGGGCGCTCAAAGGCCGCAAGGTTAAGGTGGCGCACGGTCTGGAGGTCACGCTGGCCGAGATCGAAGCCCTGCCGGAGGCCGAGCGCGACCCGCTCAAGCAAGAGATGGCCGACTTTATCGACCGCCTCGTAAGTCATTTCGTGCTGGATGATGGCAAGCTGGTGGTGGCCCACGCAGGCCTCAAAGAAAAGTACCAAGGTCGGGCCTCGCGGCGCGTGCGCGACTTTGCCCTGTATGGCGAGACGACGGGCGAGATCGACGAGTTCGGGCTGCCCGTGCGCCACAACTGGGCGGCCGAGTACCGCGGCGACGCGATGGTCGTCTACGGGCATACGCCCGTGCCCGAAGCGGAATGGCTCAACAACACCATCGACATCGACACGGGCTGCGTCTTTGGCGGCAAGCTGACGGCGCTGCGCTACCCCGAGCGCGAGTTGGTGTCGGTGCCCGCCGCGCGCGTCTACGCCGAACCCGCGCGGCCGCTGGGGGCTGCCCCGTCCGACCGTTCGGCGCAGCAGATCCACGACGACGCGCTCGACCTCGCTGACGTGCGCGGTAAGCTCCGCATCGAGACGCGGTTGCGCGGGACGCTGACCATCCGCGAGGAGAACGCAACGGCCGCTCTTGAGGTGATGAGCCGCTTCGCCGCCGACCCGAAGTGGCTGATCTACCTGCCGCCCACCATGTCGCCGCCCGCGTCGAGCACGCAGCCGGGCTTGCTGGAGCATCCGCAGGAGGCATTCGACTACTTTCGGAAGGAGGGCGTGACTGAGGTCTTGTGCGAGGAGAAGCACATGGGCTCGCGGGCCGTCGTGGTGATGTGTCGCACGGCCGAGACTGCCCGGGCGCGCTTCGGCGTCACCACGGGCGAGGCAGGCATCGTCTACACGCGTACCGGGCGCCGCTTCTTCGACAACCCGCCAATGGAGCAGGCGCTGCTCGATCATCTGCGAGTGGCGATGGACGGCAGTGGATTCTGGGCCACGTTCGAGACGGACTGGGCTTGCTTCGACTGCGAGTTGATGCCGTGGTCGGCGAAGGCGCAGGACTTGCTGCGGCGCCAGTACGCGGCTGTGGGCTCAGCCGCCGAGGTGGCACTGCCGCCCGCGTTGGCCGTGCTGAATCAGGCGTTGGCGGCGGGCGCGCCCGTCGAGGCGCTGCGCGACCAGCAGGCGGCCCGGCTAGAGGCCGCGGCGAAGTACCGCACGGCATACCGCCACTACTGCTGGCCCGTGGCCCGCGTAGAAGATCTGAAGCTGGCGCCGTTCCACCTGCTGGCCAGCGAAGGCCGCGTCCACACTGACCAGACCCACCGCTGGCACATGGATCAGGTTGCCGCGCTGGTCGAGGCCGACGACAGCGACATCCTGTTTCGCACGGCCACCCACGCCGTCACGCTCGGCGACGCGGCCAGTGAGCAGGCCGCCATCGACTGGTGGACGGCGCAGACAGCGCGCGGCGGCGAGGGCATGGTGGTCAAGCCTATCGACTTCATCGCACACGGTACGAAGGGGCTCGTGCAGCCCGCCGTCAAGTGCCGGGGGCGCGAGTACCTCCGCATCATCTATGGCCCCGACTACACCGCCCCGCAGCACCTCGACCGCCTGCGGCAGCGCAACGTGGGGCGGAAACGGTCGCTGGCGCTGCGCGAGTTCGCCCTCGGCCTGGAAGCGCTGGAACGGTTCGTCCGCCGCGAGCCCTTGCGGGCGGTGCATCAGTGTGTGTTTGGCGTGCTCGCCCTCGAAAGCGAGCCCGTCGATCCGCGCCTGTAGCCTACCCGGCGCATCCGCAGTACCTTCTTTCTTTCTCTCCATCCTCTGCTGTTTCCACATGCCCATTGCCCTCGACGACGAACGCCGCGCCGACGCCATCCAAGCGCTACAAGCCTACGCGGATGAGGAATTCGACAGCCCGCTCAGCGATTTCGCAGCCAGAGGATTGCTCGACTTTATCCTCGCAGAGATCGGCCCGGCCATCTACAACCAAGGCGTCGCCGATGCGCAGCGGTACGTGCAGGAGCGGGCGATGGAGATGGACCTGAACGTGTACGAAGAGGAGTTTCCGGCCACGCGTCGCCGCAAGCGCTCACGGCAGTCCTAGCTGCGCGCGCGTCGGGCTTCTTGACGCGTCGTTGCCTCTGGCGCCTCCGGCAGATCGCCCAGCGAAAGTGCTGGCGTGGACTCGGGGAGTGCCTCCCGCTGCTGTTCAGATGAAGCTTCGCGCTGCAAGGCCAGGTCTAGCTGGTCGAGGAGCGTATCGGTGCTGTTAGCCCGGTAACGCGTGATGGACCGGGTGAGGTACCACGCGCTCATCAGCGCGGTGATCAGCACCAGCGTACTCGTGATAACGCGTGTGCTCATGGGCAGCGCTGTGGCGCCGACGATGAACGCAATGAAAAACGTAAACCCGAGTGTGTCGAAGGCGCCGTGCACGCCGCCCAGCGCGTCGTCGTTGAGCTGGTTGATGGTGAGGCGCGTGCGGCCGTTGACCTCAGTAGCGGTGACATCCACGTTGGTGCCTTTCTGGAAGTGCCATTCGCGGCTGCGGCCTAGCTCAGCTATGGTACCCACATCGCCGTAGTGCTCGCGCAACTGCACCACGATTTGCTGCCAAGTGTCGTCGTTGAGTGGCACGTCTAGCGTGCGCGTATACGTTTGTTTGCGCGGGCCGCCCCAGAAGTGAAACGTGGGCGCTGCTTGGGTCACCCGGCCGTCGCGCAGTTCGCTCAACGCCTGTGATAGGGCTGCTTGGTCGATCCCTACCTCGGCGGCGAGGCGCTCTAACTCAGTGCGGTTCAAGCCCGCCACCTCATCGCCGGGCTGCTCGTGCTGGATCTGGGCAGCGCGTTTCAGGAGCGTGCCGATCTCCTCTTCGTTGTAAATCCGGTCGGGCATGGCAGAGGGGAAGGCTAGTTCAGGCCCGATCACGTACGTGGGATGATGCCGTTAGTTGAGCTTTGGGTGCCTAGCGGGGATCGACGGCGTCATCTACAACCAAGGCAGCGCTGGTGCGCAACGCTACGTGCAGGAGAAAACCATCGAGATGGACCTGCACGTGTACGACATTTTCCGGCCACGCGCCGCTGCAAATCCTCGCGTCGATGTTAGCTGCGCGTGCGTCGGGCTTCTTGAAGCGATGCCGTCTCTGGAGCCTCGGGGAGGTCATCTAGCGAAAGCGCGGGTGGCGAATCCGGCAGTGCATCGCTCTCGGTCTGTGGCAGGGGAGCGGCCTCCCGTCGAAGTGCGAGGTCAAGGCGGTCCACTAACGCCTCCATTTTGTCGCCGCGCCTACGGATGGCGATGCGGCTGGTGAACCATGCGCCCAGTACGGTGGCGGTGAGGATGAGGAGGGCTATCGAGATGCGCGCAAGTCCGGGAATCTCTGTGGCTACCAGCGCGGTCACCAGCGCGAACGTGAGGCCTGAGCTGTAG
>JBCCMF010000144.1:0-10905 GCA_039026435.1 Bacteroidota bacterium
CGGTCGGCGGAGATGAGCACGCCGCGCTGGATCATGTTTTCCAGCTGCCGCACGTTGCCCGTCCAGTCCTGCCGCATAAACTCCATCATCAGGTCTTGCGCCACCGTCTTGGGAGGCAGGCCGTAGAGGTCGCAGTACTTCTTGACGAAGTGTTTGGTCAGCAGCGGGATGTCGGAGAGGCGCTCGCGCAGGGACGGGACGGTCAGCGGGAAGACGGAGAGGCGGTGGTAGAGGTCCTCGCGGAAGATGCCCTCGGCGATCGCTTCGCTCAGAATGCGGTTGCTTGTGGCCACCACGCGCACGTCCACACGCTGCGCCTGCGACGAGCCGATCTTCTGAAACTCCTGCTCTTGGAGCACCCGCAGCAGCTTGGCCTGGATGCTCATCTCGATCTCCGTGATTTCGTCGAGCAGCAGCGTCCCGCCGTCGGCGCGCTCGAAGGCGCCCGTCATGTCTTCGATGGCCCCGGTGAACGCGCCCTTGCGATGGCCGAACAGGTGGCTCTCGACCAGCTCTCGCGGCAAGTTGGCGCAGTTGAGCGTCACGTAGGGTCCCGAGGCGCGGTCACTCATCTGATGGATCAGCCGAGACAGGATCTCTTTCCCCGTCCCGCTGGCGCCCTGGATAAAGACGGGCGCTTTGTTGGAGGCGACCTTCGGCAGTAAGCCCTTTAGCCGCTGGATGCTGGGATGCGCGCCGATGTACTGCACCTTCTTTTTACGCGAGCGCGAGCGGCTGGCCTTGGCCTTCTTCGGGGCGGGCTTGGCAGGCTCGGGCTCAGGCGTGGCGTCCTGCGCGGCGCTGAGGTGCTTCTGCACGCGCTCCACCAGTTCGGTCGTCGAGAACGGCTTCGGGATGTAGTCGATGGCGCCCCCCTTCATCGACCGGACGGCGTGCTGCACGTTGGCCTGGGCCGTGATCATGATGACGCGGGTGCGCGGGTACTCGCGCCGGATGTGGGCCAGCAGTTCCAACCCATCCATATCCGGCATCACAAAGTCCGTCACCACCAGATCGAACGTGCCTTCTTTGAGCGCCTCGATGGCCGCGGCGGCGCTCATCGTGCTGGTTACCTTGATGCCCTGACGTGTAAAAAGACGCTCGAAGAAGCTGTGGAGCATCTGCTCGTCATCCACGAACAGAATGTGCGGTTGGTTACTCATGCAGGGGGTAAACCGTCAGATAAGGGGCAAAAGGCAGACGACGGCAGTGAAGATAGCATCCACGGCTGCCGATAACCAACGGAACCGCTGATTCTGCGCCTCTACGCATCACCCTGGCCCACGATCCAGCAGGCGCCAGGGGCCGAGGTTACAAAATTACCCAGCCGAGGTAGTTTTTCCCCCTTGTCGTCCTGCGTGCCTGCCACGGGCTGCGTTTACGCGGTGATTTGGGCGATTCAGGGGGTGGCATACTCCTTGTCGCTGGGCGGGCTGCGTCCACACACCTCAGCGCAGCACGCCATGCATGCCATCTTTATCCAGCTCAGCGGTCTGACGAGCCTTCTCGTGTTCTGGAACCGCTGGACGGAGGCCACCTCGCCCTTCGAGGAGACGCTCCTGATGAGTGCTGGGGCGGGCATTGCCGTGTACCTCGTGCTCATCCTGGGCGACGCCACCGTGCAAGCCGTCCTGGATCGCCGTGCTGCTGCCGTGCAAGACGCACCATCCTGGCTCAAGGCCCTCAACGACCGGGCCTCCTCCCACCCCATCGACTGATCCCCGCCCCGCCGCTTCACCGACCGATACCACTATGTCTCGTGATCTTCAAAGCCTAGCCGAAGCCCACTTCGCCGACCCGACCGAGCGGAACCGCGAGTATGTGGTGCTTGCCGCCCAGCCGCTTGTGCGCTCGCTCATCTCCAAGCTGAACGTGCCCGATGATCTGATGGCGGCACGCGAGGACCTAGAAAACGTAGGCATGCTGGGGCTGCTGCAAGCGCTGCAGGGCTACAACCCCGAGCGCGGCACGCCCTTCATCTCGTACGCCTACGGTCGCGTGCGCGGTGCCCTGGTGGACTACCTGCGCTCTATCGACACGCTGCCGCGCGAGCGTCGCCGCCGGCTGGCGGAGGCGCATCAGGCTACGGAAGACTTGCGTCAGATCAACGGCGTGGAGCCGTCGCCGCAGGATGTGGCGGATCACATGGGCGTGTCGATCAAGAAGTACCACAAAATTATGATGGACGGGCAGCACCGCTATGCGCTGTCGCTCCACGACACGGTAGACAACGAGGGCGAGGGCGCCATCTTGGAGGTCATCCCCAACGAGAGCGCGATGGAGGGCTTCGAGGCGGTGGAGATGGACTCGCTGCACGCCTACATCGCCAAGCTGGTGACGCACCTGCCCGAGCGCGAGCAGAACATCCTGGCGCTCTACTACTACGAAAACCTGACGCTGTGCGAGATCGCCGAGGTGATGAACCTGACGGGTGCCCGCATCTCGCAGATCCTCAGCAAGATCCACCGTACGCTGCGTGAACGCCTGCACGCCACCCAGGCTTACGCCGCTTGACACCACGATCCTTCACTGCAGAAAGCCGCGCTCCCCTTCGAGTGCGGCTTTTTTGTTTTCCGCCAATCTCAGGCGAGCTAACCCCCTGCTTTTGGCCCGAGTGTGAAAAAGAAATCACCGAACCTGCCTCGGTGCAGGCCGTATATTTCGGCCTTTCCAACATGTGAACCACCATATCGGCGCTGCACACACGCGAGCTGGGACGCCCACTCCCGGCCAGCCGCAGCCCCCAGCACTTCTCAAGGAGGACAGTACTCATGGGCGTAATGACCAAAATGCGGGACCAGACGGGCGTGGTCCTGTGGATCCTCGTGATTTCCTTCGGCGTCATCTTCATGCTCCAAGACACGCAGGTGTTTGACGTGATTGGCGCGACCGGCCAAGACGTGATCGTTGTGGACGGCCAGCCCGTGACGGTGAGCGAGTACCAGCAGGCCATCCAACAGCAGATCCAGGCCTACCAGCAGAACGGACAGGAGGTGCTGCCGCAGACGGAGGACGCCATCCGCGAGCGCGTCTACAATGGCTTCGTCGATGACCGCCTGCGCACCAAAGCGATGGACGAGATCGGCATCGAAGTGACGGACGATGAGGTGTACAACCTTGTCCTCGGCGACACGCCCGACCCGATCATCGCCGCGTACTTCAGCGATGGGCAGGGCGGCGTAGACCGGGCGCTGCTGCAGAACTTCATCGACAACCCCGAGGCGCTGCCGCAACTCATCCAGTTGGAAGACTACCTGCGCCAGAACCGCCGGACGCAGAAGCTCAACAGCCTGATCAACGCCACTGTGCGTGTGACGCCACAGGAGGTGGAGGAAGAGTACCGCCGCCGCAACCTGACGGTGAACACGCAATACGTGGCGCTACGCTACGCGGCCATCCCGGACACGGAGGTTGAGGTCACCGACGGCGACCTGCGCGGCTACTACAACGCCAACAAGGAAGACTTCGCCCGCGCCCGCTCGTACGCGCTCGAATACGTAGCCATCCCACGCCTCCCCTCCGCGGCCGACACGGCCTCGGTCATGGACGAGATGGAGCGGCTCAAAGAGCGGTTCGCCACCACCGAGAGCGACTCCACCTTCCTGGCGCGCTACTCCTCCGAGCGTCAGTACTCGGGCGAGTTCTTCCGCCGCGACGAGTTGGACGAGGCCGTAGCCGATGCCGTCTTCGAAAACCTTGAAGTGGGCGAGGTCGTAGGCCCTTACATCTCGGGCAGCGAAGTGCACATGACCAAGGTGATCGCCACGCGTCCGACGGAGGACACCGTGGTGCGCGCCCGCCACATCCTGCTCCGTGGCGACGGCGATGACGTGCGCCGCAACGCCGCCGACTTGGCCCGCCGCATCCGTGGCGGCGAAGACTTCGCCACCCTCGCCGCTGAGTTCGGCACCGACGGCACCGCCCAGCAGGGCGGCGACCTCGGCTGGTTTGGGCCGGGCCGGATGGTCAAGCCGTTTGAAGACGCCGCCTTCAACGCCCCCGTTGGCCGCATCGTAGGCCCCGTGGAGACCGACTTCGGCTTCCACATCCTCGAAGTGACCGACCGCGCCACGCAAGACGTTCAGGTGGCCGACTTCGTCCTCTCCATCGCACCCAGCGTGACGACCGAGCAAGACATCCGCGAGCGGCTGGGCGACCTCCAGTACTTCGCCGAAGAGAACGGCGACTTCGCCGCTGAGGTAGAGCGTGCCGAGCTCACTGTGCAGACGGTGCTGGCCGAAGAAGAGCAGCAGTTCATCCCCGGCTTGGGCCGCAGCCGCGCGCTGAGCACGTTCCTCTCGCGTGCCGACGAAGGTTCGGTGAGCGACGTCGTTGAATTGGACACGCAGTTCATCGTGGCCCACGTGACCACGATCACGCCCGAAGGCTACCGTCCGTTCGATGACGTGAAGGCCGAGTTGGAGCCGCGTGTCCGGCTGGAAAAGAAGCAGGCCATCCAAGTTGAGAAGCTGCAGAATGCCACGGGCGACCTCAACGCCATTGCGCAAGCCGCAGGCACCACCGTGCAGGATGCGGGCGTCCAGTTCTCGACGACGGCCATCCCTGGCCTCGGCCGCGAGCCCAAGTTCATCGGCACGGCCCTTGGCCTTGCAGCAGGTGCTACGTCTGGCGTGGTCGCGGGCGAGAACGCCGCGTTCGTCATCCAAGCTGTGACGGTGAGCGAGCCGCAGCCCATCGCCGACGCGGACCGGACCAGCATCCAGCAAGAGCTGACGACCCAACGCCAGGGCCAGGTACGCAACCAGTGGCTCCAGGGCATGCGCGAAGACGCCGACATCAATGACCGCCGCCGCCTCTTCCAGCTGTAGGTGAACACACACGGCGAGAGGCTGTATCGTGGGGCGCTCCGGGCAACCGAAGCGCCCCACGCTGTGTTTACCCTCCTCCTCCTCCTCACCTCATCGCGCCACCCTAGCCCGTGCGACGCTTACTGGATCTTCCCAAGTGGTTCGTCCGAACCGTGATCGGTACGCTCGTGCTCGTGGGGCTACTATTCGTAGGCCTCACGCGCACCGAGTATGGGCGCGAGGCCCTCAAGAACCAGCTGGCCGGTGCCTTCAACGACCGATTCATGGGCGTGCTGAAGGTGGAGCGGCTGACGGGCAACATCGCGCAGACGCTGTACGCGCAGAACGTGACGCTGACGGCGCCCAGCGGAGAGGACGTGCTGCGTATAGATTCGCTCGTGATCCGCCCTTCGTGGCTCTATGCGCTCCGAGGCAGCTTCTCGGTGACCGAGGTCCGGGCGTACCGCCCCGAAGTGCTCGTCATCAGCGGGGATTCGGCCTCCACGTGGCAGGCCGTCTTTGCTCGGCGCACCGACCGTCCCATCAACCCCAACCTGTTTCGGCTCAGCGCAGCCCGCATTCGCATCGTGGATGGGCAGGTCGATGTCGAAGCCCCTGCACGGTCTAGCGCCCCCTTCCGCTCGCTTCGCCAAACGCGGTACGCCCAGATCAACCTGGACGGCAACGTGGAGCGGCGGGGCGACGAGTTGCTCTTCGACGTCTCGTCGCTCACGACGCAGCTGCCCGCCTTCAACGACGCCATCAGCGTGGCGGGCCAGGTAGCGTACACCGCGGACCTCCTCAGCGTGAACGCCCTTCGGCTGACGACCCAGCGCAGCACCCTCTCGGCACAAGGACGGCTGGCGCTGGGCGACACGGCCGCAGTCCCCATCCCAGAGGAACTCCAGCTCCGCATTGACGCGCTTGACAACGACCTACTCGCCTCGATGTGGGACGGCTGGCCCTTGCGCGGGCCGCTGTCGGGCGTGCTTGACCTGACCCACGACGATGCCCTCACGCAGGTAAACGACCTCCGCCTCCAGCTGGGCACATCGGCCATGCGTGCGCGTGGTGTGGTGCGGCAACAGGGCGACTCGCTCCGCGTCGCCTTCTCCTTCCCCGAGCAAGCCGTCAGCCCCGCCGAGCTGCCGAGCTTCATCCCCCAGCTGCAGGACGCCAGCGTGCCCCCCCTCGACAGCTTGGCATGGTCAGGTGACATCACAGGGCGCCTGCCCACAGGCTGGACGCGCGCCGATGGGTTCGGCCTGGAAGGTACCCTAGACGCCCGCTGGCTGGCGAACCAGCTTACGATCACCACGTCGGTGAGCGCAGCACCCGATGCGCCGCTGGCCACGCGCAGTACCGTGCAGCTTGCCGGGCTCGACCTGAGCAGCGTGATGGCCCGCGCACCTGCGTCACGGCTCTTCGGAACGATGGACGTGGCCACACGCGGCAGCACCCTCGACAGCCTCAACGTGACCGGGTCGGTGCAACTCCGATCCTCTCGCCTGTGGGACTACGCGTTGACCACCCTCCACGCCGACATCACGTCGTCAGGACCTTCGCTGCAGTCGTACGTCTACGCCACGACCGATACGAGCGGGACGGCGGAGGCCGAACTTACGGTGGACTGGAGCCGGGCACGCCCGCAAGCCAGCGGCTCGGTGGCCGTGGCGGGGCTCGATTGGAAGTTCATCGCGCCCGACGCGCCGTTCAGCAGTGCCTACAATGCCGACCTCGCGTTCAACCTCCTCGGCAATACCCTCGATAACCTGACGGGCACCGCCGCCCTGGCCGTCGATAGCTCCACCGTTCGCGGGGCCGACACCACCGTTGTACTTCCCCCGCATCGCTATGACCTGACGCTGGCGCTTCCCGAGCCTGACATTCCCCGGGTGCAGCTGGCGGGCGAGGCGCTCGAAGCCACGGTCAGCGGTGACTTGCCAATCAGCACCGTTCTTGCGCTGGGCCAGCACGTGGGGCGCTTGGGCAACGCGTACGTCCGCGAAGCGGCCAGCCATCGCTATGATGGCACGCTCGACCTGGACCCGTCCCCCCCCACGGCACCCGCGCCCCAGCGGCCTGCTCCGGCTGACGGCGCCCTCGACCTCCGCGTCAGCATCGGGGACGCCGCGTACCTGACACCCTTCCTCGCCCAGCAAAACCTCTACATGGAGGACGGCGCCTTCGACCTCCGGGTGACCACCGCCAACGGCGCGCTGGCGGCCGACCTCTCGCTGACCAGCACGGTCCTCGCCCGCAACAACGTCGCTACGGAAAACGTGTCGGCGGAGGTGTCGCTGAGTGGTCCAGCCGATGCCGCCTCGCTCGAAGCCTACACCCTCCGCTCGCAACTCACGGCGGATACCCTGGCGCTGGCAGCCACCCGGTTGCCGTCCCCCTCGTTGCGCCTCGATTACGCCGATGCACGCCTGGCGTTTGACATGCGCACCGACTCTAGCCAACGCATCGGTCCCGTGGTGGTGGCGGGCGAGCTGCAGGCGCTCTTCGACCGGACGCGGATCAGCCTCACCGATGTGGGGCTCACCAGCGGGGCCTACACGTGGGCCAACCCAGCACCCCTCGAAGCCGACCTCTATGCCGACGCCATCGTCGCTCGGCGCGCGCAGCTGCTCGGGACGCAGCCCGGCACCGACGCCCGGCAGGCCATCTACGTCCGGGGTACGCTGTCGGAGGCGCCCCAGGACACGCTCTTTGTGAATGTGGATGACGTGCTGCTGCGGTCGTTCTCTGAGGTGCTGCCCATACGCATCACCCTCGGCGGCCAGATCAACGGCGACGTGGCGCTGACGGGCGGCTTGGCGCAGCCGCGTATGGTGGGACAACTCTCGGGATACAAGCTCTCGCTCGACGAGCACATCATCGGCAACCTCGACTTCGTGAGCAGGCTGGCCCCTGGCGCCTCCGAGTTGGCCATCGACCTGGACATCACCCCGTTCGACGTGGATACCAGCCAAGCACTCACCCTGTTCAGGACCGATGAGCCCGCCATCAACGAAGCCTCTCGGCTCTACATCGATGGCACGTATGACCTCACCCGCGCCAGCAACACGCTCGACCTGGACATTGTGCTCGACGGGGTAGACCTCTTCTTCTTCGAGCTCATCTACCCCAATGTGCTCCAGGCCGCTTCGGGACTTGCCATCGGGCGCGGCACCATCACAGGCACGCCCAGCGCTCCGGTCTTCGACGCCTCCGTCGATGTCCCCGAAGCGCGCTTCAGCCTCCCCCGCTTCGGGCTCGACTATACCGTGAGCGGCACCGTGGGGGTCCAGGAAGACGGCTTCGACTTGACGGGCATCACCGCGACAGACCCCACGGGCGGCTCGGTAGTCCTGGACGGCATGCTGCTGTTCAACGACTACGAGTTCTTCTCGTTTGACCTCGACGGCACCATCTCAGAGCTGCAGTTCATGAACCGCACCGAGCGCGGCGACCTCCCGTTCTACGGCCAGATCTGGGCCTCGGGCACGGCCTCGCTGACCGGACCCGTGTTCAGCGCCACGCTGCGCAGCACCAACGCCACCACGACCGACGAGAGCGAGATCTTCATCCCCGTTGATCAGGTCGATGAGGACCGCGACCTCTCCTTCATCATCTTCACCGACTCGCTCGGCGCCGCACCCGACATCAACCAGCTCACCCGTCGCCGCAACGTGCTGGCGCGCCGCCCCGTGGGCGAGCGCACCTTCGCCGACGGCGTGAACATGGACTTCAACATCTTCGCGCCGCCGGGCTCGTCGATCAACCTCGTCTTCGACCCCCTCCTGGGCGATGTGCTGCGCGGGCAAGGCACGGGGCGCCTCCAGCTCCAGCGCACCGACGGCCTCTTCTCCATCTTCGGCCAGCTCGACATCGAGAGCGGCGACTACCTGTTCACCGCAGGCGACGTGTTTGCGCGGCGGTTCCTCATTGCGCCCGGCGGCACCATCACGTGGGACGGCAGCCCCATCGATGCGCTCATCAACATCCCTGCTTCGTTCACCACGCGCGCCTCCACGGCAGGCCTGCCCGAGTCGTTCGCCCCCAACCAGATTCCGATCACCGTAGAGCTGCTCATCACCGACCGCGTGCTCTCGCCTGCGGTTGACCTGAGTCTGTCGTTGGACCGCAGCAACAGCGAGTACCTGGGCAGCTACCAAGCCTTGGCCTCTTTCCTCAACCAGCCGGAGCGCGCCACGGAGTACGCCACCAGCGTCTTGCTCACCAACACCTTCCTGCTCACCACCAACGACGTCAGCACGGGCAGTGCGCTGACCAGCTCGGGGAGCCTCACGTTCAACAGCGTGTCCCAGCTCGTCACCTCACAGCTCAACCGCGTGCTCAGCGAAGCGCTGCCCAACGTCGATGTCAACTTCGGCGTCAGCCAGGGCGACCGCCTGCAGAACCTGGACGTGACGGGCGGCGTGGCGCTGTTCCTCTTGGACGAGCGCTTGGTGATTCGCGGCCAGGGCGTCGTCTTCCAGAACGACCCCGCCGTGGAGCAACCGTTGGAGGGCGAGGTGGAGGTGGAAGTGCGGCTCACCCCCAGCCTGTCGTTCGAGGCCTACGTGCGGCGCGAAGGCGACGTGTTTGCCGATGAGCTGACCAACACGCGGGGCGCAGGCTTCACCTACCAGACCCGGTTCAGCACGTGGCGCACGCTGATGCAGCGCATCCGGCGGTGGTTTGGCCGCGATGACCGCACGGCCGACACCGATTCCGCCGCTCCGCCCGTCGTCGATGCGGAGTTGTAGGGCTAGCTGTGGATTGGGGCTACCCCAGGATGACGAGGGTGCGCTTCGGCTCCACCGTGTCCACCTCCACCGTCCGGCACGCATGCTTCAGCAGCTGCCCGTCCACAACAATGGAGACCTCGTTGGATGAGAGCGTCACGTGCCCGCCTTCAAGTGTTGCGAGATCCACGCCGAGGAGTTCCGCAGCGCGGGTATTGGCCAGATGCACGGCGCCGTCCACCTCCACGACCAGGTGCGGATCGGGGTGCTTCAGAATGAAGGCTTTGAGCGTCTCCTTCTCGGAATACAGGTCTTGCAGGTAGGCCGATTGTACCTTCTGCTGCGCTTGCCGCTCATAGGCGTACCGGATGACGCGCGAGATCAGCGACACGTCGGCCTCGCCTTTGATGAGGTAATCTTGGGCGCCCATCTGCACGGCCTCCAGCCCCACCTCCTCGTCGTTCGTCCCCGTCAGCACGACGATGGGCGTGGTGTTGTACAACCCGTAGACCTCGGTATACGTATCCAGCCCGCGGCTCTCGGGCAGCGTCAGGTCGAGCAGGATGATATCGGGTGCCTCGGCGCCTTGCTCGTGCAAGGCCTGGACCTCGATGAGCCGTTTGCAGTGCGTGAAGGTGTGATCGGTATCGTGAAGGGCGAGCACGTCCATCAGGAGGCGGGCGTCGCGGTGGTTGTCTTCAACGAGCAGGATATGCATGGGAACGAGAATGCGGGATTACGCTGCAGAGGGCAGCTTGAGTGGTACATCGATGCTGAAGGTACTGCCGCGACCAACTTCGCTGGTCACTTGAATGCCGCCGCCAGCCATCTGCACCAACTTACGCGAAATGGCCAGGCCAAGTCCACTGCCTTCATACAGCCGGTTGAGCCCTAAGCTGACCTGCTCGAACGGCTGGAAGATGGTCGCCAAGCGGTCGGACGGGATGCCAATGCCTGTATCTGACACGACGAGGTGGAAGAGCCCTTCATTGAGGAACGCTTTGATGACGATCTCGCCTTCTGCCGTGAACTTCGCCGCGTTGCTGACGAGGTGATGCAAGCACTGCGAGAACAGCAGCGGGTGGACGTTGACCATCAGGTTACGCGGGCACTGCACATACAGCGAGACGTTCTTCTCGTGCAAGCGGTCCACAAACGGCTCTACCGATTCCTCGATGGTTTGGTAAACGGGCACCAGCACCCGTTCGTTCTTGAGCGTCCCCGCCTCCAGCTGTGACAGCGTGAGCAGCGACTCGAGTGTAGCCATGAGCCGCTCGCCGCCACGGCTGATATGTTGCGCCATGTCGCACTGCTCGCCTTCAAGCTCTTCCTCCAGAATGCGCGAGAAGCCCAGGATGGCC
>JBCCMF010000145.1:0-10890 GCA_039026435.1 Bacteroidota bacterium
AGTCGATCCACGCATTGAGGAATCCGTTGCCCACGCCGCCCACATGCACGGTGCTGGTGTCGTCGGCGCCGCGCAGCAGCTCAGCGGGCCTAGTCACGCCGTCGTCGGCGTCGGGCTGGGTGGCGACGGGGATGCCCGCGTCGAAGTCGGCTGTGACCGTGGCGCCGAGGCGGAGGTCGCCCACCTGGTGCCGGGCGCCCATCTCTGCTGCCGTCGCAGGGTAGACGCCGGACGCGTCGCCGAAGTCCAAGGGCGGCAGGATGGCGAGCAGGTAGTCTTCCACCTCGCCATCGGCGCCTGCGCCCGTGACTGAAAGATTGCCGAGGCGGTTAAAGCGGAAGCGGCCGTAGGTGTAGCCGAAGTCAGCATCGGCGGGTACGCGGAAGCGGAGGGTGTCCTCTTGGCTGCTCACACGCTCATTGACGAAGATCTGCTCGCCCTCGTCGTCCCAGTCGCCGTCACGGTTCCAGTCGATCCACGCGTTGAGCATGCCCTGGACGCTGGCCAGCGGAATCACCTCCACCTCCGTATCGCGATAGAAGCCCGTGAACGGCCACGGCTGGCCACCGACGGGGTCAGGGAAGGTGTCTTCAAACTGGAGTGTCATGGGTACGGCGCCATCGACGAACACGATACCGTCCTCGTCGTCTTCCATGAACGCGTCATCACCCGAGGCCAGGATCGTGGGATCGCCGCCGTTGGGGTCGGCGTCGGCCATCGGCCCTAGGCGAACCTGTGAGGTGACGACGTGGCGGGCGCCGTTAGCTGCTAGGTTCACCGGGTAGCCGGATGGAAACTCGGGCAGGAAACCGTCCAAGTCGAACTGCCGGGCATCGCCATAATCGACACCGATGAGCACATAGTCTTCCACCTCGCCATCGACCACAGGGCCGTAGGGTGCGAGGCCGCCCACGTAGCTCAGCCGGAAGCGGGCAAACGTGCCGCCGTTGAATCCGGCGGGGACGGAGAAGCTGAGGGTTTGCGTGACGCTGCCGCCCCCCGGAATGGGGATGGCAAACGAGTTGAAGATCTGTTCGAAGTTCGCCAGGAAGCCGTCATCGTCAAAGTCGATCCACGCATCTAGGCGCGCCGTGCGCCCCGGAGGACCAGAGACGGTGATCTCGAACGAGCCCTGCGTGGCCGTCGTGCCGTTTTGGAAGGTCAACGTGGTGATGCCGTCCTCATCGTCCACGCCATTGACGGCCGTGGGCGGCACGTTGTCGTCGCCATAGGCGTCGGCGGTGGGCTGGCCGTTCGTCTCGTTGTCGATGAGCGTGCCCAGCCGAAGCGGGTTCGGGTCGCCAGCCACGTACAGGTGGTGGGGCCCTCCTGGCCCGAGGGTGGCGTAACACAGGTTGGCGAAAGGGACCAGGCACGCCACTGGCGTTGGGGTGAAGCGCGGGTCTGGCAGATCGCCCCAGTCCTCGATGTAGCCAAAATTGCCAAAGCTGAGGTTGACGAACAGGCCCGGCGTCAGGTCTACGGTTTGGCTGCCGCCCGGTGAGGACGAGGTGATGCCCTCCGGCACGATCTCGCGTACGGTGTACGCGCCGGGAATGACGTTCTCGAACCAGAACAGCCCCATCTCGGTGCCCGGGTCAAAGAGGCCGTCGTCGTTGGCATCCATCGGGTGGGTCATCTGCTCGCGCACTACGGTCCCTTCGCTGTCGAGCAGTTGGACGGTGACGCCGCTCAGCCCAAACTCGCCGGACTCAATGTCTTGCACGCGATTCTGGTTGACGTCGTGGTACTTGATGCCGTGGATGTGGCCGTACTGCTGATTGCCAAAGTTGAAGTCCTCTTGGATGAGCGGGTTGTTGCCCCCCAACTCGACCGTGTATTGACCGCTGGCTGGAGCTACCGTACGCCAGCCCTCGCGGGGCTGTTCGCGCACGACGTAGGTACCCGGCATGAGGTCGCTGAAGCGGTAGGCCCCCTCGGCGTTACTCGTGGACGACGGTTCGCCAGCGTCTAGTGTGCCGCTCCCGTCGAGGTCAGCGAAGAAGACGAAGCCTTCTAGCGGCGGCTCGCCGTTGTTCTGCTCGCCGTCGGCGTTCTCGTCGTGCCACTTTCGTCCGCCGATCTCCCCGGCGGGTCGGTTGCCGAAGTTGACGCCTTCCACGGCTTGGCCCGGCTCCACGGTGACGGTGTGGCAGCCAGAGGCCGGGAACGCCTGTACCCATCCAGGGCGGCTGCCCTCGCACACAATGTAGGTACCGGCTTCCAGGTCGCCGAAGAAGAAGCTGCCGTTGGCGCCTGTAGTCAACGACGGCTCATCGGCCCCCGCCGAGCCGTCGCCGTTGAGGTCGATGAAGACGGGCCAGTCGGCCAGCCCCGGCTCGCTATTGGGGTCGAACACACCATCGCCGTCGTTATCGGACCACTTCAGTCCTGAGATGCTGCCCGGCAGGGGTTCGATGACTGAGACGACACCCGAGACGGTGTTGTTGGCGATATTGGGGTCGAACTCGTTCGACCGGACAACGACGGTGATGGTTGACGCCCCAGATTCTGTGGGCGTGGCCGTGATGCTGATGTAGACGTTCTCGTTGGGGCCTACGCTGCCCAGGTCACAGTCGATAATGTTGCCGTCTGCGCTGCACCTGTTGTCTGACACCTCGATATCCTGGAAGTGCGTGGGGACGGTCGTACGGATGCCCGAGCCCGTGACCAAGAAGGGCCCGCCGCTGGCCTGGCTGGTGTTTTCAAAACCGACGTCGAACGTGTAAGGCTCGGAGAGCTGTGCTTCACCCTCTCCGTCGAAAAATGCGCGCTTATCCGAGACGGCTCGGGTGTCGTCTGGGGCGCTAGCGGCTGTGGCGGTTGTGGGTGCGGAGACTACCCAGGCAAGCAGGAGGCTGAGCACTGCTGCTAAGAGACGTGTCAAAGTCATGATGACCGCGTGTGTTGTTTCAAGGGCGATGGGACGGAAGCGTCCCTATTCACACACGCGCACAAACAGCCGTCACCTGATCATGTAATGCTCAACTTTTTTCAAAAGGCCGTCAGACAGAGGTAGCGAGGGCATCGAGTGCGGCCCGGACGCGCGCCTCGTCGTGGCTGCTGGCGTCGTTGAGTTGGGCTGCGAGGTTGCGGAGTAAGGCTCGTGCTTCGGGAGCAGGCAACACGTTGGCCAGCTGTAGCCCGGTCGTCACGGTCTCGCGATGGACGCCGCCGAAAGCGGCCTGCGCGGCGGCATAGGCCTCTCGGTGTACAGCCACCGCGTCGTCGCTGCTACGCCGTGCACGCACCTTGGCCAGGGCCAGCAGGGCACGGGCGGTAGGACCAAACGCGTCGCCGTGGCTGGCGCGGTAGGTGGCCACGCCCGCTGTGAGCAGGCTGTCGGCCTCGGCCACCCGATCCATGCGGCTGTAGAGGTTGCCCAGGCTGTACTGCGTGTCCCCCAGGTTTTTGTGCCCTGGTTCGAGGACGGCCATGCGGATGTTCAGCGCCTCGCGGTACGCCGCTTCGGCTTTGTCGTAGGCCTCTTGCATGAGCAGCGCCGTCCCGATGTTGTGCAGGGCGATGGCGTAGCGCGGGCTTTGGGTGCCGTCCTCGGCCTCGAGCACCGCAAGCGACTCGCGGAAGGCGCCCTCGGCCTTGGCATAGTCGCCTTGCCCCCAGTACAGCGCGGCCAAGTTGTTAAGCGTAACGCCCACGGCGCGGTGGGTGGGGCCGTAATGCGCCCGGCGGATGGCCAGCGCCTCCTCGATGTACGCCGCCGTGCGGTCTAGCCGCTCCAGCGACTGGTTGACGACCGCCAAGTCGTTCAGCGTACGCCCGATGCTGGGGTCGTCTGAGCTGAGCACCGCCCGGCGCATCGCGAGGGCTGCGTTCAGGATGGAGTCGGCGGTGGCGTGGTCGCCGCGTTGGTGATGCAGCCAGCCCAGCCTGTTCAGCGCGGTGGCTACGTCAGCATCGGCATCGGCTGGCGCCAACCTGCGCCGGAGCGCGAGCACCTCCTCGGCCATCGGCAAGGCATCGCCGGGTGCGCCCAGGGCGTCGTACACGTCGCTGAGCACCGCCAGCAGTTGCGCGCGTGTCGCGGGCTGATCGCCGAGTTCGGCGGCCACTTTCTCGCGGCCCCGGTCGAGCAGCTCGCGAGCGGTGGGCGCTGCGCCCTGGGCCACGTTCGGGTCTGCCGCGCGAAAGACATCCACCAATAACTCGCTGACCTGCTCTGCCTCGGCTTGCGCCTGGAGGGCCTCAGACGTTGTGACACGGAGCTGGCTGGCCTGGAGCGCCAGCGCGATGCTCGACGCTACGAGGAGCAGGACGAACGCCGCCGCCGCCGCCACGCCCGCGCGGTGCCGCCGGGCAAACTTACGCAGGCGATACCCCACGCTGGCCGGCTGCGCGCTCAGCGGGAGGCCGCCCAGGTAGCGGACCACGTCGTCGTGAAACTGGTCGGCGGAGGCGTAGCGGCGCTCGGGGTCTTTGTTGAGCGCGTACAGCACCATCGTGTCGAGGTCACCGCGCAGCGTCTTGCGCAATGCAGGCGCCGTATACGGCAAGTGCTCGGGCGTACCCGTGATGGCCGTTGACGGTCGGGTAGGTGGGTCCTCGCAGATGTGCCGCGCCGCCTCGGCCGGGTGGGTCGCCGGGTCGAGGAGGCGCTGGTCGGTGAGGAGCTCGTAGAGCAGCACGCCCAGGGCGTACACATCCGTGGCGGTAGTGATGGTTTCGCCCTTGATCTGCTCTGGGGCGGCGTAGCCGGGCGTCATCAGGCGCCCCGTCTCTACCGTCAGCGCCCTGGCGGTAGGCGCCAGGAGCTTGGCAATCCCGAAGTCGAGGAGCTTCACCGTGCCCTCGCCATCGACCATGATGTTGGTGGGCTTGAGGTCGCGGTGCACGACCAGGTTGCGGTGCGCGTAGGCCACCGCTTGGCACACGGCCTGAAACAGCCGCAGCCGCGCATCGAGCCCCAGGCGGTGCTGCTGGGCATACTGGGTGATCGAGACGCCCTCCACGTACTCCATGACGAAGTAGGGCTGCCCCTCGGGCGTGGTGCCGCCGTCCAGCAGCCGGGCGATGTGCGGATGCGTCAGCGTAGCCAGGATCTGCCGCTCGGCGTGGAACCGCTCGGCCATGTCGCGCCCCGGACGCACACGCAACACCTTGAGCGCCGCCTGCTGTGCATACGGCGCCTCGCGCTCTACGAGGTACACGCTGCCCATACCCCCCTCGCCTAAGAGCCGCACGATGCGGTACACGCCGATCTGGTCGGCAGGCGCATAGCCCGTCTGAGGAAGGGCGGGTGGCGGCGGCAAGCCGGCGAAGGCGGTCTCCAAGAAATCGGGCTCGGCGGCGTAGCTGGCGCGCAGCGCAACGAGGTCAGCGTGGAGGATGGGGTCGCGTTCGCGCAGGTCGGCCAGCGCATCGGCCTGCTCGGTAGCGGGCAAGGCGTCGATGCGCTCGAACGCTTCCTCCAGCGCTATCCAGCGTTCTGGTGTCATGCCGCCTGCATCGTCTGCCGCAGCCAGAGCCGCGAGGTGGTCCAGGCGCGCCGCACCGTGGGTACCGAGACGTTCATCACCCGCGCCACCTCCTCGTGGGTCATGCCGCCGAAGAAGCGGTACTCCACCACGCGGCACCCGCGCTCGTTGAAGGTCTCCAGCTTCGTCATCGCCTCGTCCAGCGAGAGCAGCTGGTCCAGGTGGTCCGGCGAGAAGGCGAGCGAGAGCGTGTTGAGGTGGTCGTCCAGTGGGAGCGGGGTGTCGTGGCCGCCACGCTTCTGAGCATGCCGCTGCCGGGCATAGCTGACGAGGACCCGCCGCATCGCCTGCGCCGCGATGGCCAGGAAGTGCGCCCGGTCGTGCACGTTGGCCCAGCGCTGATCCACGATCTTCAGGTATGCCTCGTGGACGAGCGCCGTCGTGTTGAGCGTGTGGTCGTGCCGCTCGGCGCGCAGCTTGTGATGCGCCAAGCTACGCAGCTCCTCGTAGACGACGGGCATGAGCGCATCCATCGCCTCCGGCTTGCCCGACTTCATGTCGCGGAGCAGCAGGGTCACATCGCCTGGAGACATAGCCAATGGTCGGGTGAGGGCGAGGGGATTCTCATGCTAACAGCATAGCGCGCAGCATGACAAAGCGCAATGCTATCGCACGCCGCGCTCCACCACATGTGAGGCGCTGAAGGTACAGCACTGGAGTTATAGCGAGAGCGGGTCTACCTCGGTGAGTTGCCCCTTCATAAACGCCAGCGTGCGCGCCGGAAACTCGCGGACGATGCGGTAGTCGTGCGTGACCATAAACACCGTCATCCCTTGTTTGTTGAGGCTGATGAGCAGCTTCTGGATCTCATCCGAGACGCGCGGGTCGAGGTTGCCCGTGGGCTCGTCGGCCAGCAGGATCCAAGGCTCGTTGGCGATGGCCCGGGCGATAGTGACGCGCTGCTGCTCGCCACCGGAGAGTTCGTGCGGGTACTGCTTCGTCTTGTGACTCAGCCCCACACGGGCCAGCACCTGCACCACGCGCTGCCGCACCGCCGCGCCCGTCTTGCCCGTGGCGTACAGTGCAAAGGCCACGTTCTCGTACACGTTGCGGTCGGGCAACAGCTGGAAGTCCTGAAACACGATGCCCAGCGACCGCCGCAGGTACGGAATCTGCTTGGGCGCGATCATGTCCGAGCGGTAGTCGCCCACGCGCACGACGCCCGCATCGGGCAGGCGGTCCATGTAGATGAGACGCAGCAGGCTGCTCTTGCCGCTGCCCGTCGGGCCGATCAGGTACGCCATCTCGCCACGGTCGATCTGGAGCGAGAGGTTCTCGAACACCGTGCGCGGCCCCGTCGGCGTGTCGTAGCGGACCGTGGTGTTGCGGAGGTCGATCATAAGGCGCGCAGCAGGTGGCGGAGTACCTCAATCTACGATCAAACGCTGCGTAGGGCTTCGATGAGTTGCATCTTGGTCATGCTCGACCGCCCTTCGATCTGCTCCGCACGGGCGCGTTCGTACAGCTGGTCCTTGGTCCACTCTTCGTATGGCAGGTGCGTAGGAGATGCTGGCTGCTGTTGGCTACGCCAGTACACGTATGCCCCACCCAGGACGACGCCAGCAAGCAGCGCAGCGCCGGTGGCGATGACGGGCCACGAGCGGTAGTCGAGGTCGCTAGCGGCGTTGTAGGCGCGTCGGGCGGTCACCTCGGCGTCGCGTCGGGCTTGGTCGTAGATGCGCTCGGCGTCGCGCCGGAGGTCGGAAGAACTGTAGTCGATATCGAAGAGGGACATGGGCGTAAGGCAAAGGCTTGAGGTCACAGGAAGGTCAAGCATCCAAATGAGCGAAAACGCCCACGGGTTTCACGGCCTGGCCTGCCAGGCGGCGAGTGCGCAGGTTTTCTGCAACCCCTGGCCGCGTCACGCCATCTTGCGCAACGCTTCTACGACGGGCTTCACAACGGTGCTGCGCTGCATGATGTAGTAGTGCAGGTACGGCACGCCCGCGCTGAGGAGTTCCTCGCTTTGCCGGATGGCCCACGCGATGCCGATGTCTTTCACATGCGCATCGTCCGCCGCCTCAATCTCTGCGGCCAGCGCCTCGGGGATCTCGAGGAAGAACTTCTGCGGCAGCGCCCGGAGTTGGCGTTTGCTCGTGAGCACCTTCAGCCCGGGGATGATGGGCACGGTGATGCCCACATCGCGGCAGCGCTCCACGAAGTTGAGGTAGTGGCGGTTGTCGAAGAACATCTGCGTGACGATGTAGCACGCCCCAGCATCCACCTTGCGCTTCAGGTTGAGGATGTCCCACGTGAGGTTGGGCGCCTCGAAGTGCTTCTCGGGGTACCCCGCTACGCCCACGCAGAACCCGGTCGGGACGGCGTCGATGAGTTCTTCCAGGAACTGCCCCTGGTTCATCGCCGTGATTTGCTCCACGAGTTCGCACGCGTGGCGGTTGCGGGAGCGGTCGCGCGGGATCGCTTTCTGGTAGCCGTGGTCGTCGCCCCGTAGCGCCATCACGTTGTCGATGCCGAGGTAGTTCAGCTCGATGAGCGCGTCTTCGGTCTCCTCGCGTGTGAAGCCGAGGCAGAGCAGGTGCGGCACCGTCGGGATGTTGAAGCGGCTTTGGATGGCGGCGCACATGCCCAGCGTGCCGGGCCGCTTGCGCTTGACGCGGCGTCGCCACGTGCCGTCGGGCATCTCCTCGTAGTACGCCTGCGCCGAGTGGCTGGTGACGTCGATGAAGGCGGGGTCGAAGGGGGTCAGGTCTTCGATGACGGCCAGCACGTCGCGCACCGAGCCGCCGCGCTTGGGGGGAATCAGCTCGTACGAGATCGACGGCGTGCCCGCGTCGGTGTCCAGCAGGTCGGTGATGCGCATGAGGGGCAGTGAGTTTTTGTCCAAGAGCTGTGGGTGGGCCATGCTGTACGGCGCGCACGGCAACAATCTGGCGAGGCTTGTGTTTGCCTCGGCCCTATCCAATCGGGCTGCTGCAAGCGGTGCCGATAAATCGACAGTTCGAAGCCGTGTTCCTCCAGGCGCGTTTTCCCAAGATCCCCCCACTATGGCGTATTTGTTTACCTCTGAGTCCGTCTCCGAAGGCCACCCCGACAAGGTCGCTGATCAGATCTCGGATGCAGTGTTGGATGCGCTGCTCACGCAAGATCCCAAGAGCCGCGTCGCGGTCGAGACGCTCGTGACCACAGGCCTCGTGGTGCTCTCTGGCGAAGTGACGACGAAGGCGTATGTGGATGTGCAGGAGATCGCGCGCGAGGTCATCCGCGAGATCGGCTATACCGATCCCCGCCTGCGCTTCGACGCCGAGTCGTGCGGCGTGCTCTCGGCCATCCACCAGCAGAGCCCCGACATCGCACAAGGCGTGACGGCGGGCGAAGGCCTGCACGCAGAACAAGGCGCGGGCGACCAGGGCATGATGTTTGGCTACGCGACCAACGAGACCGAGCACCTGATGCCGATGTCGCTCACGTTCGCGCACGGCCTCGTCCGCGAGTTGGCTGGCATCCGCAAGCACACCGACCTGATGCCGTACCTGCGGCCCGACTCCAAGAGCCAGGTCACCATCGAGTACGCCGACGACCGCACCACGCCGCTCCGCGTCCACACCATCGTGGTCTCCACACAGCACGACGCCGATACTGAGCGCGCGCAGATCGAAGCCGACGTCCGTGCGCATCTGCTGCCGCGCGTCATCCCGGCCGACCTGCTTGACGATGACCTCATCCTCCACGTCAACCCCACGGGCAAGTTCGTCATCGGCGTGCCGCACGGCGACGCGGGCCTGACCGGGCGCAAGATCATCGTCGATACCTATGGCGGGTGGGGCGCCCACGGCGGCGGCGCCTTCAGCGGAAAGGACCCCTCGAAGGTGGACCGCTCGGCGGCGTATGCCACACGCCACGTCGCCAAGAACCTTGTCGGCGCTGGGCTATGCGAGCGCGTGCTCGTGCAAGTCGCCTATGCCATTGGCGTGGCCGCGCCCGTCTCCATCGACGTAGACACGTACGGCACGGCGAACGGCTTCACGGATGCCGAGTTAACCGCGCTCGTGACCGAGGTTTTTGACCTGCGCCCGGCGGCCATCATCGAGCGGTTCGACCTGCTCAAGCCGGGGTATCGCCCCACGGCGGCGTACGGCCACTTCGGCCGCCCCGAGTTTGCCTGGGAGCGCCTGGACCATGTAGACCGACTGAAAGACAAAGCCGGGGCACTGCAAGCCGCTTAGCTCAACTCGCTGCCCTCCTCGACCGTTTCGCATTCACTCATTTGAACGTTCCGACCCATCATGGATCACAAAGAAGGAAAGTACAAGGTTAAAGACCTGAGCCTGGCTGCTGCCGGGCGCAAGCGCATCGAGTGGGCCGAGAGCCGCATGCCGGTGCTGATGAAGCTGCGCGAGGAGTATAGCCAGACGAAGCCGTTCAAGGGCTACAAGATCACGGGCTGCCTGCACGTGACGAAGGAGACGGCCGTGCTCATCGAGACGCTCAAGGCCTGCGGCGCCGAAGTGGCATGGAGCGGCTGCAACCCGCTCTCGACCAACGACGAGGTCTCGGCCGCGCTGGCCCTCGGACCGGATGGCGATGGCGACGGCGTCGAGATCTACGCCTGGTACGGCCAGAACACCGAGGAATTCTACTGGTGCATCGACCGCACCATCGACAAGACGCCGCACACGACGCTCGACGACGGCGCCGACCTCATCTTCCGCGTCCACAGCGCCCACCCTGAGAAGCTGGAGGGCATCATCGGCGGCTCGGAAGAGACGACGACGGGCGTCCACCGCCTGCGCGCAATGGCCGAAGACGGCAAGCTGGGCTACCCGGTCTACGCCGTCAACGACGCCGAGACGAAGTGGGACTTCGACAACGTGTACGGCACGGGCCAGAGCACGATCGACGGCATCCTCCGCGCCTCGTCGGTGCTGGTGGCGGGCAAGAACTTTGTCGTGGCGGGCTACGGCCACTGCGGCCGCGGCGTGGCGATGCGCGCCAAAGGCATGGGCGCCAACGTGATCGTCACCGAAGTCAAGGCCACCGCCGCCCTCAAGGCGACGCTGGACGGCATGCGCGTGATGACGATGGAAGAAGCCGCCAAGGTGGGCGACATCTTCGTGACGGCTACGGGCATGAAGGACATCATCCGCGGCGAACACTTCGTCACGATGAAGGAAGGCGCCATTGTGTGCAACACGGGTCACTACGATGTGGAGCTGAACCTGAAAGAGCTGGCCGAGATCAGCCAGGACACGCGCATGATCCGCGAGGACAACCGCGAGTACACGATGGACAACGGCAAGAAGATCTACGTTCTCGCCGACGGTCGCCTGGTGAACCTGGCTGCTGCCGAAGGGCACCCGAGCGAAGTGATGGACATGAGCTTCGCCAATCAGTTCCAGGCGCACCTGGAACTGATCCAGTCCTATGAAGCTGGCGA
>JBCCMF010000146.1:0-10868 GCA_039026435.1 Bacteroidota bacterium
GGCCGACTTCCGACCGCTGGCCCACTGGGACCCCGCCATCCGCACCGACAGCCGAGGCCGCGCCCGCGTCACCTTCCGCCTGCCCGAGAGCCTGACCACCTTCCGGCTCATGGCCGCCGCCCTGACCGCCGACAGCAAGTTTGGCGCTGCCCGTCAGGATATTATCGTCACCAAACCCCTGGTGCTGCAACCTGCGCTGCCGCGCTTCGCGCGCGTGGGCGATCGCTTCGAGGCTGGTGTGCTCCTCACCAACACCACAGGCGCGGCAGGCACCGCCACGGTGAGCGTCGAAGCCACCGGGCTCACGCTGGAGGGCACTGCTACACAGGCCGTCGAGCTTTCGGATGGCGAGACGAAGAACGTCCGTTTCAGCTGGTCAGTGGAGGCGCCGGGCGACGCTGCGCTGACCTTCGATGCTGCATTGGGCAACGAACGCGATGCCCTGGTGACCGCCCTACCCATCGCCTTGCCGAGCATCCGCGAGACGTTTGCCACGTTCGCCTCCACCGAGGGCACGGCCAACGAGCAGTTGCGCATCCCCGAGGATGCCCTGCCCGGTGCCGGAGGCCTGAAGGTAGAGCTATCCAGCACCGCGCTGGTGGGGCTGGGCGGCGCCACGCGTTACCTGTTTGGCTACCCCTACGGCTGCCTGGAGCAGCGCACATCGCGCATACGGCCCCTCCTGGCTGGCGATGCGCTGCTCGACGCGTTCGACCTGGAGGTGCTGGGTGGAGCGCGCGACACCGTCGTGGAAGACTGGCTCGTCAAGCTGTCCGACTATTGGATGGGCGAGGGCTTCAGCTTGTGGCCGGCCGGAAACCACCGTAGCCCGTACGTAGAGGCCTATGTGGTCCTTGCTTTGGCGGAGGCCCGCGATGCCGGGTTTGTGCTGCCCCCACTGGCTGGCGATGCCGTGCAGGCGCTCGAAACACTCATCCGCACCCAGGACGGCCAGCCAGACTACTATGACGCAGGGGTCTGGGATGACACCCGGGCGCTGGCCCTCTATGCGCTGGCCCGGCATGGCCGCGTCCTCGACGGCGAGATCGCCGATGTGGCTCAGCGCGGCCGCCTCAGCATCGACGGGCAGAGCTACCTGTTGCGGGCAATGCTATTGAGCGCCAGCCCAGCGCATGACGCTGCCAAGGAGCGCATCGCCAACACCTTGGCGGCCCAGATCCGCGTAGACGGCGCCACGGCGTACTTCGCCGCCCCCACGGCCGATGCATACGGCTGGATCTTCGCCAGCGACACCCGCTCCACCGCGTTTGGCCTGTCGGCGCTGCTCGACTACGCCGGAGGCACCGATGAACGCGTGCTTGCGCAACGCATGGTCCGCTATCTGATTGGTACGCGGCAGGGCGGGCACTGGGCCTCCACGCAGGAAAACGCCGCCGTGCTCGACGCCCTGCAGCGCTACGTTGATCGGTACGAAGCCGCCGAGCCGAATCTGGTTGCTGAAGTACAACTGGCGGGCCAAGCCATCCTCCAAGAGGCCTTCCAGGGCCGCCAGCTCGATGTGGCGCAGGCAGAAGTAGACCTTGAGGACATCCCGGTGCAAGACCAGCGGGCTGCCCTTGCGATTAACCGTGAGGGCACCGGGCCGCTATACTACAGTCTTGCACTCACCACGTACTCCACAGCAGCTGTCGAGGCACGCTCGCGTGGGCTGACCGTGTCGCGCACAATGCGTAGGCTAGGTGCAAGTGGGAAGCCAGAAAATCCCCCATTGACTACTGTGGGCGAAACCCTTACACTACGCGCAGGTGACCTAGTGCAAGTGACCGTGCGTGTTACTACCCCTGCCGCCCGGAGCTATGTCGTCGTCGATGATGCGTTGCCTGCAGGACTTGAAGCCCTCAACACAGTATTCACGACAACGGCAAGCACCATACAGCAGCAGAGTGGAATACGTACATGGTGGGGATCGTTTAACCACATGGAGCTTCGTGACGACCGCGTGCTGCTCTTCGCCGATTATCTGCGGCCAGGAGAACACACGTATCGCTACGTAGCCCGTGCTACGACTTCCGGCACGTTTGTGCACCCCCCGCTGCACGCCACGCTGATGTACCAACCTAGCATCCAAGGGCGTACGGCATCTAGCCGAGTGCATGTACCATCAGAACAGGGGAACATAGCTGCTCAATGAAGCGTGTTTGTTTCACTGTGTCTGAGATACATGCCTCTGCTCTTGCAGTAGCCACCACAACGTGGGCCTGACCATCCGTTCACCGCACGGCCGGTTGCGCCCGTACCTCAAATCACTTAATCACCACACATGCTGGGGCCGGTACACCACGCCGCCCCCGGCCCCGATGCCTATGCGTAAGAACGCAAAACACATTGTGCGGATTGACACGCGCAACACACACGGCTGGCAGGTGCGCATCACGCGCCAGCACGAGAAGCACACCAAGTTCTTCTCGGACAGCAAGCACGACGGTAGCGACGGCGCCAAAGCCGCTGCGCAGGAATACCGCAACAACCTGCTGGCTCAGCTGCCTGACCCGCTTCCGGGCGCCAAGATCGCCGCCGAGCGGCGCTCCACCTCGGGCGTGGCGGGGATCCGCCTTGACAAGGACGTGACCGGGCTAGAGCCCATCCCGCGCCTCGTGGCCGACGCCTACAACTCGGAGACGCAGACGCGCAAAACGCGCTCTTGGTCGCTTCGCAAATGGGACCTACGCCGCGCGCTCTGGAGTGCCTGCACGTGGAAGGTGCAGCAGCATAACCCCGATGGCGGTACCGAGGCCGTTCAGGCCATGTACAACAAGGCCTTCCCGACCATCCGCACGCAGCTCGAAGGCTTTGGCGTAACGGTGGAAGACGGCCCGATGCCGACCGACGAAGCCTGAGCCAACCCGTCAGCTACGATGGATTTCTTTGGTCCGTTCAGTTGGGTGCTCATCCCGCTCGCCGCCATCCTCATGGGTGGCTTTAGCGAGTGGCTGAAGTTTAAATCGAAGCAGCAGAAACTGGGCACCTCGACGCGTGAGCTAGAGGACCAAGTGGTTCAACTCGAACGTGATCTCCAAGCCGCCCGGGCCGACCGCGACGCGCTGGCCCGGCGGCTGGAGAACATCGAGACTATTGTGACGAGCCAAACATGGGACGCGCTGCACGATCCTGGCGTAGCGCAACAGCAGCTGGCCGCCAGCCAAGCTCGACTCACGCTACCTGAACCCGATGAAGGCCCATCGGATGCTGACCGCATTGCGCAGATGGCACGCCGTGTCCGCTGAGGGCCTCTGGCATGGCTGATCTGTTCCAGGAGGCCGCCGACCGGTATCAGCGCCAGCGCGCGCCGCTGGCCGACCGCATGCGTCCGCGCACGCTCGCCGAGTACGTGGGGCAGACGCATATCTTGGGCCCCGGCAAGCTGCTGCGCCGCGCCATCGAAGCCGACCGCATCACGTCGCTGCTCTTCCACGGGCCGCCCGGTAGCGGCAAGACCACGCTCGCTCGCATCATTGCGGGTACCACGGCGGCGCACTTCACGTCGTTAAACGCCGTCTTGGCGGGTGTCAGAGACATCCGAGCCGCTATCCACGACGCGCAGGAACGGCTCCGTCTCCATCGGCAGCGCACGATCCTGTTTGTCGATGAGGTGCATCGGTTCAACAAGAGCCAGCAAGACGCTCTGCTGCCGCACGTGGAAAACGGCGTCGTCACCTTCATCGGTGCGACGACCGAGAACCCGTACTTCGAGGTCAACAAGGCGCTCGTGAGCCGGTCGCGGCTGTTCGAGCTGCGCGTGCTCACGCAAGACGACCTCCGCGCCGTAGCACAGCAAGCGTTGGATGATCCCGACCGCGGCTACGGCACCCGCACGGTAGAGATTGAGACCACCGCGCTGGACCACCTCGTGAACGTCTCCAACGGCGATGCGCGCTCGCTGCTGAACGCGCTGGAGCTGGCCGTAGAGACCACGCCTCCCGACGCAGACGGCGTGATTGCGATCGACCTCGACATCGCAGCCGAGAGCATTCAGAAGCGGGCGGTGCTCTACGACAAAGAGGGCGATGCGCACTTCGACACCATCAGCGCCTTCATCAAGAGCCTGCGCGGCTCCGACCCCGACGCGGCGCTCTACTGGATGGCGCGCATGGTGTACGCGGGCGAGGACCCGCGCTTCATCATCCGCCGCATGCTCGTCTTCGCCGCCGAGGACATCGGCATGGCCGATCCGCGCGCGCTGATGGTGGCGCAGGCCACGGCGACGGGCTTCGAGTACGTGGGCATGCCCGAGGGGCAGTTCTTGCTGGGCGAGTGCTGCCTGTACCTGGCCACGGCACCCAAGAGCAACAGCGTCTTTGCCTACTTCGACGCGCTCCGGCACGTGGAAAAGGAGCAGACGGGCGACGTGCCGAACCCCATCAAAGACGCCAGCCGCGACAAGAAGGGCCTGGGCCACGGCGTTGGCTACAAGTACCCGCATGCCTACCGCGAAGGGTACGTCCCTGAGCAATACCTGCCGGAGGAGATGCAAGGGCTCTACTTCTACGCTCCACGGGATATTGGCTATGAGCGCCGCATCGGCGAGCACTTGACCCGGCTGCGTGAGCGCGACGCTGAAGAAGCTCTCGAAAAGCGCGTCCGCCGCTACATCGACGACGAGGAATAGTCGGCGATCTGCTTTTGCCTAGCTCGATGCCGTGTCCTTGTGCTAGATCTGGGAAGTGATTGTGCAATCGGGCTTGTCATCCCGAGCAGAGGCCGCAGGCCGGAGCCGAGGGATCTCCCACTTGGTCGTCGTGCGCTTCTTGAGCGGGGGAGATCCCTCGGCTTCGCTCGGGATGACAACATTAGACGGTGGGCAGCACTATGAACGTTCAGAGTGGGTATCACGCTTCAGCGTTGGCAATGCGAAAACGATGACGCCGACGACGAGCGCAGGCATGAGATCAGCGGCGCGGTCGATACTGCCTCCGGAGAGGAGCACGTACACGACGGCGGCGATGACCGTACCAGACAGGGCAAGCAGACTTCGTTTGAGTAGCGTGTGCATTGGGATGGGAAGTTTGGTCGATGGGAGATTATTGTGCGGTCAAGGCTGTCATCCTGAGCAGAGGCCGTAGGCCGAAGTCGAGGGATCTCCCACCTATTCGTCGTGCAAAACGCATGCGGGGGAGATCCCTCGGCTTCGCTCGGGATGACAAGATTAGACGGTGGGCTGCACTATGAATGTTCAGATTGGGTAGTAGTCAGTATCTGCAGACCAAACTTACTATTGCGGTCACGCGTCGTCAAACTGAACGCTGACGAGCTTGGAGACACCTGTCTCCTGCATCGTGATGCCGTACATCCGGTCGGCCAGTTCCATCGAGCGCTTGTTGTGCGTGACGATGATGAACTGCGTCTGGTCGGCGAAGCTGCGGATGAGGTGCATGAAGCGGTCGATGTTGGCGTCGTCGAGCGGCGCGTCCACTTCGTCGAGGATGCAGAACGGGCTGGGCTTGACGAGGTAGATGGCGAACAGCAGCGCGATGGCCGTCAGCGTTTTCTCGCCGCCTGAGAGCTGCGCGATGCCGCTCGGTTTCTTCCCCCGTGGCCGTGCCTTGATGTCGATGGCGGACTCTAGCGGGTCGGCGTTGTCTTCGAGCACGAGGTGCGCCGAGGCGTCTTCGCCAAAGAGGTCGGCGAAGAGCTTGCCGAAGTAGGCGTCGATGGCCGCAAACGTCTCGTGGAAGCGCTCGGTGGCCGTTGTGTTGATCTCGTCGATGGTTTCGAGGAGCGTCGCTTCGGCTTGTTCGAGGTCGTCGAGCTGCCCGGTGATGAAGTCGAGCCGCTCGCTCTCCTCGGCGTAGACCTCCACCGCCAGTTCGTTGATCGGCCCCAGACCGCGAATCTTCTTGCGGAGGTCCTGCGCTTCAACCTCGGCAGCGGGGGCGTCAAACGCGTCGTCGATGGCGACGGGGTGCGCGGCGAGGTCGAGGTCGTAGTTCTCCTGGATGCGCAGCAGCAGCGCCTCGGCTTTGGTTTCGAGGCTGTGGCGGCGCAGCGCGTGCTCGTTTTCCTGGCTGATGAGCGCGTCGCGCTCGCGGCGGCGGGTGCGCAGGTAGCCTTCCACGTCGTTGATGTGCGCCCGTGCTTGGATGCGCTCGTTCTCGGCGACCTTCACGGCCGTGTCGGCGTCCACGCGTCGCGTTTGGGCCGTCGCGATCTCGGCATCGAGGTCGGTCTGGCGCTGCTGGGCGGCTTCGATCTCGCTGAGCAGTTCGGTGAGTCGCGTGCCGAAGTCGGCGATGCGCGCCTTGGTGTCGGCGAGCGTGGTGTGCGTGCGGTCGCGGTCGCGCTGGAGGTTGTCGCGGCGGTTGCGCTGCTGGACGGCGGCGAGGTTGGCTTCGTTGAACGCCGAGGCTGCGGTGCGGCTGGCAGCGTCCGTCGTAGCGGCTTCTGCTTCGGCGGCCTCCCGGGCGGCGCGGGCTGACTGCACAGCAGCCTCGCCATCGCGGACAGCCCGTTCGAGTGGGGCGATCTCACTTTCGGCATCGGCGATGGCATCGGCGGCGCGGTTCCGGCGCGTGTTCAGGTCGCTGCGGCGCTGTGCAAAGCTGCTATAGTCGAGGTCGGCGCGGGTGGCGGCTTTCTCGGCATCGGCGAGGGCGCGCTCGGTCTGGCGGACGGCCTGGCGCTGGGTGCGGAGGACGGCTTCGGCAGCGGTGAGGGATGCCCGGGCGTCGGTGAGGGCGTCGCGCTGCTGCGTCAGCGTTCGGGCCGCGTCGGCGAGTTCCGTTTGCGCCTCGGATAGCTGCTCGCGGCGCGTCATGCGGCTGGCCATCGGCGAAGCGCCTTTGCGCTGGCTCCCGCCTTGCACCACCCCTGCCGCGTCCACCCATTCGCCCGTGCGAGCGTAGTAGCGTTTGCGGGTCGTCGCGCCTTCCGAGGCGGCTTCGGCTTCGGCCAGCGTGTCGGTGAGTTCGGCGTCGCGCAAGAGCAGATCGGCGAGTGGGGCGTAGCGACTGTCGGCCACGCGGACGGCGGCGCGGAGGGAGCCTGTGGCCTCGGGCACTTGCGTCAGCTTGCTCAAAACGATGAACGTAGCCTGACCCTTCTGCTGCTGGCGGAGCAGCGCGATGGCCTGCTGCGCGTGCGCCTCGTCTTCCACGACGATGTACGCCGCCCGCTCGCCCAACGCGGCATCCAACGCCACCTGATCGCCGGGGTCGCAGCCGAGCACATCGGCCACGGTGCGCAGCTCTCCCTCCGACCACGACGGCGTCGACGCCAAGAACTGCACGGCCTCCGAGAAATCCTCGAACGACGAGACCAAGCTATCCAGCAGATTCACCTCGGCGGCCAAGGCGTCGTGCGTGCGCTCGGCGTCGCGAAAGGCCGTGCGAGCAGCTTCCAAGGCCTCGCGGCGTTCCGCTTCGTCGGCGACCGCATCATCCAGCGCAGCCAGCGCGCGCTCGGCTGCTGCCGATGCGGCGTCGCGGTTACGGTCGGCTACGGCGCGGCGGTCGGCGAGTGTCTCGGCGTCGGCGCTCAGGGCGGCGTGTTGCTGAGTGAGTCTGTCGCGCTCTTGGCGCTGGAGGTCGAGGCGGTTCGTCAGTCGGTCGAGGTCGCGCTGCTGCTGGCGCCACGCGTCGCCTGCGCGGCGTTCTTCGGCGCGTGCCGATTGTAGGCCCGCCTGCGCACGTTGCGAAGCCTGATGCGCCGCGTCGCGGGCCTGGCGGGCGTCGTGCAAGACCTGTTCCGCCTCAGCCAACTGCGGCTCCGCCTCGGCCAGCGCTGACGCCAGCCGATCCAGCGTCTCACCCAGCTGCGTACGGCGCGCCTCGGCGGTGCGCTGCTCCTGCCGCGTCCGCACCTGCTCGCGGTGCGCCGTGTCGATGGCCTGCGTCGTCAGCCGCCGCTCGGTCTCCAGCCGCCGCTCCTCATCGAGAAACGCGTTGTACGTCCGCTGCCGCTCGGCGAGTGCCTGCTCCTTGTCGATCAGCGTCTTCTTGAGCGCCTCCAGGCTCGCCTCTTCCTGCGCCTGCTTCGCGGTCTGCGTCCCGATCTGATCGGCCAGCTCAGTCAGCAACGCCTCTAGATGCTGCTGCTCGGCGCGAAGCGTGCCGAGTTGAATTTGCGTGAGCGCGAGATCGAGGTGCTGGAGGCGGTCGCGCCACTCGCGATACTGCGCGGCCTTCTTCGCCTGCCGTTTGAGGCGCCGCACGTTCTTCTCGATCTCCTCCACGAGATCGCGTACGCGGCTCAGATCCTGCTGCGTGTTGCCGAGCTTGCTCAGCGTCTGCCGCCGCCGCAGCTTGTACTTCGTGATGCCCGCCGCCTCTTCGAACAAGCGCCGCCGATCTTGCGCGTTATCCGACAGGATCTCCTCGATCATCTTCAACTCGATGACCGAGTACGCGCCCGCGCCCATGCCCGTGTCCATGAACAGGTCGGTGATGTCGCGCAGGCGGCACTTGACGCCGTTGAGCAGATACTCCGAGTCGCCCGAGCGATAGAGGCGGCGGCCCAGCGTGACCTCGCTGTATTCCGTGGGCAGGATGCCGCGTGTGTTTTCTACCGTCAGCAGCACTTCGGCCATGCCCAGCTTGCGGCGCTTGTTGGTGCCGTTGAAGATGACGTTCTCCATCTTCGCCGACCGTAGCACCCGCGCCCGCTGCTCGCCGATGACCCAGCGCACGGCGTCCACGATGTTCGACTTGCCGCACCCGTTCGGCCCCACCACCGCCGTCACGCCGGGGTCGAAATGCAACGTCGTCCGGTCTGCAAAGCTCTTGAAGCCGTGCAGTTGTAACTTACTGAGGTACATGAACCGTGGGCAGTGAGGGGTCGAAGATCGGAAGATACGATGTTTTGCGTCGCACACCGCCCGTACCGCCCAAATCCAACCGTCAGCACGCCGATGAAGCGCCTCCTCTGCCTCGCGATGGCCCTGGGCCTCCCGCTCGCTCTGTCTGCCCAAGACCGCACGCTTGTTCAATGTGGCACCCTTCTCGACCCTGGCGTCTCGATGGAGCCGATGGCCGAGCGCACCGTCGTGATTGAGGGCGATGCCGTTGTCAGCGTCGAGACGGGCTTCGTCGATGGCAGGCGCGGCGATACCGTGGTCGACTTACAGGACGCGTACTGCATGCCCGGGCTGATGGACATGCACACGCACCTCAGCAACGAGAGCAAGAAGGGCGGCTACCTCGAACGCTTCCAACTTACCCCCGCCGACCAGGCGCTGCAGGCCACAGCCTACGCTCGCGCCACGCTGATGGCTGGGTTCACCACCGTACGCGACGTGGGCGGCAGCGAGGGCGTAGACCTGGCGCTGAAGCGCGCCATTGCTAACGGGACGGTCGTGGGGCCGCGTATGTTCGTGGGCACGCAGAGCCTCGCCATCATGGGCGGCCACGCCGATCCCACCAACGGCTTCCGCGAAGACATCATGGGCGTGCCCGATGAGACGCAGGGTGTGGTCAGCGGCGTCGAGAGCGCGCTGCGGGCCGCCCGCCTCGCCATCAAGCGCGGCGCCGATCACATCAAGATCACCTCCACAGCCGGCGTGCTGTCGATTGCCGGGCTGGGCTCCGCGCCGCAGTTCCGCGAGGAGGAGATCGAGGCCATCGTGCAGACGGCGAACGACCTCGGGCGCAAGGTGGCGGCCCACGCGCACGGCGACGAAGGCATGCAGCGCGCCATCCGGGCAGGCGTGGCCTCCATCGAGCACGGCACGCTGATGAGCGCCGAGACGATGCGGCTCATGCGCGAGCGCGGCACCTACCTCGTGCCGACGATCACCGCAGGCAAGAGCGTGGCCGACTCGGCGCGCATCCCCGGCTACTACGTGCCCGTCGTCGTCGAGAAGGCGCTGGAGATCGGGCCGAAGATCCAAGACACGTTCGGGCGTGCGTACCGGGCCGGCGTACCCATCGCCTTCGGCACCGACGCGGGCGTCTTCCGCCACGGACGCAACGCCAAGGAGTTTGGCTACATGGTCGAGGCGGGGATGCCCGCGATGGAGGCCCTCCGCAGCGCCACCATCAGCGCCGCCGACCTCATCGGCCAGTCGGATCGCCTCGGCACGCTAGAGCCCGGCAAGCTCGCCGACCTCATCGCCGTCCCCGACGATCCGCTCACCGACATCAGCACGATGGAACGCGTAGCCTTCGTTATGAAAGCAGGTGTGATTTACAAGCAATAGCGTCCGGTAGGCTCCCGGCGCATGCAACAGCGCAGTAAACGACGTCGTAGATCGTCTGCACGTGATCGTGATGTAAACCCGCAGGCGACCGCTATGAACAAAGCCTTCCGCATGACGCCCGACGTCATCCCCTACTATGGGGCCGTGGTCTGTTACGGCATATTGCTTTTTGCACTCTCTGCCGTGTTTATGGCAGTCTACGCCAGCTATAACGGGCGCGTCGAGGCCGACGAGAGTGGCGTCTCCATTGCTGGTGCTGGGTTCTACAACACGACGATACTCTATGCTGACATAGAGGAGGCCACCCTCGTCACGGTGGACCGGGAATCGGCGTACTACCCGGTACGACGCACGAATGGAACGAGCGCGCACGATGGTGTGGTGGGATGGGTCGAGCTTTCGGGCGGGCAGACGTGCCGGAGCCTAGTCTCACTGAGCCAAGCGGAGGGCGTCTACGTGGAGGATGCCGAGGGCGCCTGCTATCTGCTAGCCGTGCAGAATGCGGCTGGGTTGATGGATGTGATAGTGCGCGGTACAGCGGGGGCGAGTATAAACGAGCCGCAGTATTTCTACCGGGTCCCGGGTAGCGGCCTCTACTACGTGTTCGTTTTCTTCATCGTGGTCTTTCTGCTGTTCGGCACCTCCGTTTTTGTGGGGATGCGCAAGCATTACAAGCCGCTGGTCAGAGCCACCGACGATGGGCTCCACATCGAGCATA
>JBCCMF010000147.1:0-10823 GCA_039026435.1 Bacteroidota bacterium
GGCAGGAATTTGGGCAGAAACGGCACCTTGTTGGTCAGGTACTCCACGCGCGACTTGAAGGCGTAGAGCTTGGGCAGTCGCTTGGTGCCGAGGTGCTTGATGGAGAGGACGACGTCCTTGCCGTACTTCTTCGCCGTATCCAGGATGTGCGCGTTCATGTACTCGCACTTGTCCGGCAGGTCGTCGAATCGTGTCAGGATGTCACGGCGGAGGGCAGTGAAGTCCTCCGGGTCATTGGTGCCGAGGAAGAAGACCTGCTTGCGCTTGGGCTCGGGGTAGGTGTCTACGCGCACGGCGAACGCCGCCACCTTGCCCGCGCTGCCGCTCACGCCGAAGAGGCGTCGCGGATCGGCGTTGTAGCGGTTCGGCACGTCGGACTCCAGGTTGCGGATGCGTGCGGCGTACTCGCGGTCCGACGCGGGCGTATCGAACGCTCCGATGTTTTCCTCGGGGATGCGCCCGCTCTCCAGCGTCGCGAAGATCTCCTCCGGCGTCTCGCCCAGCCCCTCGATGCCGAGGTGGTCCACTAGCTCCAGCTTGCCCTCCGCGTTGACGCGCGCGAACAGCGACAGCTCAGTGTACGAGACGCCGCGCTTGCACAGCGCCCCACCCGCGTTGTTGGCGATCCCGCCGATGACCGTCGCGCCAATCGTCGTCGAGCCAATCACCGAGTGCGGCACCCGACCCATCGGCGCGATCAGCTGCGTCAGCTCGTGCAGCGTGGAGCCGGGGAAGGCGATGACCTGCTTGCCGTCGGCGATGGGGATGAGCTTCTTGATGCGCCGCGTGCTGATGATGACGAGGTCGCGCTCGTAGTCGAAGCCCTCGGGGTTGGAGCCGCCCGTGAGGCCCGTCTTGGTGGCCTGCATCAGGATGGCCGCGCCCGCGTCCACGCAGGCTTGCAGCACGCGCCACTGCTGGAGCAGCGTCTCTGGGAAGACGACAGCCGTCGCGCCGCCGAAGCCCGTCCGGAAGCCCGCGCGGTAGTACGCCGTGTCGCGGTCTTCGGTGAGCACGTTCTTCGCGCCAACGACGTCTTGGAGAGCAGCAATCAATGGGGATGTGGGCATGGGCAACGAGGCGGTGGAACCATCAAGAAACACGGCACAGCATACCCGATGTCACATCAGATACACGAGGTGCCGCCGCCATACGCCCGGACAGCATCAGCGATCCCGCCAGCAGGTTACGTTCGATGCAAGGTAGCGTCGTCCGGCCAGACGACGCTACGGCGTCACGCAAACCTGGGGTACGCCCACGCAGGCCACAAGGCACTAACGAGCATGGCGAGCCACCAACGTCGATCTCACGGTCACGGCGCGCCGGGAAGAGCGGAAGATTGACGTTTAGATGATGTGGTTCAGGCCGTGCAGCGACAAAAATCAGGATTAAGATTGGAACTATCGATATTAAAATGCATATACTTGTTAGTATGGGCACTGAAATGCCTAAAACACCATAAAACAAACTGAAATACAACCATGACACATTACAAAATCGGTCTCTCTCAGCCTAATGAAGGCGTGGGCCAGCGCATCGCCGATGCAGCCAATAAGATGCACATGAGCCCGCAAGGCCTCGCCATTGCAGTGGGGATTACCTTGCGGGAAGTAGTCTCCATAGAAGTTGGGGACACTATACCCAGCGACGAGATTTTATTCCGCATCGGGGAAGTGCTGGGGTCACCGTTCCACTGGCTCAAATATGCCGACGAGCACTGTCGCCCGGTAGCGTAGTGCCAGCAGAAAGTAGGCTGAGTCGCCTTGAGCCGAGTGCAAACCATGCGGCGAAGCGCGCTCAAATCCCTAGCGCCTGCGGTACACGCCAAACGCCCCATCTCCAATTAGGAAACGAGGCGGCTGGCTAAGGAATCGGATGCTGGCGGCGCGTCAGCGGCTAGCGCAGGAGAGAGAGTAGGCTAGGACGGGATCACACCGTCGTGCAGGTGGCGCACGCCAAGCATCCAATGCGGGGAGGCTAGCGGATGGCCGTGTTACCCGTGTGCCGTTCGTTCTTCTGGAACATCGGCCAGCCGTCTTGCGCGAGGCCGTTGCCCTCGGTCTCGACGGCATAGAGCAGCCGGTCGGTGGCGGCGAAGATCAGCTGACCGCGCCGGTTGATGGTCAGCGGACCGTCGGCGAAGGCGCCGATGAGCAGCTCGAAGTTGGGCGTGCCGTTTGGGTTGACCGAGCGCAGCGTCTGCTCCGTCATGAAGTAGATGTTGTCCTCCGAGTCGATGACCGGGCTGCCCACATCTTCGGCGGGGAAGATGAAGCGCAGGCCGCCGTTCTCGTTGACCGCCATCAGCCCCGTGCTCGTGCCCACGTACACCGTGCCGTCGGAGCCGACGATGGTGCCGGAGCGCAGCGGACCCGCCACGCGCTGCTGCCAGCGGATGGAGCCGTCGTCGCCAGCGATGGCGTAGAGGAAGTTCTGATCGGTGACGGCGTAGAGGACCGTCGTCTCCACCGTACGCGTGGTGCCGTTGGGCAGCGTCAGCGTGGTTTCGATCTCGCTCAGCGCCATGCCCGTGCGGATGCTGCCGATGTTGGTATCAGTGCGCCAGATCAGCGTGCCCGTGATGTCGTAGGCGTAGACGAAGCCGTCAGTGGAGCCCACGTAGATCGTGCGGTCGTCGTCGATGACGACGGAGGACACGATGGGTGAGTTAGAGACGCGGACGGGGGCATCCCACACGCTGAACCCGTTGAAGGAGTTCACCGCGTGGAGCCGCCCGTTCGTATCGCCGACGTACAGCGTACCGTCGATGCCGAGCGCCGGGGTGGCACGGAACTGGGCATTGGTCGTGTACGACGGCCAAATCTGGCGGCCCGAGGCGTTGAGCGCGTACAGGCGCCCGTCCTCAGACGTGACAAAAATGTCTTCGTTGTTGGCAATCACAGGCGAGGACCGATGGGGCCGCGCGTGCCGAATTTCCACTGCAGCGCGCCGTCCTGGCTGAACGAGTAGAGCGTGTCGCTGTCGCTGCCTACGTAAATGTCGTTGTTGAAGCCCACGCCCGCCGAGCCAAACACCTGGCCGTCGATGCCTGCGCCGCGGAAGGCGACATCGCCTGGGCTGGGGTCGGTGTCCTCGCCGGCCTCGACCACGGTGACGAAGACGGGCTCGGAGTAGACGAAGGTGTCGTCGTCCACGAAGGCGCGGACGCGGAGGGTGCGGAAGCCGGTGAAGCTGGAGGCGGCGTTCCACTCAAAGATGAAGGGCGCGCTGGAGTCGGTGTCGATGGTGATGCCGTCGAGCAGCAGGTCCATCTTGGTCACAGCAGGCCCGAGCTGGTTGGTCGACTCGGCGATGACACGCACCAGCCCCGCCACCTGAGCGCGATCCACGGGCGACACGATCTCGACGTTCAGGTTGGAGGTGTTGTCGAGCCCGTCATTGTTGACGACCACGCGCACGGGGGCGGAGAGGCCGCGGGCGTCGAAACGATCGAAGGCGACGGCTTCGAGGATGTATTCGCCATCGGGCACGTCGAACGAGTTCCAGCCGAGGACGAAGGTCGAGACGCCATCGGCGTTCGAGACGGGCTCGGCTTCGCCAATCTGCTGGCCATCGAGGCTGAGCGTGACGAAGGAGATGAAGTTGTCGGTCTCCGAGCCGAGGGTCTGGGCCTGCGCGCGGAAGCGGACCGAGCCGCCGCCGAGTTCAGCGCCATCGAAGGGCGTGAGGATTTCGACGCTAGGGGCGCGGTCGTCTACACCGTCCTCGAAGATGCCGCACGACGAGAGGCCGATGGCGAGGAGAAACAAGAGGGCAAAGCGAACACTTCGCTGGAGGCGCAGCACCGAAGAAACTGGGGCTTTCATCGTGATCGTTCGGATCCGTGGGTATGTGGGGTTGAACCGCGTGGGTGCGGGTCTGTGGGTTCGTCTCGCCCTGAACCAGAGCCGACGTTCCGATCCCCTCATCAAATGTCAGACCAAAAATCCCATCCCCGAGCGAATACGTGTTTTCGCGCCGATATTGCGACTTTAAACCTCACGCAAGCAGGCTTAGTCACCACTTTGAGACTCGCCTGCAGCTACACACCAGCGTCCCACAGCGTCGACTCCGGCTGGAAGATGGCCCAGGCGAACCAAAACGCGACGTAGGCCTCGGCTACCTGCTCAAGCTGCTGCCCGGCTTGCGCCCCCGCCACGGCTTGGCCATCGAAGCGCCATGTGCTGCCCGTCTGCTGGTCGCGGATGGTGCCGTCTGCGACCTCGAACTGGCGCCCGCCGGGACGGTAGGCCATCGCGCCTTGCAGGCTGCGGTCCCAGAAGACCACCATCGGCTCGCCGCCTACGTTCACCTCCACAGCGTTGACAGCGCCGCCACGGTCTAGCTCGTCGAAGGGTAGCGCAATGCCGCCCGTGCCGTCGGCGATGCCGAGCAGGCGCTCTTTGGGCAGGCGGCGGTCGTCGATGGGGAGCGAGACGAGCAGGCTGCGGTTGCTGGGCACCTCGTAGTTGCCGTAGGGATAGCCGTTCGTGCGGTAGTTGCGGCTGTGCCCGGTGCTTTCGCTCAGGACGAGCGTGTTCGGGTGCATCGCTTGCCATCCATCCCATGTGGTCTCCACAGTGGCCACCATCGGCAGGATCTGCCCGGCGCGCTCGCCGCAGCCCGCCTCGCGGTTCATCTGCGGCCACAGCGACTCCTGCGTGTTGCGGTCGTACATCGTCAGGTTGCTCTGAAACAGCAAGCCCGAGACGCCCAACTCGCCGCCGTCAATCGGCGCCCGGTCGAACGTCATGCTCGTGCCCGTGAGCGGGCAGTACGTGATGGCGAGCTGCTGGCCGCCGCGGTCCAGGTTCACGATCTCGTGGAACCACAGGATGTTGTGCGGCACCGCCAGCGCCTGCCCGTCGATGACGATGCCGATCACGCGGTTGTTGCCTTCGAGGTAGGTTGCCGACGCGGGCGCTACAAATTCGGGGTTGGTGAGGGCCGGGATGCCATCCTTGCCCACGCCGCCGTCGCGGAAGAGGCGTTCGTCGATGGTACACTCGTCGGTATTGACGTCGCTGTCGGCCCCGCTGTCACAGGCGGCGAGGACGAAGGGGCTGAGGAGGAATAGGGCTAAGAGAGATCTGCGCATCACGCTACATCAGGGGTATGAGCTCAACATCACGGTTGGGAGGTTGGAGGCGTCGCTGCGGCAGGCGTTACAGAAGTCAGTAGGGTAAACGGGAGGGGATGACGTGGGGAGCGGTTGCTTTGCACAGCATATACAACGTGTCCAAACGCCCCCTCCAGGGGGCTGCCCGCAGGGCTGGGGGTGTACCAGGCACAACCTTAACGATGCGCAGATACACCCTCCGACCCGCCTTTCGGCGGCCCACCTCCCTGCGAGGGAGGGGTTATCGTGGCATCAGGGCCGACCCCAAAAAACTATAGCTCCAGATTTGGATATATCCAGAAAAGGATATATACTCCGGGCGACACACAAACAGTTGCCTCAGTCCCATGCTGCCTAAACCGCTTCTGGCTGCCTCGTTCGAGCCACTCGTGCTGGCCTTGCTGGGGCGGGGCGAGACGTACGGCTACGAGATCATCCAGCACATCCAAGACCTCTCAGATGGCCGCGTGGTCTGGACGGCCAACCGCCTCTATCCGCTCTTGCACGACCTGGAGAACCGCAGCCTCGTGGCCTCCACGTGGCGCAAGGCGGGACCCGGGCCGGGGCGCAAGTACTACCGCCTCACGCCCAAGGGCGAGCGGGCGCTGGACAAGGCCAAAGCCGACTGGCTGGACATGAACGCCCTGCTGGCGCGGCTGTGGGACACCAACAGCGAGTTGGGCATGGCCACGTAGCGCGACGATGGCAGCCCCCGACTTTCACCTGGAAACGGCCATTGCGACATGGCGACGCTTTCACGAGCGACGTCGGGCTTTCTCCGGTGAAGACCTCAACGAGCTAGAGCGCCACCTGCGCGACCACACGGCGCACCTCGTTGACACCGGCCTCGGGCCTGAGGCGGCGTTTCACTGCGCCGTGCACGGCCTGGGCGACCTCGACACCGGGACCACGGAGTATCGGAAAGTACACTGGGCCAAGCTGCGACGGCGCGGCCTGCTTGTTCACGAACTTCAGTGGAGGCTTTCGATGCTTCGCAACTACCTGACAGTCGCCTGGCGCAGTATGCGGCGTCACCCCGGCTACACCGCCATCAACCTGACGGGCCTCGCGGTTGGGCTCGCCGCCAGCCTGTTCATCGGCCTCTGGATCGTCGATGAACTCAACGTCGATCGCTTCTATGCCGAGGGCGATCAGGTCCATCGCGTGTGGCGCAACGTCAACATCGGCGGCGAGATCTACACGTGGGGCGCTACCTCGAAACCGCTGGCCGCCGTCCTGGAAAACGACTACCCCGAGGTTGAAGCGGTGGCGCAGACCGCGTGGACGCAGGACATCGTGCTCGCCCGCGATGGCGAGACCTTCCGCGAGTCGGGCACGTACGTCAACGCATCCTTCTTCGAGGTTTTCCCGCGCCCCTTCCTGCAAGGCGATCCATTGGCGGCGCTCGCCAATCCGCAGGGCGTCGTCCTCACGGCACAAACCGCCCGCAAACTCTTCGGCGATGCCTGGAATGAGGGCTCCCTGCTCGGTCAGCCCGTCACGCTGGATCAAGACCGCGACGGTGTCATCACAGGTGTGATCGAAGACTGGCCCGCCACGGCGTCATTCCAGTACGACGTCATGCTCTCGGTCGATGAGTTTGCCAGCCGTAACACGTGGGTGGAGCGATGGGGCAACAACGCCTTTCCGATCTACGTGAAGCTGCGCGAGGAGGCCAGTGCCGCCGCGTTCAGCGCGGCCATCGCCAACGTCGTGAACGAAAACGAGGCAGGTGCCGACGAGGTGCTGTTCACCCAGCCCTACGCCGACCTCTACCTCCACGGCGACTACAGCGACGGCGTCCTCGTAGGCGGACGCATCGAATACGTGCGGATGTTCGGCATCGTGGCGGTTGTGCTACTGCTGATTGCGGCGATCAACTTCATGAACCTGACCACAGCGCGGTCGAGTCAGCGCGCCAAGGAGATTGGCGTCCGTAAGGCGATTGGCGCCGAGCGAGGGGCGCTCGTCGGGCAGTTCCTCGGCGAAGCGCTGGTGCTGGCACTGACAGCGTTCGTCCTCGCAATGGCGTTGGTGGTGGCGCTGCTGCCCGCGTTCAATACGCTGACGGGCAAGGCGATTGCGCTTGGCGATCTGGGCGTCGGTTTCCTACTGGGATCGCTCGCGGCAACGATGCTGCTCGGGCTACTGGCCGGGAGCTATCCGGCGCTCTATCTGTCGTCGTTCCAGCCGCTGGCGGTGCTCCGGGGCACGTTGCGGTCGGGCAAGGGCGCGTTGACGCTGCGGCGCGGGCTGGTGGTGACGCAGTTCGCGCTCTCCACGCTGCTCATCGTGGCGACCATCGCCGTGTACCAGCAGCTCGACTACATCGACACCCGCGACACAGGCATGGACCGCAACAACGTCATCATGGTCCCGCAGGAAGGCGCGTTGCGCACGCAGTATGCCGCCGTGCGTGACCAACTGCTCGCGCAGCCGGGCATCGCCGAGGTGACCTCAGCGAGCGCCAGCCCGATGGCCATCAACCGCAGCACGGGCGGTGCCCAGTGGGAAGGCCGTACGCCTGACATCGAGCGTGAGGTATTCATGCTGTCTGTCGATTACGGCTTCACCGAGACCCTCCGCATGGAGCTGGCCGAAGGCCGTCTCTTCGACCGACAGTTTGGCGCCGAGAACGCGGGCTTTGTCGTCAACGAAGAGATGGCGCGCATGATGGAGGGCGAGGCCTTGGGCAAGCGCATGTCGCTCTTCGGGATGGAAGGCGAGGTCATCGGCGTGGTGCGCGACTTCGACATGAACGACCTCTACGCCCCCATCGAGCCCGTGGTGATGGCGCTGAGTCCAGACCGCACGTCGCAACTCTTCGTGCGGGCACAGCCGGGGCGGACGGCCGAGGCGTTGGCCAGCTTGGAGGCCGTGGCTGACGAGGTGAATCCGGCGTATCCGTTCGAGTACAGCTTCATGGACGCTAACTACGCTGCGGTCTACGCCAGCGAGGCGGTGCTGGGACGACTCGCTAACATCTTTGCCTTTCTCGCCATCCTCGTCTCGTGCCTGGGCCTGCTGGGTTTGATCGCCTACACGGTGGCGCAGCGCACGAAAGAGGTCGGCATCCGCAAGGTGCTTGGGGCTACCGTGCCGCGCTTGGTGATGCTGCTTACGAAAGAGGTAACGGTGCTCGTCGGCCTCGGCATCCTGATCGCCCTGCCCATCGCCTACTACGGCATCCAGCAGTGGCTCGGCGGCTTTCAGCAGCACATCGACCTCGGCATCGGACTGTTCGTCGGCGCAGGCGTGCTCGCGCTGGGTGTGGCCTGGCTGACGGTCAGCTACCAATCCATCAAGGCCGCGATGGCCGATCCGGTCGAGAGCCTGCGCTACGAATAGGGTTCGGGGTTGAGGTGCGCTACGCGCTGCTCGGGGTTCGTTTTTTAGAGGGTGGACCTTGCGGTGAGGCATAGCCGGACAGCGTTCTGCCATCGATGAGGAGGATATGGCACTACACTTTGACTTAGAGACGGCCATCACCACGTGGCGCCGCTTTCACGAGCGGCAGCGGGCCTTCTCGGCGGGTGACCTCGATGAGCTGGAGCGCCACCTGCGCGACCAGACGGCGCACTTCGTCGAGGCCGGACGGTCGCCCAAAGCGGCCTTCCAGCAGGCGATGGCCGAGCTGGGTGACTACGGCGCGGGCGCCACGGAATATCGGAAGGTGCACTGGGCCAAGCTGCGACGGCAAGGCCGCATCCGGCACGAACTACACTGGAGATTATCCATGCTCAACAGTTATCTCATCGTGGCCTGGCGCAGCATGCGCCGCCACCCCGGCTACACCGCCATCAACCTGACGGGCCTCGCCGTGGGGCTGGCGGCTAGCCTGTTCATCGGCCTCTGGGTCGTCGATGAATTGCGCCGCGACCAGCTCTACCCCGACGGCGACCGCGTGCATCAGGTGTGGCGGCACATCGACCTAGCGGGCGAGCGCTACACGTGGCCCACCACGACCAAGCCGCTCGCCGATGTCCTGGCGGCGGACTATCCCGAGGTGGAGGCGCTGACGCAGACCACGTGGCCGCAGGCGATCACGCTGACGCAGGGTGCCACGAGTCACCGCGAGCGCGGCATCTACGCCACGGCACCGTTCTTCGGCGTGTTCGGCCGTCCGTTCCTGCACGGCGATCCAGCGACGGCGCTGAACGATCCGCAGAGCGTGGTCCTCACCGAGCGCACCGCCCGCAAGCTTTTTGGCGACGCAGGCGTACAGGCCTCCGTCATCGGGCAGCCCATCACGCTCGACCGCGAGCGCGACGGTGTGGTCACGGGCGTCATCGCCGACTGGCCGGATCAGGCCTCGTTCGGCTACGACGTGATTCTGCCGTTCGAGGAGTATGCGAGCCGCAACGGCTGGGTGGAGAACTGGCGCAGCTACGCGTTTCTGATCTACCTGAAGCTCAACGAGGGCGTCGAGGCGGACGCGTTCGGGGCGAGCATCGCTGGTGTGGTGGAGGCCAACGTGCCGGATGTACACGAAACGCTGTTCCTCCAGCGCTACGCGGATGTCTACCTGCGCTCGGTCTACAGCGGCGGGCAGACCGTGAGCGCGCGCATCGAGTTTGTGCGGATGTTCGGCATTGTAGCCGTTGTGCTGCTGCTCATCGCGGCGATCAACTTCACCAACCTAACCACGGCCCGGTCATCGCAGCGCGCCAAAGAGATTGGCGTGCGCAAGGCGATTGGCGCCGAGCGGCGGGCGCTCGTTGGGCAGTTCCTCGGCGAGGCGCTGGTGCTCGCCTTCACGGCGTTCGTGCTGGCGCTAGCGCTGGTCGTGGCGCTGCTCCCCGTGTTCAACACACTCACGGGTAAGGCGCTGGGGCTGGGCGAACTGGGGCTGGGCTTCGTGCTTGTAGGGCTGGGCATCACCGTTGTCCTCGGGCTGCTGGCCGGAAGCTATCCGGCGCTGTACCTGTCGTCGTTCAAGCCGCTGTCGGTGCTACGCGGGACGCTGACGTCCGGCAAGGGCACGATGAACCTGCGGCGCGGCTTGGTGGTGACGCAGTTCGCGCTCTCTACGCTCCTCATCGTGGCAACCGTGGCCGTCTATCTCCAGGTCGACTACATCCACTCGCGCGATGTCGGTGTGGCGCGCGACAACGTGCTGATGATGCCGAAGGAGGGCGCCTGGACCGACCAGTACGAGGCCATGCGCGCCGAACTGCTCGCCATGCCGGGCGTCGCCGAGGTGACGGCGGCCAACGCCAACCCGCTGGCGCTGGGCCGCAGCTCGCGCGATGTCACGTGGGAGGGCGGCCCCGAGGAGGTCGCGCGCGACTTCTACCGCATCATCGCGGATTATGGCTTCATCGAGACGATGCGCATGGACCTGCTCGACGGCCGCTCCTTCGACCCGCAGTTTGACGACCTCAGTGCGATTATCGTCAATGAGGAGATGGTGCGCGTGATGGGCGTGGACGATCCGCTGGGCCGCACTGTGTACCTCTCTGGCAACCCCGCCACCATCGTTGGCGTGGTGCGCGACTTTGACATGAACTCGCTCTACGCACCCATTGAGCCCGTCTACATGGATCTCAACACCGCCAACGCCACGCAGCTGTTCGTGCGGGCGCATCCCGGACAGCGCGCCGAGGCCATCGCCAGCTTGCAGGCGGTGAGCGCGGCGTACAACCCCGGCTATCCGTTCCGCTACGAATTTCTGGACGATGCCTACGCCGAGCGGTACGCCGAC
>JBCCMF010000148.1:0-10791 GCA_039026435.1 Bacteroidota bacterium
CCGATAACAGCGATACCATCCGCTCGGTCGATGTGACGCTGAACGAAGGCTCCACCTACTACCTCATCGCCTCGGGCAACCCGCAGCTGCGGCGCGGCACAGGTTCGTTCCAGATGGCCGCGTTGGAGGGCGCCCAGACCGCCTCGGGCGATGACGGCGACGTCAGCTTTGTGGTCTTCCACGGCACACCCGATCTCGAGAACGTCGATGTGCGCGTCCAAGGTGGCGCGACGCTCGTACCCGGGCTGGAGTTTCAGGATTTCAGCGACTACGTTACCGTCCCTGCTGCCGACTACACGCTGGAAGTAGCGCCGACGGGCGGCTTCACCCTCGCCACGGTTACCGCACCCCTAGCCGATGCTGGCGGTGGTAGTGTGCTCGTGATGGCCAGCGGCTTCTTCGGCGATACGCCAGGCTTTGGCATCAACGTGGTCGGCGCCGATGGCAGCGTCACCACATTACCGGCCTCGGAAGGCCCTGCCTATCCCTATCCCGTCGATCCCGAGACGCCCGTCATGGATGATGAGTTTATCTTCTTCGTCGAAGGCCCTAACGTGGATGTGGAGCAGATGCGGCAGGCCATCGTGGTGGATGACCCCGACGAACCAGGCAACAAGGTGGCCCAGTTCGCGATGGGCTCCTTCACGCAGCGCGGCTTCCACTGGGACAGCGAAGGCGTCAACATGCAGGCCCAGGTGGAGCGCGGCGACACGCTGTTCATGCGGCTGCGCGTCGCGTCTGATCAGTCGCGGGACCTCGAGCTCACCTTCCGCGACTTCTTTGTGGGCAACGCCGATCCCAACCTGCAAGACATCCAGTTTAGTGTCAATTGGACCGTGCCCGAAGCGTTCTACGACGATACGTGGCGCGACATCGAACTGCCCCTCCCGTTCCCGACGCGCGCCGCACAGGATTCTGCGCGCGTAGGCAAGAACGCAGATGGTACACCGATGGCCAATCCGCTCTCCCCCGATGATCCCAAGCTCCAGTGGAGCTACGGCGATGCCTGGATCGGCTCGCCCGTGGGACCCAGCCATCCGCTGTGGAAAGACTTCACGTGGTTTAAGGTCGCCATTGTGGGCATGGCCGGGCAGGGCAGTGGCTACGACTGGTGGATGGACGACGTCTACATCGGCGGCGCAGGCACCGACCTGAGCGTGGGCACTCAAGCGCCCAGCTCGCCGCTGCCGACGATTTCCGCCGTGGTGAGCCCCGCCCGCGACTCCGTGACCGTGCGTTGGACGCACGACCCCGCCTCCGACATCTCAGGCTACCGCCTGCTCTACCGGGGCGAGCCCATCGATGGCGTGACCGATGAGATTGCCAGCGTGGTCGGCAGCTATGCGGCCAGCGCTGAGCTGGAGTACACCTTCCCGGTCTTCTCGCCGCACCCGAACGTGGCTGACCAAACGTACCACCTCGCACTGGCGGGGTCGAACCAGTACAGCTTCATCCCCGACGATGCGCCGCTCTCGGCTACAAGCATCACGACGCGGGGTATGGACATCCCCTTCATCTATGCCCTCTCGGCCGATCAAGAAGCCGCCATCATCAACAATCTAGACAGCGAGGTCGCGTCGCCCGATGGCTTTGACACGTCGATGATGCCGTTCGAGTTAGTGGGTGAGTTTGATCCGAGCGATCCAGAGAACCATCCGTACTCGGGCCGCTACCACGGTCCTGACGATGGCTCGGCCAAGATCTGGATGGCCTACCGCTACGATGAAGGCGCCGATGCCACCACGCTCTACCTCTACGCCGAGGTGATGGACAATTCGCCCGACAGCGACCTACACGACCTCGGCATCTGGGAACTCGGGCGCGGTCAGGGCACGGGCATGTGGGTCCACGACTTCGGTGCGCCCAACTACGACACCAACCTCATCTGGAACAACTACCTGCGCGACCAACTTCAGCTGTACTTCGGCACGTACGATGTCGACTTCGTGACAGGCTCTCCCAACGGCTTACGGTCACGCGGCGAGCGCCCCGACTACTTCCTGGCGCTCCAGCCCTACGTGAGCGCGGAGAGCTTTGCCAGGACGGGGCCAGTAGATGGCATGATGACCCGCCTGTGGCTGGAAGAGGGCCTTAGCACCGATGGCAGCGTGCCGGACTCGACGTACTACTACAACTCGTTCCACGACTTCGAATTCCTGCCGGCCTATGAGGACATGTTGGATGCCACGGGCGAGCGGATCGGCTACAAGATGCTCATTGGCATCAGCATGGCTGACCTGATTGTGGACCCGGATGAGGAAGATGCGCCCTTCACGCCACCCGGCGATGACGAAATCAAGTTCATCCCGCTCTCCTTCAACCTGATCGACAAAGACGACGACCACATTGGTGGCCGTGGCAACTCGTGGGAGCAGCCGAGCACGGTGATCCCGTGGTCCACGAAGCCCGATGCTGGTCTTGCCGAAGGCGACAACAGCGTCGCTGACGTCGGTGCGGTCGCGATCATCGGCAGAAACGTCATCAACCGCACGAGCAGTGAGGACGTGGACGAGATTCCGGGGCGCTTCGCGCTGGAGCAGAACTACCCCAACCCATTCAACCCCACGACGAGCATCCGCTTTGAGCTGCCCGCCACGCGTGACGTCACGCTGACGGTCTACAACGTGCTCGGCCAGCAGGTAACGACGCTCATAGACGGCGCACAGCTGGGACGCGGTACGCACCGCGCCACATTCGACGCGCGCAATCTCGCGTCGGGCCTCTACGTCTACCGCCTCCAAGCGGGCAGCGACATCGCCACGCGCACGATGATGCTGGTGAAGTAACCGCCGTCACAGATCGCGCAATGTACGACCCGAGCGGGGGCTGTCTTCGGATGGCTCCCGCTCGGTCGTTTAGGGCATCGTGGTTTCCCCACCGTGTGCTAAACCTATGCGCGGCGTTGGCGTAGAGCATCGTTCTTGTGAATGCACGATGAACAGGGGATGCGCCGATTCTGCACAGCGGCATGGTGGCTCGGGGGGCTGTTGATCGGAGGCTTGCTGCTTCCGGCGCCTGCGCACGCGCAATACTTCCGCTTCGGCAAGAACAAGGTGCAGTACGCCGCGCACGACTGGCACTACGTGCAGTCCGAGCACTTCAATGTGTACTACTACGAGGGCGGCAAGGCCCTCGCTGACTTCACCGCCGAAGCCGCCGAGGACGCCTACGCCGACCTTCAGCGCCTCTTCCGCTACAACATCGGCGACCGCATCCCGCTGATCGTCTACCTCAGCCACAACGACTTTGTGGTCACCAACGCCGTCAATCTGCCCACGTATTCGGAGGGCATCGGCGGCGTCACCGAGCTGTTCAAGAACCGCATCGCCATCCCGTTCAACGGCGACTACCGCGACTACCGCCGCGTGGTGCATCACGAGCTGGTGCATGCCGTCATCAACGACATGTTCTACGGCGGGTCGTTCCAATCACTCATCCAGAACAACATCCAGCTGCGCATCCCGCACTGGTTCAACGAAGGCTTGGCGGAGTACGCCTCGGAGGGGTGGAGCAGCGACGCCGACGACTGGGTGCGCGACGCCACGCTCAACGCCAGCCTGGACCAGATCGAGCGGCTGCAGGGGTTTGCGTCGTACCAGGCCGGGCAGAGCGTCTGGGATTACATCGCCGCGCAGTACGGACCGCCGAAGGTAGGCGAGATCCTACAGCGCATCCGGCAGACGCGCAACGTGGAGATGGGCTTCCAACGCACCACAGGGCTCAACCTGGAGCAACTCTCGGCGCAGTGGACCAAGGCGCTGCGCGAGGTGCATTATCCCGAGGTGGCGGCCCGCGAAGAACTCGCCGAGATCGCCAAGCCGCTCATCACCGAGAAGCAGGGCTTCTACAACACGAGCCCCGCGCTCTCGCCCAAGGGCGACCGCATGGCGTACATCACCACGCGCGGCGCGCTCTTCGACGTCTACCTCGCCAGTACCAGCGATGGCACCACCATCCGTAAGCTGGTGGATGCGCAGACGACGACGGCGTTCGAGAGCCTCCGCATCCTCTCGCCTGGGCTGTCCTGGAGTCCCGATGGCGTGCACCTGGCCGTGGCCGTCAAGAGCGGTCCGCACGATGCCATCGCGGTGGTCAACACCGAGACGACGGAAGCGCAGCACTACATCGTGCCCGAAGTCGATCAGATCCTGTCCGTGGCGTGGAGCCCCGATAGCTCGCGCATCGCCTTCTCGGGGACGATGAACGCGCAGAGCGACATCTTCGTGCTCGACCTGGAGACGCACGAAAGCGTCAACTACACGAACGATGTCTTCAGCGACCACGAGCCCGCCTGGAGCCCCGACGGCACGCGCATCGCCTTCCACAGCGACCGCGGGCGCTACACGCTGCTGAGCCATCACACGCTGCCCGACCTGCTGGACCTGAACCACGACTACAGCCAGTTCGACGTCTACGAGATGACGCCCGGCATCCCGTATCTAGACCGCCTCACGGTGACCGACGGCGCGGATGAGCGCAGCGCCCGATACGGCCCCGACGGCGATCGGATGCTGTTCATCTCGGACCGCAACGGCGTCTTCAACCTCTACGAACGCCAACTGCCGACGGGTACGACGCGCCCACTCACCGATCTGCTGGTGGGCACCACTCAAGTGTCGCTGTCTGCCGACGGGCAGCGCGCCGCGCTGGTGAGTCTCGTCGATGGGACGCCGTCGATCTTCCTCCTGCGCGAACCGTTCGAGCGCGACCTGGGGCTGGCGCCGCTCACGCCCAACGTGTGGCAGCAGCGCCGCAGCGCCGCCACCGACACGCTGCCGCCCGCGCTGGTGCTGGCCCGCGCCCAGCGGCAGGACAGCAACCCCTTCTTGCGCGATGCCACCGACCTCACGCCGCTCAGCGCCGCCACCGACCGCCTGGCCGAGGCACAACGCGAAGGCCTCAACCAGCGCTTCCTCGACAACCTGACCGCGCAAGCCAACCCGCCCGACGACTCTACCGCGTACGGCGTGGTGCGTGTGGACTTCCGCAACTATGTCTTCGACGAAGAAGTGGCCGTGCCGGACGCCGAGCCGCTGGCCGGCCTCGACCTCTACGACCCGTTCGACGTCCGCGACAACCGCAACGCCGACGGCAGCTATCGCGGCCGCAAGTACAAGCTGTCGTTCTCGCCGGACCTGGTCTACGGCAGCGCGGGCTTCGATGCGCTCTACGGCGCCCAGAGCGTGACGCAGATGCTCTTCAGCGACATGCTGGGCAACCACCAGATCTTCGTGGCGACCAACCTGTTGCTCGACCTGCGCACGTCGGATTACGTGTTCGCCTACAGCTTCCTCCCGCGCCGCGTGGACTGGAGCCTGTCGTCGTTCCACATCGCTCGGCTGCTGCCCGACTTCGAGCGGCTGACGTACTACCGCTACCGCCAGTACGGCGGGCGGCTGTCGGTGACATATCCGCTCGACAAGTTCCGGCGCATCGAGGCCGATGTCAGCATCGTAGGCGTCAACCAGGCCGACATCACGGATGCGTCGATCCCGGCGGTGTCGCGCACGCTCTTCAACCCGTCGGTGTCGTTCACGAAGGACGCCACGACGCCGGGGGTGCTGTACCCACGCCACGGGAGGCGCTATGCGCTGCGCGTCTCGGGTACGCCGTTCAGCTTCGACGCACGAGGTATCCGCTTCGTCACGCTCCTGGGCGACACGCGCACGTACCGCTCGTTCGGCCAAGACCGCTACACGCTGGCACTGCGCTTCTCGGGCGGCCTCTCGTTGGGGCCCACGCCGCAGCTGTTCTACACCTCGGGCGTGCAAAACTGGCTCAACCGCGACATCGACCCGAACAACGGCTTCCCCATCAGCGAAGCCTCCGACTTCCTCTTTGCCACGCCGATCATGCCGCTGCGTGGCTACGCCCTCAACGCCCTCAACGGTACGCAATTCGGGCTCGTGAATGCCGAGTTTCGGTTCCCGCTCATCGCCGCCGTGCTGCCCGGCCCGCTGCCGATCTTCCCGCTCTACAACATCGAGGGCACGGCGTTCATGGACATCGGCGCGGTGTGGGGCGGGCGAGGCCAAGCGTCTAATCCGTTCAACGCCTTCCGCACCACGGAGGAAGACGAACGGGTATTCGACGACATGCTGGCGGGCGCGGGCTTTGGCATCCGGAGCGTCTTCCTGGGCTACCCGATCCGGCTCGACTTTGCCTGGCCCCACAACGGCCAGCGCTTCGGGAGCCGGCGTACGTATCTGTCGATCGGCCTCGATTTCTGATGTTCCGATGCCGCCGCTCGAACTCGACCACATCATCTTCGCCGCACCCACCCTGGAAGCTGGGATGAACGCCATCGAGCAACAGTTGGGCATGCGTCCAGTCTATGGTGGCCAGCACCACGGGCGCGGCACCCACAACGCGCTCCTCGGCTTGGGCCAGACCTGCTACCTCGAAGTCATTGCGCCCGACCCGTCGCAACCCGAGGTGCCGAGGCCGCTGTGGATGGGCGTCGATCAGGTGACCGCGCCCGGTCTCATCGGCTGGGCCGTACGCACCGCTGACCTCAACGCTTTCTGCGCTGCGGCGTTGGCTGCGGGATGGCCTGTAGGTCTCATCGCCGATGGCGAACGCCGCACCGCCGACGGCCACCTGCTCCGCTGGTGCCTCACCGAGCCCTCGACTAATCTCGCTGACGGAGTCTTTCCGTTTGCCATCGATTGGGGTGCAACGCCGCATCCAGGCGGACGGCTGCCCCAGCTTGGTGAGGTAGAAAGGATCGAGGTATGGACGGCGCTGCCCGAGCGGCTGAATCAGCTGCACACCTCACGCCTGCTGTTGTCGGTGGCGCGTGGCCCGCGCCGGATCGTAGTGCGGATTCGGGATACGGCACGTGCCCTGCGATTCCTTTAATCGGTGGTAATGGCGTACTCGTCTTTGGCCTCTTCGCACATCCCCACCTGATCGCCGCGTTCCAGGCGCGCAAAGGTGCCGCAGACGTCGGCGAGCGCGGCCTCGCCCTGGGCGCGTTGTCCAGCGCCGAGCAGGGCCGTGGCGCGGCGGAAGCGGGTGAAGAGCATCAGGTTGTCCTCTGGACCGAGCGTATGCGGCAGGATGGCGAGGGCGCGGTCCGTGGCGCTGACGGCTTCGGCGTGGCGGCCCACGCGGTGGAGCGTGTTGGCGGCCGAGATGAGGGGCACGGCGACGCGGTAGTCGTTGGGGCCTTTGGCGTCGCGGAAGAGGTCTGAGGCGCTGGCGAACAGGCCGAGGCGCTCCTCATCGCCGGCGGGCGTTTGGGGTAGAGCCTTGGCGAGGCTCTGCATCGTGGAGGCGATCTCGGTCAGGCCGGGGACCTCGGCTCGCTGCTGCTGCGCAAGGATGTCGCGGAAGACGGGGACGCTCTCAGCGCGGCGCCCGTTGCCGTATAGGAGGTCGGCATGGCGGCGGGCGAAGAAGAGCGTCCAATAGTGGCCTCGGCCGTACGCAGCCTCGTGCATCTCAGCGCTGCGCAAGCTGTGTGCGAAGCCTAAAGTGGTGTCGCCCTTGGCCATCTCGACGCGGGCGAGATGGTAGTAGCCCAGCGCGATGTCGGGGTGGTCGGCGGGGCGGATGCGCTCCCAGATCTCAACGGCTTCGCGCACAAGCTGCTCTTTCTCAGGATCATCGTCAGGCAGGGCGTTGGCCATGTTGGCCGAGATCGTGGCCACATCGCCCGCGTAGGTGCTGTCCGTACGGTACAGGGCGATGGCCTTGCGGTAGTACGGGAAGCGGTCCTCGGCTGGACGGCCTTGGTAGAAGTAGATCCCCGCCATGTCATTGTAGGCGCTCGCTAAATCGCCGACGCTGACATCCGTACCACGCTCAGCCCGGTCAATGACCATCGCCATCAACGACTCGGCAGCGGCATAGTCGCCCGCGTTGCGCAGCAGGTGGCTGCGGAAGATGAGCGCGCCGCGTGCTTCGTTCGAGAGGGGGTCGGCATGTTGATCCGCCAGTTCTCCCCAGTAGGCAATGGCCTGAGCGGCGGTGGAGTCATTGAAGTCATACAAGTTCCGGGCGACCATGCCGGCCACGGTCGTCTGCACCATCGGTTGGTCGCCTAGCTCGCGTTGCACGCGGTTCGAGGCAATCTGCAACGCCTCGACCACGGTGATGTCGGTTCGGTTGGTGACATCCTCCACACCGTGGCTAGGATTGGCACTAGCAAACAGCTCGCCCATGAAGGCTAACGCCGCTTCGGCGCGGTCGCGCTCGTCCCGCACCTGCCGCGACTGGTCGAGGATGGCCCAGACGGCGCCGAGCGCAGCAATCAGCACGACAGCTGCCACGCCCACGCCGAGGCGGTTGCGCTGCACGAACTTGCGCGTGCGGTAGCCCAGCGTGTCGCGGCGCGCTTGCACGGGCAGCCCGTCGAGGTGGCGTTTCAGGTCGAGGGCCAGCGCCTCGGCCGAGGCGTAGCGCCGCTCGGGCTCTTTGCGCAATGCTGTTAGGACCATCACGTCGAGGTCGCCTTGGAGGCGCCGTCGCAGACGCGTAGGGTCAAGCGCTGTTGTTGCCGTGCCCGTCTGCACCTTGGTGACAGCCGTGCTGGGTCGCTCAGGCTGCGTCTCCAGGATGATACGCGCCGCCTCGTGCCGCAGTCGCTCCGACAGTTGGTAGGGGCGCCGGCCCGTCAGCAGTTCGTACAGCAGCACGCCGAGCTGGTAGACATCCGATGCCGTCGTGATCGCCTCGCCCTTGACCTGCTCGGGGCTGGCATAGTCGGGCGTGAGCCAGCGGCTCCCGTCTTGCGTGATCAGCGTCGTCATCGGTAGCCCCTCACCCTCGTCCAGCAGCTTGGCAATGCCGAAGTCGAGCAGCTTCACGTGACCTTCAGGCGTGACGAGGATGTTCGACGGCTTGAGGTCGCGATGGACGACGAGGTTCTGGTGGGCGTAGCGCACCGCTTCGCACACCTGGATGAAGAGGGTGAGCCTGTCATCTACCGAGAGGCCTGGCTGCTCCGCATACGTCGTGATGGGCTGGCCGTCCACGTATTCGAGCACGAAGAACGGGCGGTCGTCGGGCGTCTGGCCGCCGTCGAGGAGCCGGGCGATGCGGGGGTGTTGCAGGCGCGCCAGGATGTGCCGCTCGGCGTGAAAGCGCCGCAGTGTGTCGGCGCTGAGGTACTGGTGGACGATCTTGATGGCGACCTGCTGCTCGAACGTGCCGTCGGCGCGCTCGGCGCGGTACACCGTGCCCATGCCGCCGCGCCCGATGGCCTCGACGAGTCGGTATGGCCCGATGTGTTCGTACGGCAGTGCGGCCTCGGGCGCGGCGGGGACGAGGGGGAGGGCGAAGTGTAGCACGTCCTGCTGAAACAGCGTGCGCGCTTCCGGCTCCTGCGCCAGCAAGGCTTCCACATCGGCACGCAACGCGGCATCGGTGCAGTGGGCGTCGAGGTAGGCCGTGCGGGCGTCAGCGTCGAGGTCGAGCAGGGCCTCGACGAGGGCGTCGGCGCGCTTCCAGCGTTCGGGCGTCCACTTCATGCGATGTAGGCGAAAATCGTTCGGGGCTCTGACTTTACGTAACGCAGACGACAGCGTCAACCGGACATCAAGTCGTGGAGCAGCAGCCGCGCTTTGGTCTCGGAACGGCGCACCGTCCGCACGGAGCAGCCCAGCACCTCGGCGATCTCGTCTTGCTGCATGTCGCCGAAGAAGCGGCACTCGATGACACGGGCCAGTCGCTCGTCGAGCGTAGCCAATTGGGTGAGGGCGGCATCGAGGGAGAGGAGGTCGTCGGCGCGTGCCCACGGGTCCACACGGCCCAAGCCGTCTTCCAGCGTCACGTTCGGCTGGTTGCCGCCGCGCTTCTGCGCCTTCTGCCGCCGGGCGTAGTCGATGAGGATGCGCCGCATGGCCTTGGCTGCGACAGCGTAGAAGTGCGCCCGGTCGTTCCACTGCGCCCGCGTCTGGTCCACCAGGCGGAGGTAGACCTCGTGCACGAGCGCCGTGGCGTTGAGCGTGTCGCCCGCGCTGCCGCGGTGCAGCTGGATGCGCGCGATGCGGTGCAGTTCGTCGTAGACGAGCGGCAGCAGCGCCTCATAGGCGGCGTCCCGGTCGTCGGGGATGTTGAGCAGCAGTTGGGTGACGTCGGGCGCGGCGGGCATGCCAGGAGTAAGCCAGTGGGAGAGGCCAAAAGATAACGCATCGTTTCAGCAAATAGGACAGGCGACGCAGGCGATTTGCATGGAGAAATACGTGACGCGTCAGTCGGCGTGTCCGGTGGCGCGAGCGCCTTGCGTTTCTCTGGGCAGCATCCCTTTTCTGATCACTCCGTTCTCCCGATGAAACGTACCGCTACGCTCGTTGTCTTGCTCATCTTCTGTGGTTTGCCCAGCGCGTGGGCGCAGCTCGCTGGCACGTACACCATCGGTGGCACCTCGCCCGACTACGCCACCTTCGCCGCCGCCGCCGCCGACCTCAACACCAATGGTGTGAGCGGCGCGGTGATCTTCGACGTGCGGACGGGCACCTACACCGAGCAGCTGACGCTCGGCGCCGTCACGGGCACCTCGGCTACGAACACGATCACGTTCCAGAGCGAGAGCGGCACCGCCAGCGACGTCACCCTCCAGTTCACGCCTACCAGCAGCAGCGACAACTGGACCGTCCAACTCATCGACACCGATCATGTCATCATCCAAAACCTGACACTCTTATCCGGGGGAAGCGTCACGTCCAACCGCCGCGTCGTGGAGCTGGAAGGCACGCTGGAGGGCGTCTCGTTCCTGGGCAACACGCTGGAGGGCCGCGCCGTCGCCTTTGCCGCATCAGGGGCAGAGGTGATCTATGCTGAATC
>JBCCMF010000149.1:0-10779 GCA_039026435.1 Bacteroidota bacterium
AGCGTGGCGAGGTTGTTCAGCGCGACTTGTAGACGTAAGTCGTCGGCCTCGACCAAGGAGCGCAACTGCATGACGGACTCCTTGTGGAGCGCCTCGGACGCATCGTAGCGCCCCAGCTCCCAGTACAGGCTCGCCAGCTCGGTGGCGCTCTCCACAATTTGCATCGGAGCTGCCTCGGCGTTGGCGCGGCTGCGTTCGAGCGCTCGCTTGAGCTGTGCTTCCGCGTCGCCGTACGCGCCCAAGCCTTGAAACGCGTTGCCCAGCACCAGCATCATCCGAACCTGGACTTCGGGCTGATGAGCGAGATCCGCTTCGACCTGGCTGGCCCCTCGCTCCAGCAGTTCGAGCGCGGTCACGTCAGGCCCACGCGCTGCTTGGTCCTGCCTGTCGCTGAACGGGTTGGATGCGCTGAAGAGTGCTTCTAGAAACGACGATACAGTTTGCGCCTTCTCCGCTTCGAGGGTGGCCCGCGCCCGCTCGGCTTCGGCGCGGTTACGCTCTTGCACGAGTTGCACGGTGTAGAACCCCATCAGCAGCGGGATGAGGATGGAAACGGCCACGCCCAGCCTGTGGCGACGAACGAACTTGCCCGCACGGTAGCGCAGCGTGTCGCGTTGGGCGCGGACGGGCAGGCCCGCGAGGTGGCGCTGCACATCGTCGGCGAGAGCTTCCACCGAAGCATACCGCCGCGACGGCTCTTTGCGGAGCGCCATCAGGCTGATCATGTCGAGGTCGCCGTGGAGGCGGCGCTGCAGCCGCTCGGGCGCTGTCCGGCGGGCCTCGCTCAGTGACGCGGTGGCGGTGGCATCGGCAGCCCGGGTGCGGATGGCCGTAGATGGGCGCACGGGCTGCTCATGGCAGATCACCCGGGCTACATCGGCGGCGCTGCGCTCGTTGAGGAGGTACGGCCGATGCCCGGCCAGCAGTTCGTAGAGCACCACGCCCAGCGAGTAGATGTCGGTGGAGGTGCCCACGGGCTCGCCGCGCACCTGCTCGGGGCTGGCATAGGCAGGCGTCATCGGAGCGGCGCCCTGGGTGAGCATCAGGCCATCCGCTTCGTCGTCGAGCAGCTTGGCCACGCCGAAGTCGAGCAGCTTCACCTGCCCATCGGGCGTGACGAGGATGTTCGAGGGTTTGAGGTCGCGGTGGATGACGAGTTGGCTGTGCGCGTAGAGAACGGCTTTGCACACGTCGCCGAAGAGCGCGAGGCGGTCGTCGATGCTGAGTTGGCGCGCATCGCAGTAGGCATCGATGGGCTCGCCCGCCACGTACTCCATCACCAGGTACGACTGGCCGCGCTCGGTCACGCCGCCATCGAGGAGGCGCGCGATGTGCGGATGCTGCAGCCGCGCCAGGATCTGCCGTTCGTGGTGGAAGCGCTGGCGCGTCTGGTCGGAGCCGAAGCCCTGCCGGATCACCTTGACGGCCACTTGCTGCTCGAAGTGCCCGTCGGCGCGTTCGGCCAGGTACACCGTGCCCATGCCGCCCGTCCCGAGGTGCCGCACGAGGCGGTACGGTCCCACGCGGTCGCCTTCCTGCGGCGAGGCGGCGAGCAGCGCCTGGGTGTCGAACACGACGCCGTCGAGGAGCTGCGCCGTGCTCTCGTCCTCGCGCAGCAAACCCATCACGGCCTCGAACAAGGCTTCGTCGCCCGCACTTGCCCGGCGCACGTAGGCCTCACGCTCGTCGGTGGGCTGCTCGCAGGCGGCATCGAACAGCGCGTTCAGGCGGTCCCACTGCTCAGCATCCATCTTCATAAGCGTACGGCGCGGTTGGTTCGGGGTGAGGCGTGCGACAGGCACGCCGTCTACCTGTAAGGCATGAAACGACGGCCAAAGTGATCATACAACGGTGCCCGAGCCCTTGAGCGGAGGCGGTGTCAGGCCCCAGCTTCGGGCGGGTCCTTCAGCAGCTGCCCCAGCCACGCCCGCGCCATGCGCCAGTCGCGCCGTACGGTGGGCACCGAGACGCCCAGCACCTCGGCGACCTCTTCGTGGGTGAGCCCGCCGAAGAAGCGGTACGTGACCACCTTGCTCTGCCGCTCGTTCCAGGCGGCGAGCCGCTCCAGCGCCTCATCGAGCGCGATCAGCTCGTCGTCGCGGAGCTGCCCCACCACGTGGTCGTCCTGAAACGTGACCGCGACCTGCCCGCCGCCGCGTTTGAGGGCTCGGCGCTTGTGGGCATGATTGACGAGGATGCGGCGCATCGAGATGGCGGCCATGCTGAAGAAGTGGGCGCGGTTCTGCCAGCTAATCTGCTCGATCCCGATGAGCTTGAGGTAGGCCTCGTGGACGAGCCCGGTCGTGTTGAGCGTGTGCCCAGCCCGTTCGCCCTGCAGCTGCCGATGGGCGAGGTGCTGCAAGGCCTCATACACCTGCGGCAGCAGCGCGTCCACTGCGGCGCGGTTGCCGTCCTTCATGTCCTGAAGCAGTTGCGTGACGTCGTGGTCGGTGTCCATCGGCAGCGAAGCAAGTGGGGGTATGGAGCTAATAACGTCGATTTCCGTCGTTTTCGAGGACAGTGTACACTTTTCTTCGGCCCCCGTTATCACTTTCGCCTGCGATTCTGGCCTTACGGGATGAGCGCAACCCCTTCACCCTGCGCCCTTCGCGTCCTTGATCACTTGATTTGCCAGGCTAGACTTATGATTGCTCTCGCCACACCGTTACTTCGCCGCCCCTTCGTCTCCCGTTTCACCTGGTTGTGCGGCGTACTGCTGCTCGTCTCCGCTTGCGACACCTTCAACAGCGACGCCGAATCCGAGGCGCCACTCCTCGCCAGTGCCTCGGCGGTCAACAACGGCCTCGTCATCTCCGCGACCTTCGACCGCCCCATCGATCCAGCCTCCCTATCTGCCAGCGACTTCCAGCTGATCTCGGCGCTCGACAACGGACGGACCGGGCAGAGCACGCCTGCCTCCCTCACCTACATCGACGGTCCCACGCCACGCGTCGACCTGGTCATGCGCAGCCCAGGCATCGGCAACGGTACCCACACGCTCCAGGCCGAGAACGTGACCGCGCCCAACAGTGCCGACGTCACGGCGTCTACGACCACGTTCGACTACCGCTTCGTGGTCCAGACGCCCCGCTCGTTCATCGTGAGCGCGATTGTCGTCACCAACTTTCCCATGACCAAGTCCAACGGCGCCACGTGGGATTGGGACCCCTTCGCCTCCACCCCACGCCGCCCCGACATCTACGTGCAGTTCCAGCGGTCAGCGGGAGGCGGCTTGCCGCTCTACATATCTAACACGCGGAGCAACGTGACCAACGGACGCTACGACTTCACGCGGCCTGCCTCCGCCAACGACCCCAGCATCCCCTTCACCGCCGCCTACAGCACCGACTACCTGCTGAGTCTGGTTGATGACGACTTTGGAGGCAACGAGACGATGGTGCAGGCCCAATTCAAGTTCTCCAGCAAATACAAGCTCAACAACGCCACGACCGATGTGATCACCGTGAGCGGCAACAGGGGCTTCTCCGCTGAACTGCGCGGCACGTGGGTCTACTGATCGCCTTTGGCGGCGTCACTTGAGCAGCACCATCCGCCCCGTCCGCACCGTGTTCGCTGCCTCTAAACGGTAGAGGTACGTACCGCTGGAGAGCCGACGGGCCTCGAAGGTGACCTCATGCTGACCTGCCGGGCGTGGGCCATCCACCAGGACCTGCACCTCGCGGCCCATCAGGTCGAACACGACCAAGCGCACCAGCCCCGCTTCAGGCAGCGCGTAGCCGATGGTGGTCACGGGATTGAACGGGTTCGGGTAATTGGCCTGCAGCTCTACGGTCTCAGGCAAGACGGTTGCCTCGCGCGGATCGATAGCCACCACGAGAGGACGCGAGGCGAAGGTGAACGGCACAGACCATGCCCCTACCTCGCCCTGGGCCGCCACGCCGCGCACCCGCCAGTAGTGCACCTGCTGGCTCACCGCCAGGCTATCGAGCACATAGCGGGTGTTGGTCAGCCCATCGACGGCGCGGTGGATCGCGCCAAACCCACGATCCAGCGCGATCTCCAGATCGTAGCTCACCGCCTCGGGCAGTGCACCCCATGTCAGCTCGACGCCAGGCCGGACCGATGGGGCACCATCATCGGGAAAGCTCAAGCCGGGCGGTGCCAACGGCGGCGGACCGCCCTCGCCAAAGCTGAACAAGCCCTGTGGCGTCACCTCGTCGGCGCAGGCGTAGAGGCGGCCCTCAAGCGTTTCAAGGCGGGTGTCGAGCGGCGTCCAGAGCATGCCTGTCGCGAGGTGCTGCCGGATGATGACCACCTCGCCCGGTGCGTTCAGCCCTTCGGTCGTCAGGCAGAGCGTGGCTCGGGTTTGCCCACTCACGTCGGGCAAGCCGAGGCGCCATGCGCGAAGCACGGGCATGGTGGGCTGCACCGTCTCGCCCGACGCGTTGAGCGCGACCTCTCCGGAGACCGTGCCCAGGGGCGGCGGCGCGTCGTAGGATGTTACGAACAGCGAGTCGGCATTGTGCTTTCCGAACCCTGGTAACTCGGCAAACACCTCGTCATCGAGTTGGTCGAAGGGGACGCTGCGCGATTCGGCCCGGTCGATGGTGCTGAAGCAGGCGCTGAACGGCCCGGTACGGCCAGCGACGTCATCGGTGGCGGTAGCGGTGAGGCCCGTGTTGTCGCCGGGGGTGATGCTGAGGCGGAAGCGCCCCAGCCCCAGCCCGTTGGTCTGCGTCGTGGTTGTTGCGAGGAGGGTTTCGCCCTCGGCCACGCCTCGGCATGCGACGCTACCGAAGATCTGGACGTGGATAGTCTGGTTGGGCGGGCCCAGCACGGCCCCATCGAGCACCTGCGTCGTGTTCAGCACCGTGCTCACCTCAGTGTAGCCCAGCAGATCCACCATCGGGCGGCGCACCTCGATGGCGCTCGTCGAGAACGTGACGGGGTTGGTGGGCAGAATACCCACGCGCTCTACGCCCACGATGTTGTTGCCCAAGATCACGGTACCACGCTCGCCGTCAACCTCCGTCCCATCGCCGACCACCACGATCGCGGTTCCGTAGTTGTTGATCCGGTTGCTTCCCGTTGCCCCGTCACCCAGCGCTCCGCCGATGCGCGTGTCCACGGCGTCGTGGATGCTCACCGCCCGATCGCCTCCGGGCGCACCGATGGACGAAGCCTCGCCGAAGACGTTGCCTGTGATCACCGTGCCTTGTACCGGAAGCAGTTCGTCGCGTGGGGGATAGCTGCCGGGCCCTTCGAGCCGAATGCCCATGTCGTTGCGAGCCAGCTGGTTACCCAATCCTTCCTCGGTGCCGCCGATGCGCGTGTTCGTGGCCCCAGGCCGTAAGACGATTCCGAACCGGTTTTGCTGTGCGCTCGGCAGGTCAACGAGTTCATTCCGACCGTCGCCGAAGACGTTGCCCTCGATCACGGTCTCCAAGGTGGGCGCATCACCACCGCCAATGCGTATGCCGGTCTCCAAGCCGTAGAAGCTGTTGGGCAACCCGCTGGCGCCCCCGCTAGACACACGCACGTGCTCCGTTCCGATAGCCACCACGCCGACGCCGTTCTTGTCGTACTCGTCAAACTGATTGCGACCTAGCCAGAGCGAGCGGCTGAGGAAAGTCGTACCCGTGATGGTGGCCTCTTGAACATCGAACAGGCGGATGCCCACTTTCTCGGTTGCCCCGAAGAACTCGCCAGGCTCGCGGCACGCGCTGACCGTTAGGTCCGGCCCGACCACGACATCGGAAAAGCGGTACAGGTCGATGCCAGCGTCTCGGCAGTTGGCTAGCGGAAAGCGGTCCCCCTCGTCCCGGAAGACGGCAGGGATGATGACGTTGCGGACGCGGAGCGCGGAAACCCGCGTCTCGGTGCGAGAGCCCGTGAAGCTGAGATTGCTTCGCGTAGGCGTCACCAGCACCTCCGAGGGTACGCGGCCATCGGCTTCGATGCCGCTTCCCGTGGCGTTCCCAAGCACCACCTCCGTGCCACCCGTCGCGCCGATCTGCGTGGACGCCGCGCCGTAGATGACGATGTTGTCGATGCTGCCCCCTACATCGGGCGGGATGGCCACTGCGTCGAGTGAGGTGCCGCGTATGAGCGTCACCGCAGGATCGATGCCGAAGAGCGTGGAGAGCACGCGGTTGCCCGTAGCTGGCAGGCCCTCGGCTCCGGCGATGGCTACGTCGGCGAAATAGCCGCCGATGATGTTGGAGAACCCGGCCTCGCCGGACGTGGCACGCCCGACGCTGTTGAACGACGCGGCGCCCATGATGGCTACGCCTGTCCGGGATGTGGACCCACGGGGCGGGGCCAGGCGGCGGCCCAAATCGGTGCCCAGCGCGTTGCGATGCAGGACGTTCCCGTCGGCGGGCGCGTCGGCGTCTTCGGAGACGATGAGAATCTCGCCCTCGCGGTTACCACGGAGGAACTGGTCCACCGGGCGATTCGAGTTAGCGGGCTGGCCGATGGTGGTGTTGGAGGCCGACTCGATGACGATGCCCCAGCGGTTGCCCGTTGTGCCCAACTCGTCGAAGGCGCCGATGATGTTCTCGGAGAGCGTGTTGCCCACCGCAGCGGCGCCCTTCACATGGATGCCGATGCCCGTGTTGCCCGATACTGTAGTGGTCGTGACGATGTGATCGGGGCCTTCGATCAAGATGCCCGTCTGGTTGGCCGTCGCGTCTGCGCCGGGCAGGACGCCCACCACCGCGCAGCGCACCGTAGCCTCGCGCGCATCGGCGGCGAGGTGAATGCCAGCTACCGTGTTGCCTGCGATCAGGTTGGACAGGCACACTGCTTCGTCGTCAGGGCGGGGGACGGTGCCGATCTTGGCGTCGGCGCCGCGGGCCACGCGAATGCCTACGCTGTTATTCACCACGCGCATCGAATCCACCTGCGCATCCGTGTCGATCTGGAGGGCGGGACCGTTGAAGTCGCGCAGCGTCAGCCCGCTCACGGAGATAGGCGAGCCCGCCAGCTGCAGCCCTGGCACGGTGCTGGTTGAGCCTTCGCCGCTGACCACGATCAGGGGGCCAGCGGCGGGGTTGGCGTAGCCCGGCTGGCTGGTGCCGCGGATCACGACGGGCCGCTCGATGGGCGGCAGCGGTGCAGGCCTGATCGTACAGACACCGTCGGCGCAGCCGCTGTCGTCGGCTGGGATGTCGAAAGTGATGAACCAGGGATCGGTGCCGTCCTGTCCGTTGACGGCTTCGATGGCGGCGCGGAGCGTACACTGCTCGCCGTCCTCGCTCCGATCGACGTCACAGACCTCCTCCTCCGCGCTGTCTGGGTGATTCGCTTCGTCGCCCGTCGTGTTGACGACGAGGATTTTCGACAGGATGTCGAGGCGGGCGCACCCGATGCTGTCGTCGTCATTGGCGGCTGAAAGCGCTGGCGGCGGCGCGGCTTGATCCAGGCCGCAACTCGACACCAGCTCCTCAATCCGCTGGCGCGTGCTGTCCTCCTTGATGGCTTCGGCCTCTACCCGAGGCACAAACACACGGACGTTCTCCGCAAGGCTGACGGCCTCGTGGATGAACAACAGGTCGGCCGTCGAGTCGGGCTCCAGACGGTCGATGAAGAGGCGTTCGCCCCGTGCGAAGCGGAGGGCGCCCAGCTCATCGCTTAGAATCTGGATCCCGCTCTCGTCACGAGGGATGCGGATGTTGGCCAGCGGTAGCTTGCCCGTGTTGAACACCTTCAGCCGTACCCGCACCGAGTCGCCCACGGTGACGCGCAGCGTGTCGTCAGTGGCACTCGTTAGGCGTGTGCCCGCTTGCTTGCCTGCTGCCTCCGGCACGACGGCCTCCAGGTCCAGCTCGTAACGCATCGCGCCCTCTGAGGGGGCGAGGTTGGCACGCCAGCCTTGGAGCTGCCCGTTGGGATTGATGCCGTTGCCCACGACCACGGTGCCATCGTCGCTGACGGCGGTAGCCTCGATGAGCCGCCAACCCGTGAGGTCCAGGCCGAAGTCGTCGATCAGGACGTCTTGCACCGCGCGGGAGCCCTGCTCGAGCGTCCAGATCGTGGCGACGCGCATGGCTCTGGAAGTGCCCTGTACGTTGCCGTTGCTTGACCGTTCGTTCCCGTAGATCTCGTAGCCGACGATCGCGGTGCCGTCTGCATTGGTGCCCAGAGGCTCAGCCCGCCATTCGGTGAAGCCGTAGCTGCGCGCCGGCGAGACTTGCGGCAGGATGGTGGTGGCTCCATTGGCATACCGAGCGATGCGTTCGTCCAGATCGTTTGCCTGTTTACCGTCCCGCCCGATCACCACCGATCCATCTGCACTCACGGCAATGGGCCGGAAGTTCACGTTGACGACAGGGATGGTCTCTGTGGCCCCGTTCACCACCCGAACAGGCGTGAAGGTGGTGGTAGGATCAGCGATGCCTGTGAGCACACGTCCGTCATCCGATGCGTCGATGATGCGCAAGTCTGGATCGATGAACACCTTGTGGTGATCTTCGAACTGATCGAACCCCGGGAAGCCATCAGCGCCTGTAAACGCGGGCCATGCGCTAGGGCTGGTGCCCGTCAACTCACCATCGACCCACAGGAACGTGTCGTAGACATCGCCCGTCTTTCGGGTGGCGACGTTGCCATAGAGTGCGAGGAGTTCGCCGTGGATGGTCCGGCCGTCAGCCGAGATCGACAAGCTACCGCTCACAATCTCTCCAGGCTTCACCCCGCCCGCTGCTGAATTGGGGTCAGGCAAGGGCAGAATCGTCCACTGGCCGCCGTTGAAGCTATCCGCCGGGTCGATGGTGAAGACTGCCGGGACGGGGTTGGTAATGAAGCTGCTGTTCGTCCCATTGAACCCTCTGCGACAGGCCGAGCCAAACGTTTGGAACGGCGAATTCTCAAAGCGGCATTGTTTGGTCAGAATGTGCTGCCCGTCGGCTGATATCTCAACGGGGAAGGCACTCGAGATAAAGCGGCGGATGGGCCTGATGGTGCCCGCGGCATCCGTCCAGTAGAGTTCGTGGTTGTTGCTACCCGTAGTACGCAGTATCCCGCTCACCACGCTCCCGTCGGCTGACACAGCCTCGGCGCTAGATAAGTCGTAAGTGCCACTTGCGAGGTCACCCAAGGCTTCGAACGACTGGGCATACCCCGAGGGCACGAGCACCGCTGCAAGTAGACTGGCCAGGACGGGCCACGCGCAAACCAGCTTCGGCGCCACAGCGGATAGGCGAACGGCTTTAGACATGCTTTTCTGCTCCAGGGCAAGACAAGTTGGACACGCATGCTATGATATACGAGCAAATATAGCTTTTGCGGCCTTACGTTGCCTCAACCGTCTGCTAACCGCTTGGCTAGAAATAATCTTCAATCCCGTAGCCAAACTGCTTCTGCTGAGCCGACTTTGCCACTAGGTTGTTCAGCCGCTTCTCAAACTCGCCGGGGCGTTTCCGAGCATGGTCCACATACGCCGCTCGAATCCGCTGGTATGCGGGCGAGGTGCCGCTGAAGAACGCCCAGGCGCCCTCACGAGCTTCGAGTGCCGCACGAATATCGCCCGGGATCTCGAACGTCTCGGGACGGGCCGACTGCAGATCGCCCTCGACCCACGGGTGTAGCTTCCCCTGCTTGGCGAGACGCGCCAAACGCTCTTTGTTGGTTTGAGAATAGCCGCTTCTCGCTTTTCGAGGCGTAAAGCGCTGAGCCAGCCGCTCGTCGTCCAGCCCCTTTCGCGTACTATCGATCCACCCAAAACACAGAGCTTCCTCGACGGCGTCGTTGTAGGGGACGCTGGGCTGCCCGGTGTGCTTGCGATACGTGACCAGCCAGATCTCAGACGCCCTGTCGTGGTGGGCCGCGAGCCAATCGCGCCACGCCTGTCGGTTAGAGACGTAGAGGGTTTTTGTGATGTTCATTGGGGTCGATCCGACGCTATTGCTGGGGCACGGCTCAATTCCTTCAGGATAGCCTCAAATGCAATTGACAACACACTCCATCTCTATTCGCCGCCGACTTGGTGTCTGCATTGATGGCGCTGCTATGCACAAGCGCTCACATCACCCGGCACCCATCTCTCATCTCGTCCTCATCCGGCACTTCAAACCTCGGCTCCATGAAATTGAACATCATATCCGTCACTTCAAAGGCATACACAGCTGGGTCCTTCTCTGCATTTCGCCTTTCAATTCGTCGCTTGCGGACTGCCTTTGGAGCATCCAGGTAGTGTAGTTCCGGTTTGAATCCTACATCCCTGGCTCGCTCAGCAAAATGACCTCTTTGTGCTTTCGTGGTGAACCCCAAGTCCAAGACTACATTTCCATCAAGGATTAGGATTTGCTCGCTGACATCCCAAATTTGCTCATAGCACCGATTGACGCGCTCAATCATCCATGAATAATCGAGTGCCTTCATATCCTTGGAGAAGAGGGTCTGCATCCAGGGGTCTATGGAAAAGCGAACGGCTCCCACTTCTTCAGCGAGAGACCGTGAATAGGTTGTTTTTCCGGCACCAGTAGGACCACAAACCAGGATTAACCTTGCCATATGCCTTGTATAGATCGCTCATCGGAGTAGACTATGAGAACAGATTGTAGCTAAAATCGAAAACTGAAGCTGGCGATTCTGGCTCATTTGGATTGATGCTCTGAAAATACAATACTGCGGACAGTTTTAAGCTGTTTTGACGCTTTGGGGTCGCCTGCCGATCTTGGCGTTGCGACACGTCCTTCTCCTGCAGGCGACCCATGACGACTAGCGTCGAGGCCATCCTACGAACCGAACTCCACCTCGGCAAGTGCCAGATCGCTTTCATCACCGCGCTGCTGCGTGTGATGATCGCCCTGCCTG
>JBCCMF010000150.1:0-10779 GCA_039026435.1 Bacteroidota bacterium
CACAAGCAGCACGGCGAACGTGAGGCTAGCGAGCCAGGAGGTGATCGATGCGTATCGAGAGTGTTTCATAGTCGGTTTGGCCTTCCCAAAACTGTGCAGGGTCTGTTTCGCTGAGGTAGAGCGCGGTCGCCGGGAGGGCGCCCGTCCAGCGCGGCGTGACGGTGCGCATGAACGCATAGTCCGATCCGCTGCGGAGGAACGAGCGGGCGTCCCAGCCGTGCTCGGCGAGTACCGCCTCCGCCTCTTCGCGCTGCGCCTCCGTATCCATCGATACGAAGATGAGCTCCATATCGTCTGGCCGCTCGGTCGCGAGCTCGATGAAGCCGGGCATGTCTGCGAGGCACGAGGCACACCACGTCGCCCAGAACTTGACCACCTTGACGGGAGTGGCGCTGTCGGCTACGGCACCGCGCACCTCGTCAGCCGAGGCGACTACGACGCCCGAGGTCGGCGCAGGCTGGCAGGCGAGGAGGACGAGGCTTGTGGCCACAGCAAGTAGACGGACGGTATGCACAGGTTGCGTGTTGAGGTGGATAAAGCAGCACATGCTCGTGCCCAAGAAGAACAATTCGCGGCGGCGCAGCTGGGTTTCATGGGCGAGCGCTTGCGGGTTGCCGCCCGATGGGATACTCCGCCACATCTTCCACCCATCGGTCAATCAAAGCCCATGCCGTGAGGCCGTCGTCGGAGCGCGGTTCGAGCAGCGAGAAGGCGAGGCGGCCAAGGGGTTGCCCGACCGGGACGACGAGCGTACCCGCAGGCAGCGTTTCGTCTAAAACAGGTGTGTAGGCGCCAAAAAGCGTACGTTCGTTATACCCCTGGAAGGGCCGCGCCGCCACGGCCGTCGAGTCGATGCGGAAGCGCTGGACAGGCATCGATGTGGCTTCGGCGAGTGTCGTGTACTGGATGCCGTGATCGTCCAGTTTGTTGCGCACCAGCGTCATCTCGGGCGGAACGTAATAGGCGATGGGTGCCGTCGTCGTTTCGGTGGCGACAAAGGTGCCAAACTCTGGCATCGGCTCCGGCGTCTGCGTGGCCGTGCGCTGCAAGACGAGCGCGCCCGAGTACGGGTTGCGCTGCCGCTCCACCTCGCCCATCAGAATGGTGACGGGTTCTTCGGAGCGCGCAAACGTCGCCCGCAGCCCGAGTTCTGCGCCCACCACCGACGCGTCGGCGGCCTCGGTGACGGCGGCGAGGTCAGCGGCGTTCGCGTGCGCGTAGTTCAGGATTTCCTCGACGAAGTAGAGCGTGCTGAGGATGCGGTCCTCGAAGGTGTCGTAGGCGTAGGCCTCGCTGAGGATGGCGAGGCGATTGCGCAGGCCCACGTAGTTGTTGTTGAAGCGCGGGCGGTGGTCAAAGGTGTACCAGCCCCGTTCGGCACGCGGCGAGCGCGGCACGTTGCCGTAGTAGTAATAGTCCCAGTCGTACTTGGCCTTGATGCGCGCGGTGACGGCGGGCAGCATCTGGTCGCGCAGCAGGCTGAGGACGCCCGCGTCGGTGTTGGGATGGAGCGGCGGCGCGTACGTCAGGTGGTAACCGTGGTAGCTGCCGTTGGTGGTGTGCAGGTCCACGAGCACATGCGGGTCGAAGTCGTTCATGAGCCCGACGAGCGACCTGGCCTCGGGCGAGTCGAGCTTCATGTGGTCGCGGTTGAGGTCGTACGCCTGAGCGTTGGGCCGCTGGCCCATCCCTCCCATCGGCCCGTGCTGGCGCGGGCGGTTGTAGAGGCTGACGCGCTCGTTGCCGTCGGCGTTGTAGATGGGCGCGATGAGCAGCACCAGCGAGTCGGACCACGCCGCGTGCTTCCCGCTGCCCAGTGCCCGGAGCAGCATCAGCATGGCTTCTTTGCCGCATACCTCGCCCGCGTGGATGTTCGCCTGCACGAAGACCCGCAGCTTGCCCGTGGCGCGCACGGCTTCGGCCGTTGGCGCGGCCACATCGCCCACGACGGCCAGCGGCAGCTTTCGCCCTTCCACCGAATAGCCAAAGTGCGTCAGGTGCACGCGCTCTGACGACGCCGCCACCACCTCCAGGAACGCCATCACCTCGGCGTACGACGACGTCTCCTCGAAGCCCGTCTCCTCGGGTCGCGTCTGCAGGAACGATAGGTCGATGACTTGGGCAACGCTGACCTGTGCGTACAGCATCAGCACGAGCATGCTCAGACAGGCTTTGGGCATATCCTCATGAGGGGGTCTGGCAGAAGAACACCCCACCGCAGCTAGCTCAGGGGGCCACAGCGCGCCGCAGCAGGGCATTGCGCGGGCGCAAGTTACGCGTTTGTCTGGTCCTGCGCTGGCGTTGCTCCCGGGTGAGCCTCCCCGGGTGCGCCTCCACAGGTCTGGCGCACTACCAGGTGAGGCGGTAAGCTGAGGTGGCTCTCAGGCACAGGCTTGCCCTCCACCAAGTCGATCAGTATGTGGGCGGCCCGCACCCCTTTCTCGTAGATCGGCTGGTGCACTGTGGTGAGGGGCGGTACGGCGTAGGCCGATGCGGGCAGGTCGTCAAAGCCAACGACGGCCACGTCCTCGGGCACACGTAGGCCCGCTTCGTAGAGCGCACGCAGCGCCCCCGTTGCTTTGACATCGCTCGTGCAAAAGATGGCACGCGGGCAGTGGCCAGACGCTATCCACTCCTGCATGACGATGTAGCCCGTCTCCCACGAGTAGTGGCAGTAGGCCTGATGCTCGCGCCTGATGTGCAGGCCTGCCTCGCGCAAGGCCGTCTCAAAGCCCGCCTTCCGATCGTTGGTCTCCTTGGCCGCCTTCGGCCCCAGCATGACACCGATGGAGGTATAGCCAAGCTGAGCGAGGTGCCTTCCAGCAAGGTAACCGCCGTTCCAATTGTCAATGTCGATGGAAGGTAGCTTGGGAAACTCAGGGTCGTGCCCGATGAGCACAAGGGGTTTGGGGCTGTCCTGAAGCGCATCGGCAACGATGGTCGCCACATCGTGCGCAATCATGATGTAGCCATCAAAGGCATGGCGCGTGATGCGGTCAACGATCTGTTCCTTCATGTCGGGCGATACCAGCGAGACCGACGCGAAGTAGCCGCGCTGCAAGCTCCCCGCCGAGATCCCCAACAGCGTCAGCGCCCAGTAGCCCGACGAGAGCACCTCGTTACTCCGCCGCGGAGCCATCACGCAGAGCTCGTACGTACGGTCTGATGCCAGACTGCGAGCTACCGAGCTGGGACGGTAGTTGTGCTCTCTGATTACCTTTTGCACGCGCTCCCGTGCGGCATCGCTCACGTTGGGGTGGTTGTTGAGGACGCGAGAGACGACGGAGCGGGATACATGGGCCAGTGCTGCCACATCATCGATAGTGAACTTTTTCACCGTCTCCCTCCTCTAGTTTTGGAGCATACACCACAACGCGATGCTACATGCAAGGGCTGAACTTGTATGTCGTTGCCTAACAGCCTCAACGGCATGCTGTTTCGCGATAGTCATGCCGGTAGTCGTCCTGGCTCTCGACCTGCCAGCGCGCTGGAATGACAGGTGGAAGCGGTTCCAAACTTTCCACCGCCAGCCGAAAGGGATTGTGGTTTTGGTAACCTAATAGTAACATCGCATACCCTTCCTCTCGTGACTTCCCCCGGGGTATGCCTTTCCGGATGCGCTTCCGAACCATTGACGGTTAGCCGTTTGCGCCTCCGGTTACCTGCTGCCCCATGCGCGTCCAGCGCTCTTGTTACTTCTACCAACTAAATACCATCACACCTATGCCGAGAACCAGTTACAGGCAAAAGTGCTGTACCAGGCACTTGAGAACCCTGGGTCATATTATGACCGTGCTTGCTCTACTGCTTCTTGCAAGCACCCAACACGTCACCGCCCAAGACTTCACGGTCCAGGGCACCGTGGTAGCAGATGCAGACGGCGCAGCCTTACCGGGCGTTAACGTCGTGGAAGCTGGTACCACCAACGGCACCATTACCGATGCCGAAGGGAACTACTCACTCACCCTATCTGACCGCAACGCCTCGCTCGCTATCTCCTACGTTGGTTTCCTGACGCAGACTGTTGCCGTGGAGGGCCGAGCCGAGATCGCCATCAGACTGGAAGAGGACGTTGAGCTGCTTGAAGAAGTCGTTGTCACAGCGTTCGGGATCGAACGACAGCAGCGGGCCCTCGGGTATGCCGTTGCCGAGATCTCCGGCGAGGAGCTACGCGAAGTGCGCGAGACGAACGTGGCCAACGCGCTCGCAGGCAAGCTCCCCGGCGTGCTCGTGAGCAAGCCCGCCAGTGGCCCGGCCGGATCGAGCCGTGTCATCATCCGCGGCGCCTCGTCGCTGGGCGCTGACAGCCAGCCGCTTTACGTGGTAGACGGCGTGCCCATCGACAACACCACCCTCGGCTCCGCTGGGATGTGGGGCGGCTCCGACGGCGGCGACGGCATCTCGTCCATCAACTCGGACGACGTGGAGAACTTCACCGTCCTCAAAGGCCCTTCGGCGGCAGCCCTCTACGGCTCACGCGCCAAGAACGGCGTGATCCTCATCACGACGAAGAAAGCGCAGGCGGGGATGGGCCTCGGCGTCGAGTTCAGCAGCAACACCACGTTTGAGGATGTGCTGATCCGCACCGACTGGCAGGAAATCTACGGCCAGGGCACGCGCGGCGAAGCACCTACCACGGTGGAAGACGCGCTTGCCACCGCCGATGCCTCGTGGGGCGCCCGCCTGGACGGCCAGGAAGTCATCAGCTGGGACGGCTCGATGCAGCCCTACACGCTGCAGGAGAACGCCATCAACTCGTTCTACAACACGGGCCTGACGTCCACCAACAGCCTGGCGCTCACCACGGCTTCGGACAACCTGACGGCGCGCTTCAGCTTCTCACACTTGACCAACGACGGCATCTCGCCCAACTCGGGTCTAGAGCGCACCTCGTTCACCCTCCGCACGACGGGCAAGTTTGGCTCCCGGCTCAGCGCCGATGCCAAGCTCAACTTCATACGCGAGGATGTGCAGAACCGCCCGCGCCTCTCTGACTCGCCGGGCAACGCCAACTTCTCGGTCTTCCAACTGGCGCGCAACATCGACGTGAACACGCTACGCTGCCCGCCGGAAGATCCGAACTGCGCCAACCCGGGTACCGACGTAGATGGCCGCGAACTACACCGCGGACTGTTCGACAACACGTTCCAGCAGAACCCGTACTGGGCCGCCTTCCAGTTTAACCAATCGGACGAAGACCGTCGCCTGATCGGTTTTGCCTCGCTGACGTACCAGCTCGCCGACTGGCTCTCGCTCTCAGGGCGTTTCGGTGGCGACACGTACACGACGCGCCGCACGGGCATCACGCCTTGGGGTACTGCTTTCCAGCCGCTGGGTAGCCAGAACGAGCAGGAATTCCGTATCTCCGAAGTCAACACCGACTTCCTCCTCTCGGCCAACCGCCCCATCAATGAGAAGATTGGTCTCAACGCTACGCTTGGGGGCAACATCCTCTACCGCGAGCGTGAGGACCTCACGCTGAGCGGCGGTGGCGGCTTCAACGTGCCGGGGCTGGAAGTGGTGACGAATCAGAACGTGCTCTCGCACGGCTACAGCTTCAACGAGAAGCAGGTCAACTCGCTCTACGGCCAGGCAGAGTTCTCATACAGCGATTACCTCTTCCTCAACCTGACGGGCCGCAACGACTGGTCATCCACACTGCCTGTGGATAACAACTCGTACTTCTACCCGTCTGTGAACCTGAGCTTTGTCTTCTCAGATGCGTTGCAGATGCCTGAGTTCTTGAGCTTTGGTAAAGTCCGCGCCAACTGGGCCGAAGTCGGTGGCGACACTGATCCCTACCAGCTGGGCCTGACGTACAGCCTCAACGGCAGCCACCTTGGCCAGCCGCGCGGTGCCATTGCGCAGGGGCAGATCCCGCTGGCTGACCTCCGCCCCTCCTCTACGGTAGGTGTGGAAGCTGGCTTCGACGTGCGCTTCTTCGACAACCGCCTCGGCGCTGACTTCACGGTCTACAGCCAGACGGCCTCGGACCAGATCCTGGCGACCACCATCTCCAGCGCATCGGGCTTTGGCAGCCAGTTGATCAACGCTGGCGAGATCAAGAACTCGGGCGTGGAGCTGCTGCTGACGACGACGCCCGTCCGCTCGGGCGACCTGCGCTGGGACCTCGACTTCAACATGGCGCGCAACCGCAATGAAGTCGTCGAGCTCATCGATGGCCAAACGTCGCTGGTGCTGGCCGAGAGCCGCAACCGCGGCAATTTCGTCACCGCCGATGTGGGCGAAGCCTACGGCACGATCAAAGGCCGCAAGTACCTCCGCCAGAACGTACCCACGGGCGAAGACGCCTCGGACTGTGATGCCACAGGCGCCATCGTCCATGACGCTGGTGGGTTGCCTGTTCGTACCAACGATCTCTGTGTGCTCGGTAACGGCACGCCAGACCTGATCGGTGGCATCTCGAACACGGTGCGCTATAAGAACTTCAGCGTCCGCGCCCTCGTCGACGTGCGCTTGGGCGGTGAAATCTTCTCCGTGACCAATAGCTCGGGCTATGGCAACGGCCTCCACCAGAACACGCTCGAAGGCCGCGAAGAGGGCTTCATCGTGGGCGAAGGCGTAGACCAGGACGGCAACGTCAACACGACCGAAGCTGACCCGCAGGACTACTTCGGCCGCATCGCAGGCAGCATCGGCGAAGAGTTCGTCTACGACGCGAGCTTCGCCAAACTGCGCGAAGTGCAGTTCACCTACCGCGTACCCAGCCGCTACCTCAACGCCACGCCGATCAAGCTGGCTACGATCTCGCTGGTGGCCCGCAACCTGTTCATCTTGTACAGCAACGTGGACAACATCGACCCCGAGTCCATCTTCAACAACACGCAGCAGGGCATCGGCCTGGAGCACTCCGGCGTGCCGCAAACGCGCAGCCTGGGCTTCAACCTGAACGTCCGCCTGTAAGGCTAGCAGGCGCCGGGTACAGTCCGCTGGCCCGGCGCCCTAGCCCTTGTGCTGTATAAGCGAACTAAACTTTGACTCTTATGAGAAACACGATAAAGCAGCTCGGCAGGATTGCCCTTGGGGCCTGCCTCCTGTTCCTGGTGTCCTGCGACTCGCTGGACGACCAGTTTGCTGACCTGAACACCGACCCTACGCAGGCGGATCAGATCGACCCCAACTTTAAGCTGACCGACATCCAGCTCCGGATTTCAGGGGAACGCTACGAGAACTGGCGTGCCAACCTGATCTACAGCTCCACGATGATGCAACACATCGCGGCGTTGCCCGGCTACTGGACGGGCGACAAGTACACCTACAACGCGGGCTACTCGTCTTCGATGTGGGACCGCTACTACCCTAACATCGCCCGGAATATCGAGGATCTGCTGATCCAGACGTGTGCGACCCCCGAAGACGCCAATCTGTGCGCCATCACGGAGATCACGCGGGTGCTCATGTACCACCGTCTGACGGACCTCCACGGTGACATCCCCTATTCGGAGGCGGGCAAAGGCTTCACCGAAGGCATCTCGCAGCCCGCGTATGACCGCCAGGAGGACATCTACGCCGACATGTTGGCACGGCTGGAAGCCGCAGCTGCCGCGCTCAACGGGGCTAACGGCTCGTTCGGCAGTGGCGACCTGATCTACCAAGGCGACGCTGACAAGTGGAAGAAGCTGGCGAACTCGCTGATGCTTCGCCTGGGCATGCGCCTCGTGAAGGTCGATCCTGGTGCCGCGCAGAGCTGGGCTCAGAAAGCCGTTGCAGGTGGCATGATGACGAGCAACGACGACATTGCGATGGTCAGTCACAACGATCCATCGGGATGGCGCAACGGCATCGGCGAAGTCTTCGAGGCCGACGGCAACCCGCGCCTGAGCGCCACGTTCGTCGACTGGATGGCCCGATCGAATGACCCACGCCTCGACATTATCGGCCTGCGCGCCGCTGGTGCTGGCGCGGTTGGTCTGCCTAACGGCCGCACGACAGGCGCCACAGACGCCGTCTTCGGCATCGAGAACGATCCGTCATGGGTATCCTGCGACAGCGGGGCCGACCCGTGCGGCATGGATGTCTACATGCGCGTCAACCCGATGATCACAGGCACGACGGACCCGATGTTCTTCATGACCTACGCCGAAGTGGAGCTGCTGACGGCGGAAGCTGTCCAGCGTAGCTACGTGTCGGGCAGCGCAGCCCAGCACTACGAAAACGGTGTCCGTGCGGCTATGGGGCAGCTGGCCCTGTATGACGCCAACGCGGGCATCTCGGCTGCAGACATGGACGCCTACCTGGCAGACAACCCGTACAACGGCACACTGGAGCAGATCAACAATCAGATCTGGGGCGCTACGTTCTTGAACGAGTACGAGTCCTACGCCAACTGGCGCCGTACGGGCTTCCCCAACCTGACGCCCATCAACTTCCCCGGTAACGAGAGCAACGGCCAGATCCCGCGCCGCCTCCGCTACCCCACGGGCGAGTCGGTAGCCAACGCGGTGAACTACGAAGCGGCTGTCGGCAGACAAGGCCCCGACGAGTTTACCACCCGCGTCTGGTGGGACGCCCAGTAGCATCGCTTAGATGAGGGTGTGCGAACCTGCCTCACACACCTCATACCGTACGGGAGCGCTCCTCGGCCCTGCTCAAGGTCGAGGCAGCGCTCCCCCTGTTTTATCTGATACCCGTTCTGGAATTTTACAGTGCAGCATACCCTCTAACCTTGTCATCCCGAGCGAAGCCGAGAGATCTCCCCAGTACGCCTTTTGCACAACGAAAAAATGGGAGATCCCTCGGCTCCGGCCTGCGGCCTCTGCTCGGGATGACAACCTCGATCGCACAATCATTTTCCAGAGCTGGTATGAGGCTCTACATCATGCGTTCATCGCCTGTGGCTACCGCACTGGATGCGCTTCGTTGGCTGACCTGCTGCGCGGTGCTCGCCGCCATCGCCCTGCCAGTATTGGCGCAGTCCGTTCCTCGGCACTACCGCTGCCTCTTCGCGCCCACGCCACCCACCATCGACGGTCACCTAGACGATGCCGCGTGGGAAGGCACGCCGTGGACGACCTCGTTCGTCAACATCGAAGGCGACGCTCACCCACCTGCGCCGTTCGAGACGCGCGTCATGATGCGGTGGGATGCCGAGCACTTCTACTTCGCCGCTGAACTCGAAGAAGCACACCTGTGGGCGACGATCACGGAGCGCGATGCCGTCATTTTCTACGACAACGACTTCGAGATCTTCATCGACCCCGACGGCGACACGCACGCGTACTACGAGTACGAGGTGAACGCGCTGGGCACGGTGTGGGACCTCTTCCTCACCCAGCCCTACCGCGACGGCGGACGCTACCTGACGGGCTGGGACATCGCGGGCTTGCAGAGCGCCGTCGCGCTCCAAGGCACGCTGAACGATCCGAGCGACACCGATTCGGGATGGACCGTGGAGGTCGCGATTCCCTGGACGGCCCTACGCGAGGCCAACGCTAGGCGCCGCGTGCCCGAGGCAGGCGACCAGTGGCGTGTCAACTTCTCGCGCGTACAGTGGCCGCTAGACGTGGTGGATGGGCAGTACCAGAAGACCGTCGATTCCGAGACGGGCAAGCCGCTTCATGAGTCGAACTGGGTCTGGTCGCCGCAAGGCGCGATCAACATGCACCGCCCCGAGCACTGGGGCTTCGTCCAGTTCGATGCCGCGGCGACGCTGGATGAGGCGATGCCGTTTGTAGAGCCGCCGAACGAACGCGTCAAGCGCGCCCTCCGCACGCTCTACTACCAGCAGGTGGCTCACCGACAGGCACACGGTGAGTATGCGGATGCGATAGATCAGCTGGGCGACCTCCCGGCGATTGACGGGCTCGACTTCGCTCCTTCGCTCCACACCACGCCGTCGCTATACGAGATCGTGGCGCCCGGCTTCGACAGCACCACCGTCCACATTCGCCAGGACGGGCGCACCTGGATCCAGCAACAGCCCTAACGTTGAGCAGATCGATGCATCGCAAGCAGTTTCTTCAGCTCTTGGCCACGGGCGCAGCGGCGCTGCCCACGCTCCCGCACTGGCCAGATGCGCACCCACTGGCGTCCGCTCCCCTCACGCAGAAGCACTGGGCCTGGGTACGCGGTGACTTCAGCATGATGGAGCCGTGGAAGTCTAAGTTCGCACGCTGGAAAGCCGCAGGCATCGACGCCATCTTGCCTAACGTGGCTGCCACAGACGTGTTGGAGCGCATCGTGCCCGTGGCGTATGAGGCCGGGCTCGAAGTGCATGCCTGGGTGATCACCATGATGCGCGGCGGCATGGTGGAGACCAACCCGCAGTGGTACGCCGTCAACCGCGAGCGTGCCTCTACGGCCACGGACCCGCCGTACGTCGACTACTACCGCTTCCTCTGCCCCAACCGCCCCGACGTGCACGACCACCTGGCTGCACACTATGCTGAGATGGCCCAGGTGCCCGGCGTGGAGAGCATGCATCTCGACTACATCCGCTTCCCCGACGTCATCCTGCCCGAGGCGCTCTGGCCCACGTACGACTTGGTGCAGGACCAGGAATATCCGCCCTTCGACTACTGCTACTGCGACGTCTGCCGGGCGCTGTTCAAAGCACAAACGGGGCTCGATCCGCTCAAGCTCGACGACCCGCCGTCCAACGCGGCGTGGTTGCAGTTCCGCTACGACAGCATCACGCGCGTCGTGGAGATGCTACGCGACGTCGTCCACCAGCACGACCGCCTGCTCACCGCCGCCATCTTCCCCACGCCTACCATTGCGCGGCGCTTGGTGCGGCAGGACTGGGATCGGTGGCCGCTC
>JBCCMF010000151.1:0-10714 GCA_039026435.1 Bacteroidota bacterium
AGTCGGGGAAGCCATCAGCAGAATACAGTTGCGTGAGCGCCAGCGCGAAGTATCGCCAACCTACAGCAATTGCGCGGGATGAGCAACGTGGTCCGTGAAAGCGCGGATAGGACGATTTCCCTATTGGCTGCTGCCGCCGTACCTTCGGGCGTCTTGTCACCTCGCCAACTTGGATATGGAAGTCGTCACGCTCTTAGGTCGCGGTCTCATCGGCATTGTCGCATTGCTGGGGCTGGCCGTGCTGCTCTCCAGCAACCGCCGTAAGATCGACTGGAAGGTCGTGGGCATTGGGATCGGGCTGCAGATTGTGTTCGCGCTGCTGATTCTGAAGACCTCGGCGGGCTACGCGGTGTTCGAGTGGATCGGTGCTGGGTTTGCGAGCCTGCTCGCGTTCACCGACGTAGGCAGCGACTTCATCTTCGGCTCGTTCCGCGAGGGCACCATCGAGCCGCCGCTGCTCAACTTCGCGTTCAAGGTGCTGCCCACCATCATCTTCTTCGCCGCGCTGATGGCCGTGCTCTACCACCTGCGCATCATCCAGCCGTTGGTGAAGGGGATGGGCTGGTTCATGGCCAAGACGATGAAGCTCTCCGGCGCCGAGTCGCTCTCGGCGGCGGCCAACGTGTTCATCGGGCAGACCGAGGCGCCGCTGGTGGTGCGGCCGTTCATCGACAAGATGACGAAGAGCGAGCTGATGACGCTGATGACGGGCGGGATGGCGACCATCGCAGGCGGCGTGCTGGCGGCGTACATCGGCATGCTGGGCGGCGAGTCGCTGGCGGAGCAGGCCAAGTTTGCGGCGCACCTCCTGGCCGCGTCGATGATGAGTGCGCCCGCCGCGATCGTGATGGCGAAGATCCTGATCCCGGAGACCAAGGCGCCCGAGACGATGGGGCAGTTTGAGCTGGCCGAGGTGGAGACGGGCGGCAACGTGCTCGAAGCCGCCGCCGCGGGCGCGGGCGATGGGCTCAAGCTGGCCGCCAACGTGGGCGCGATGCTGCTGGCGTTCCTCGCGCTCATCGCCATGCTCAACGCCATGCTCGGCTGGGTGGGCAACCCCACGCTGTTCGGGGCCGAGCTGTGGAACCTCAACGACGCCGTCGCCTCGGCCACGGGCGGTCGCTTTGAGGGGCTGACGCTGCAGTCCATCTTCGGCTTCGTCTTCGCGCCGCTGGCCTGGGCGATGGGCGTAGAAACCGCCGACATCCTCAGCTTCGGCAGCCTGATGGGCGAGAAGATCGCGGTGACCGAGTTTGTGGCTTACCTGTCGCTGGGCAGCATGCAGGGTGTCATGTCCGAGCGCTCCATCATCATGGGCACCTACGCGCTCTGCGGCTTCGCCAACTTCGGCAGCATCGCCATCCAGATCGGCGGCATCGGCGGGCTGGCGCCCAAGCGCCGCACCGAGATCGCCTCGCTCGCCGTCCGCGCCGTCATCGGCGGCGCCCTCGCCTCCTGGATGACCGCCACCATCGCGGGCATGCTGATCTAGCGCGTCGCGCTCGGGACTCGCTCTGCGTCTCCTGCCGCACCCAGCCACCCCAAACCCCCAAAGGCCGCAGGCCGTCCGAATCCCCAGCCCCGAACCGATGCTTGACTTCCAACAGCTCCAGCAGCAGTTCGACGGCTTCGGCGACTACCAGCAGCGCGAGCGGGCCTTGCTGAAGACCAAGCTGGACCTCGCTGAGGCCGCCCTCGCCACCTGCGCCGCGGATTGGGCGCGCTACCGCGACACGCTGCCACACCTCAAGCTCTCCGCGCTCATCCCGACCATGCTCGGCGACCCGTCGGAGACATGCATCGCGCCCCCACGGCCGGATGTGGTCACGGTGGTCGCCACGGACGGCTCGCAGATCTACCCGGACCGCCACCGCGAGCCGTCGTGCTACCTGCTCAACATCAGCCGCATCGCGTTTCACTACGGCACGCACGAGGCGCCGCTGATCGAGTCGGTGCCGCAGTTTCGCTACCGCACGAGCGAGCTGCAGGATCACTTCGACGACCTCGTGGAGCGCGCCAGCACCGATGTGGTCTCGGCGCTTCGGGACGGGCTGGAGCTGGAACACCTGCGGCAAGTCGCCGAGGCGGCGGGCACGCCAGGCCGCCCGCTCGTGGCGATGGGCGACGGCACGCTCATCCGCTGGATGCTGCGCTCGCTGCACAGCCGCGAACTAGAAGAACGCCTCATCGCACAGTACGTGGAGACGCTGGAGGCCTTCCGGCAGCAGCACATCCCCGTCTGCTCGTTCATCAGCCTACCGGGCAACACCGAGGTCATCAACTTGCTCAAAGCCGTCCGTCGCGAGCACGAAAGCGATCGCCTTGCGCCGGATGCCACGCTCGACGGTCTGCTCGACCGCTGGCTGTTCGAGCGCATACTACCCCTCGGCCATCGTAGCGCGGTGTTCGAGTCGGCCTCGCATGTGCAGATGGACTACACTCCAGAGAACCGCATCTGCTACGTGTACATCCACGTGCCCATCGGCGAGCGCCAGTCCGAGATCGCCCGCGTGGAGCTTCCGCGCTGGGTGGCAGACGACGACGCGCTCCTCGGCCTCGTCCACGCCGTCGTGCTCTCGGAGTGCGAGAAGGGGAGAGGGTATCCGCTGATTCTCTCCGAGGCGCACGAGCGTGCCGTCATCCGCAGCCGAGAGAAGGAGGCGTTTTATGAGATGGTACGCCTGCGCATGGAGGGCGCGGGCCTGCCACTGCCCGAGTCGCGCAAGGCGCAGTCGAAGCGGCGGCCGTTTGTGTGAGCGGCGCCGTCAGTTCAAGTCGGCGGGCCAGAAGCGACGCACGTAGCGCGCCTCGCCCAGCGTGTTGCTTTTCTGGGAGTAGAGGATGTGGAGCCGCACCGAGATCGCCACTGCCGCCGTGGGGTTGGTGACCTGATTGCCCGAGGCATCCATCATCACAAACTCGGCCAGGCTCATGTTCTCGGGCGTGCCGCCGCCTGCCACGCCGTTGACTGAGCGCACCGTTTTGTAGAGGGTATACACCGAGTCAGTCTTGACGGCGCTGCCCACCGTGCTGCGGCTGTACGTGATGAGCGACGGCGACGCATCGGCGGCGTCGAGCTTGCGGCGGAACGAGAACGTCGAGTCGTTCCACGTCTCGATATCGGCCGTGCTGCCCGTCACGCCCACGCCGATGTTCAGCAGGTCTTCCTCGATCCACTCGTTCATCTGTAGCATCTGCTGCCGGGCCCCCAGGTACTGCAGCTCCTCGATGGCCGTCTCGTTGGAGCGAAACTGCGTGTAGAGCAGGATCACCACCACCGAGATGCCGATGAGCGTGGCGAGGATATGATCAGTAAAGACATGCATGAGCGTCTACAACAACGGGCGTCATGGATACGAAAAGACCTGCGACATGGTCACACCGCTGTTGAGCTGCGGGTGCGTGACCGTGACGGTGACTTTCTTGGCGAAGGACTGCGTGGTGAGCGTGGAGTCGGGGTTGTCTTCAGCGACATACTCTACGTCGATGTCAACGAGGTACTCGGTTGGGTCGTAGGGCGTGACGTAAATGTGGTTCTCGATGCCGTGGAAGTCGTCGATGTCATCGGCGGCGGCAAACGTCTGCGTCGTGTCGAAGGGGAGCGGCGTGAGCTGGCTTTCGTTCGTGACGGTCGCTGTAGCCGTTGCATCGTCAAACTCTTGATAGCCGACGTAGTCGAGCACATCGAGCGCCACGGCACCGCCAATCGTCTCATACTCGTTGGTGATCGAGCTGAGCAGCGAGCGCAGGGCATTTTGCTGGAGGTTGATGGACAGCAGGGTAGCCGTCAACAGCGCCAGCACCGCGGTGAGCGTCTGGTTCATGATGGGAGACAGGTAGAATTGGCCTAGGTATCGGCAGAAGAGCGTGGTGCCTTAACCGCAGGGTATCCGGGTGGGCAGTCCCGGATGAGGTGGTGCCGATGACGCGTACAAAAACTGCGCCGTAGCTAGAACGATGTGCTCAGGCGGAGGATGAAGTGCCGTGGCGGGGCTAAAAACGCGGGTCGCTCCAGGTAATGGTAGTCGAACGCGTTCATCATGAGCGCCCCGATCTCAGTTTGAGCCCGCCGGTAGGTGAGCCGAGCGTCTACGACCTGCGTAGCCAAGAGCACGTCGGCGTCGGGGACGAAGCGGACGAAGTCGGAGTCGAGTCGCTCCGGCGTGCTGATGTAGCGCGCGTCGATGCCGACGCCAAAGCCGCGCCCCAGCGGCGTCTGGAACTGCATCGAGATGAGGTGGTCGGGGCGGTTGGTGAGCGGCGCGTCGGCGTCGAGGTCCACCGCTTCGGTGAAAGTGTAGCCGAGCAGCAGGCGCGGGCCATTGGGGATGATCGCCTCGACGGACGCCTCGGCACCCGTCACGCGCGCTTGGGTCAGGTTGACGAACTGAAACGCCGACGACCGCGAGGTGAACACGGGCTCGATGAGGTCGTCGTAGCGCGTCGTGAACGCCGTGGCGGTGACCGTGATGGGTGTGGCGCCCACCTGCCGCTGCGTCCGGTAGCCCAGTTCAATGGCGTTGCTGGTCTCGGGGCGTAGCGTGTAGTTGCTGACGATGGGCAGGAACGAGCGGTTGTCCACGAAGCGCTCGGCAAAGCTGGGCACCCGGAAGCCCTCGGCGTAGGCCAGCCACGTCGTCTGGTCAGCGCCCAGCGGCACACTGATGCTGAAGCGCGGGCTCACCTCCGAGACGGCGTCCTGCACGTCGACTTGGTAGCGGTCCCACCGCAGCCCGCCGATGAGCGTCAGGCGCCCCACCTGCTCTTCCCACTGCCCAAACACGGCCGTCTCCGGCTGCGTCCCGATCGCGTTGCCGTCGGGGCTGACGAAGAAGCTGGAATAGGTGCTGTTGCCGTCGCCCGCGGCGCCGAGGGTGAGGTAGCGCGTGGGCGTGGGCCGCAGGTGGTACTGCACCTCGCCGCCCAGCCGGATGCCGTAGGTGCCGCGGTCCGGGTCCTCGATGGCGCCGTCGCGGATGGGCTGGAGCAAGAGCGCGTACGACCGCAGCCGCGCCGTGAGGAACGATTGCGTGTTGAACAGCCGCGTGTAGGACGCGAAGAAGGTGCCGCTGGTGGACACGTTGTCGCTGGTGCCGTTGGGGTCGGTGGTGCGGGTGAAGCCGAGCTGGCCGGGGCTGAGCGCCGCCCGGGCGCCGTTCCAGAACAGAAACGCCTCGCGGTTGATACGCCGTGCGCCAAGCATGAACTCGAAGCGGTCCTGGCCCGTGGGCGACCATAGCCACTTCGTGAAGAGACGCGCCAGGCGCTCGCTGCTGAAGTCGGTGTAGCCGTCGTCGAGCTGCACATCGGCGTTGATCCAGAAGGATAACTTTGGCGAGACGCGTCGGCTGTGCCCCAGGGTGAGGCCGCCCATCGGCTTGTACGAATCGGCGCCGTCCCAGGCCTCGCGCCACACGTCGTAGCGTGTGGGGGGATGCACCCCGCCGTAGAGCTGGAGCTTGGTGACGGGCTCGTCGCCGGGGTCGGCGGTGAGCACCTGGATGACGCCGCCCAGCGCGCCGCCGCCGTAGAGTGCCGAGCCGGGGCCTTTGAGCACTTCGATCTGCTCGATCTGCGTGATCGGCAGGGCGTCGAACGGGATGCCGTCTGTGTCGGGCGCCAGGAGGGGGAAGCCGTCGAGCATCATCAGCACGCGGCTGCCCACGTTGTACGAGAAGCCCGACGAGCCGCGGATGTTGACCTGGTTCTCCTGCACCTGCACCCCCGGCAGGTAGCGCAGCGCTTGGTCTACAGTGATGATGTTGCGCGCCTCCAGGTCGGCCGTGGAGAGCACCTCGATGGTGACGGGCACATCCAGCGCCCGCTGAGCGCGTCGGTTGGCGGTGACGACCACCTCGCCGCCATCCAGCACGACCTCGCGCAGCGTGAAGTCGAGCCGCACCGTCGCGCCGGGCGCTACCGTCACCACGGCCTCGGCCTCGGCATAGCCCACCGCGCTGGCGCGGATCACCACACGCCCCGTGGCGCGGGTCTCGAACGCAAACGTGCCATCGGCCAGTGTGGCGGTGCCCTCCTGTGAGCCTGTGCGCCACACGTTCACGCCGGGCAGGGCAGCGCCCGCTTCATCGGTCACGCGCCCCTCAATGCGTGCTTGCCCCATTGCCGGAGCAGCGGCGCTAAGCGTCAGCAGCGCCATAGCGAAAACGATCCATCGACCCATCATTCGATCACCGGCGGGAAGGGGGGGCGGTTGTAGAAATCAGAGGTGACCGTCACGGCCGTCGTCGCGTTTTCTTGCACCTCGAACAGCCCATCGCTAGTCTCGATTAAGCCCACGGGGCGCCACGCGACGAGGTTGCCCGGCTCGAAGTTCTGCGCCACGCCGTTGTAGAGGTAGATGCCCGCCTTCACGTCGTCGATGCGTACGGTTTGCTCTTCCACGAAGTACGCGAGGCGGTCGCTGATGACGAGGCGGTTGAGCTGCAGGAAATCGCTCGTGTCCTGCGGGATGAATTCCATCGCCACGAAGCGCAGGTCGCCCAGCGAGTCGCGCGGCGGCCACGGTCCAGGATAGCGCATGGTCACCTCTACGCTGCCCGTGGCGGCGGGCGGGGGTGGCTCCAGGCCATGATCACAGGCCGAGAGCAGCAGGGCCGCACACAAAATGCCCGCAAATGCCGAAAAAACAGGAAGCCGAAAACGTTTTCGCATGCTGCTGTCAGAACACATGAAAGAAGCAAGTCGCCGTTTGGACCAGGGGGGAAGTTGATCCTATATTCACAGCCCTTGCCCAAACACCGCCATCCGCTCAGGCTGTCCCCCCGCATGAAGCTTTCGGACTTCGCGTACGAGTATCCTCGCGACCTCATTGCGAAACACCCCGCCGAACCCCGTGGCAGCTCGCGCCTGATGGTCCTCGACCGGGCGTCGAAAACCATCACCCACAAGATGTTCGCGGACATCGGCGAGTACTTCACGCCGGGCGATGTGATGGTCATTAATGATACGAAAGTCTTCCCGGCGCGTCTCTACGGCAAGAAGGAGAAAACGGGTGCCCGCATCGAGTGCTTCTTGCTCCGCGAACTGAACGCCGAGAGCCGCCTGTGGGACGTCATCGTCGACCCGGCACGTAAGATCCGCATCGGCAATAAGCTCTACTTTCCCAACGGCTTGGTGGCCGAGGTCATCGACAACACCACGTCGCGCGGGCGCACCATCCGTTTCGTGTTTGATGGCACGAACGTAGATCTCTACAAGAAAATCGACGAGATCGGGCAGACGCCGATTCCGCCCTACCTGCGCCGCGATGTCAACAAGAACGACCGCCACGATTACCAGACGGTGTATGCCACCAAGCGCGGCGCCGTAGCGGCCCCGACGGCCGGGCTGCACTTCACCGATGAGATGATGAACGCGCTGCGGCAGAGCGGCGTCAGCATCGAGACGGTCACGCTGCACATCGGCCTGGGCACGTTTCGGCCTGTCGAGGTGGAGGACCTGACCAAGCACCGGATGGACTCGGAGAACTACCTCATCGACTACGGCACCGCCGACGCGGTGAACAAGGCGCTCCACGCCAAGACCAACCACGTGACCTGTGTGGGCACGACGGTGGTGCGCGCCGTGGAGTCGAGCCTGTCGGCATCGGCAGACTTGAAGGCGAATGCGGGGTGGACGGACAAATTCATCTACCCGCCCTACGAGTTCAAGATCGCCGAGCGCCTGCTGACGAACTTCCACATGCCCAAGAGCACGCTGCTGATGCTGGTCTCTGCGTTTGCGGGGTACGAGTTCTTGCAGGAGGCCTACCAGGAAGCCGTCAAGGAGCAGTACCGCCTCTTCTCGTACGGCGATGCCATGCTGATTCTGTGAGTCTGTTGGAGGCTCAACATGCCCCGAAGACGTCAAAAAAAACCCGGCCACGTAGCCGTGATTGTGCCCGCCGCGGGCTCAGGCCGTCGGATGGGCGGCACGCGCAAGCAGTTTCGGCGCCTCGGTGGGCTGCCGCTGCTGATCCAGACGTTGCTGGTGTTTGAACGCCACCCCGATGTGCACCAGATCTACCTCGCCGCTCCCGCCGATGCGGTCGATGTCTTACGGATGGAACTGGAGGCCGATGGGCTGACCAAGCTGCGCGACGTGGTGGCGGGGGGCGGTACGCGTCAGGACTCGGTGCACGCCGCGTTGCGCGTGGTGCCGTCGGATGTGGAGGTGGTGCTCGTGCACGACGCCGTGCGCCCCTTCGTCGAAGCCAGCCAACTGGCCGTGCTGATCGCCACCGCGCGCTCCGAAGGCGGCGCCTCGCTCGCGATCCCGGTCACCGACACGTTGCGGCGCGGCCACGACGCCCAGTTCCGCGAGACCGTCTCGCGCGAGCACCTCTACCGCATGCAGACGCCGCAAGCCTTCCGGCGCGCATGGCTGGCCGAGGCGCACCAGCACGCCGAGCGGCTGGACATCCAATCGACCGACGACGTCAACCTGGTTCAGGCCATCGGGTGCCCGGTGCAGATCGTGCCCGGCAGCAGCCTCAACATGAAGATCACGACGCCCGCCGACTGGGATCTGGCGACGATCCTGTGGCCGCACTGGGAGGCTTCACACGAGAATCGCACCGCGCCGCCAACAGAGGCGGGCGGCGACGCGTAGTTTCTGGCCGTCTTCCGTCGATTCAACCGCACGCTGCTACTGTGAGCCTCGATCTCCTACGCCGCCTCCGCACGGGCATGGGCTACGACGTACATCGCCTCGTGCCCGGTCGGCCGCTGATCCTCGGCGGCGTCACGGTGCCGCATGACCTGGGCCTGGACGGCCACTCCGACGCCGACGTGCTCCTCCATGCCATCACCGACGCGCTCCTCGGGGCCGCCGCCCTCGGTGACATCGGCGCCCACTTTCCCGACACCGATGCCGAGTGGAAGGGCGCCGACAGCGGCAAGCTGCTGGAAGCCGTCGTCGCACTGATGCACGAGCATGGCTTCGAACTCGTCAACATCGACGCGACGGTGGCCCTGCAGCGGCCCAAGCTCCGCCCCCACATCGACGTGATGCGCGCCAACATCGCTGAGGCCACCCAGCTACCCGCCGAGCAGGTGTCCGTGAAGGCCACGACCACCGAGCGGCTGGGCTTCGTCGGGACGGAAGCGGGCGCTGCGGCCTTTGCCACCTGCCTCATCGTGGCGCCCTGACGTGATAGGAGACCTCTTCATCGGCTTCTTCGACTGGATGGAGGCGCTACCGCCTGCCTGGGCGTACGTGGCGCTCTTCGCCATCGCATTCGGCGAAAACGTGCTGCCGCCCATCCCCGGCGACCTCGCCATTGCGTTCTGCGGCTACCTCGCGGCCGTGGGGACGCTCTCGTTCTGGCCCGTCGTCGGCCTTGCCACGGTGGCGGGGGGGCTTGGCTTCATGGCGATGTACGAGATCGGCGACAGGCTCGGGCAGGTCGTCAATAACCCCAAGCGCATGAAGTGGCTACCGAAGGAACAGATCGGCAAGGCGCAGCGCTGGCTGCGGCGGTGGGGCTATGCGGTGGTGGCTGCCAATCGATACCTCAGCGGCGCCCGCTCGGTCATCTCGCTCACCTGCGGCATGGCGCACATGCACCGTGGCAAGACTGCGTTCTGGTCCACCGTCAGTGCCTTCGTCTGGACGGCCATGATCGTGTACGGCGGGTATACGGTAGGGGAGAACTGGAGCGTCATCGGCGACTACCTGGCGCAATACGGCCGCATCATCATCGCGCTGATGGTCGGCGTCGGGACGGTGGCGCTCATCCGATGGTGGCGTAAGCGCGGCCAAGAGCCTTCCGGCAGAGCAGCAGGCGCGCAAGAATCCGCAAACGCCTTCACCGATGATTAAAGTCCAGGCTGTTGACACGCCTGTGGGCTCACCCTACCTTAGCGAGCCTCAAAAATTTGAGCGCCGTTGTTCTTTACACATGCTGGTGTAGCTCAATTGGTAGAGCAGCTGATTTGTAATCAGCAGGTTGGGGGTTCGAGTCCCTCCACCAGCTCTGTCTTACCGCACTGGCATGGCATGCATGGGCAGGTTCCCGAGTGGCCAAAGGGGGCAGACTGTAAATCTGTTGGCTAAGCCTTCGGAGGTTCGAATCCTCCCCTGCCCACACCCGGTCTTGAACGGCCAAAAACGCGCTCCGGAACACGTTTTCGCAGCCGTCATACCACTCAAGCGCCGATCAGCGGGGGTAGCTCAGTTGGTAGAGCATCAGCCTTCCAAGCTGAGGGTCGCGAGTTCGAACCTCGTCCCCCGCTCTTTTTTTGCTTTGCAATAGCGTTCATTCCCAGGAATGACCGCTATTGCCGTTTCTGGAAGAGGCTGAAGAGTTTCTCTCCGAACGAGGCAGAAGCTGTAGCAAAAGCCGCAATAACGAGCCTCCGAAGGAAGCGCGTTATTGCAAAGCAAGAAAAGCCGCCTTAGCTCAGCGGTAGAGCACTTCCATGGTAAGGAAGGGGTCCCGGGTTCAAGTCCCGGAGGCGGCTCACAGGAACGGCGTGTTCTGGCTTCGGCCAGGATACGCTTTTTACTAACCCGAAGGTGGTGCCTGACCACCGCCCCGGCAGACCGCTCGGGGCTTGTACAACCTGTCTGACATCATGGCAAAAGAGCAATTTCAACGTACGAAGCCGCACGTGAACGTCGGCACCATCGGTCACGTCGACCACGGCAAGACCACCCTCACCGCCGCCATCACCAAAGTGCTGGCTGAGAAAATGGGCGGCCAAGCGATGAA
>JBCCMF010000152.1:0-10556 GCA_039026435.1 Bacteroidota bacterium
GACGGTGTGCCCGGCGTCGAGCAGGTGGTGGACCATGCGGCTGCCCATCAGCCCGGTCCCTAAAAAAGCGATGTTCATCGTGCTATTTCGGTTGGATGGTGTGACGCCCCGAACGTACAACGCTGCGGAACGTGACCACCTTAACAAATGATAAGAAGCCACGCCCTCGTCGCTCGGCGCGGCTGGATCGCGGTTGAAGGTAGAGCAACTTGCGGGTACCTTGCCGAGTACATGCCCTCGTGTTTCTCGACGCAACCACCTTCGCCAAACCCACCTTCGAGACATGACCGATTCCCCTTCCTCCCTCTCGGCGCTGACCGCTGGCGGCGTCCATATGGTTGACATCGCGGCACGGCCCGATGCCATCCGTACGGCGCTGGCGGTGGGGCGTGTGCTCATCGGCGAAGATGCGTACCGCCTCGTCGAGGCCAACAACATTCCCAAGGGCGATGTGCTCTCGGTCGCCCAGATCGCAGGCATCATGGCGGGCAAGCAGACCAGCAAGCTGCTGCCGCTGTGCCACGACGTGAACCTGAAGGGCGTAGACATCGAGCTGCGCCTCACCGAAGCCGACTTCGCCATCGACATCCAGGCCTACGCCAAGACCGTCGGCGCCACGGGCGTTGAGATGGAGGCGTTGACGGCCGTCTCGATTGCGGCGCTCACCGTGTACGACATGTGCAAGTCGGTCTCGAAGGGCATCGTCATCACCGACATTCACCTCGTAGCCAAGACGGGCGGCCGCAGCGGCGACTACCGCAAAGGCTAACCCCCTCCCCCACTCGTTTCTCTTCTCGCTATGGACTTTCTGGCTCTGCCGAGCGCTCTGCTCATCTTCTTCATCGTCATCGGGACGATCCTGCTGTTCACCATGATCCCGGTGAACCTGTGGGTGACGGCGTTCTTCTCGGGCGTGAAGCTCAAGTTGTTCAAGGATCTCGTGGGGATGCGTCTGCGGAAGGTGCGGCCCGCGAAAATCGTACTGCCGCTCATCACGGCGCACAAGGCGGGTATTTTCTTGGAGACTGAGCGGCTGGAAGCCCACTACCTCGCGGGTGGCGAAGTCCAGGGCGTCGTCAACGCGCTGATCTCGGCCGAGAAGGCTAACATCGACCTCTCATTCGAGCGCGCCACGGCCATCGACCTCGCTGGTCGCGATGTGTTCGAGGCCGTGCAGGTGTCGGTGAACCCCAAGGTGATCGAAACGCCGTCGGTCGCGGCGATGGCCAAGGATGGCATCCAGGTGAAAGCCACGGCCCGCGTGACCGTCCGCGCCAACATCGACCGCTTGGTCGGGGGTGCGGGCGAAGAGACCATCATCGCACGTGTGGGCGAAGGCATTGTCTCCACCATCGGCTCGGCCGACTCGCACAAGTCGGTCCTCGAAAACCCCGACTCGATCTCCAAGGTGGTCCTCTCCAAGGGGCTGGATGCCGGGACGGCGTTCGAGATCCTCTCCATCGATATCGCGGATGTAGACGTGGGCGACAACATCGGGGCCAAGCTGCAGGCCGACCAGGCCGAGGCCGACCTCAAGATCGCACAAGCCAAGGCCGAGGAGCGCCGTGCCGCCGCCGTGGCGCATGAGCAAGAGATGCGCGCCTCCGTGGTCGAGCAAAAAGCCAGGCTCGTAGCCGCCGAAGCCGACATCCCACAGGCCATCGCCGACGCGTTCCGCACGGGCAACCTCGGCATTATGGACTACTACAACCTGCGCAACATCCAAGCAGACACGCAGATGCGCAAGGCCCTGGGCAGCGGCGACCAAGCCGAATGACAACGGCCAACGATCTGATGGATCATGCGGCGGGCGCTGTGGCCTTTGCCACCGTGGGCGTGATCAGTACGACGCAAGAGGTGGCGGGCACGATCTTAGCCAGCCTACCCGATGCCGACCCTGAGCTGGTGCTCGAAGAGACGCTGTGCTTGGTAGCCACGGCCACCGCACGAGCCATAGAGGTGGGCCTTCAGCATAAGGAAGAGGTCGCCGCTGCTGTAGCCCCTGCCGTGCTCAACCTGCCCTATGCCTCTCGCGATTACGTCGTTGGCATGGCGATGGTAGCCGAGGGCGACGGCACGCTGCTTGAACGGAGCGAGGCGGTGTACGCCCGGCTCAGCCGCAAGCAGCAGTTCTACATGGTGCACCTTCCGGCACGGCGTTTCCCGGGGCCGCGCGCCCTCCAGGATAAGATGGAGCTGTGGATGGGCCGCGTGAGTCCGCCAGGGTTAGCGGAGCCGCCGTCAGACAGGCTGGCACGCCTGAGCCTTGTTGCGCTCGTCCAAACGCACCTGCGGCTGATGCTCACCTATGCACGCCGTATGGCCGTGGCTGGGGCGTAGAGAAGGACGGAAGCCTAGCGGGGCTGGTAGACGAAGTCGGTAGGCACGGACTCGATGATCCGGCGGTTCTCGGCGTTGGTGGCGTAGAGGTGCAGCGAGTAGGTGCGCCCGGCCTCTAGCTTCTCGCTCAACTCCTGCACGAACGCGTCGCTCCGCTTGAGTGCGTTGGTCTTGATCACCGTTTCGCCCACGAGTTCGGCGCGGTCGGCATCCCAAATCTGGACGTCGTAGGAGTAGGCGTCTTCAACGGCCTCCCACTTGAGCTCCAGCGTGCTGGTGGAGATGACTGGGACGAGGCGCTCGCCTTCTTGGGTGCGCAGCGTGCGTACCTCGTTCGCTGGATCGGTGGCGGCAGGCCCATCAACGAAGATGCCCAGGCTGAACGCGAAGAGAACGGCAAACGTGGAAGCGGCTGTCCAGAAGACGCGGCGGCGCAGACGAGCTGGACGTGCCTTCCGGTCTGCAGCAGCTCCTCGGTCCACAGGTGGTGTTGGTGTGGCGCCCAGTGCAATAGAGGCCATTGCGACGAGCTCTTGGGCAGACTCATCCTCAGCAAGCAGTTGGAGCGCCTCCTGATGTTCTTGATCAGAAAGCGTACCCGCGAGCAGAGCGGAGAGCGTATATTCGTCGATACGGGGAGGCGTGTGAGGCATGCGAGGCGGTGAGAAAGCGTAAGGCTGGGCCGTCATCTTACGAAGGTGCATAATAGCACAAAACGGCGTAACACGTCACGAGTACGAGAGAAAACTCAAAAATCGCACCGTGCCCTACCAAGAAATTAAGGGGATGTCCCCTGGTTAATCTGACAGCAGCTGATGGACGCCGATCTCGCTTCGATCCAGAACGTGCGCACCCTGGTGGAGACCGCCAAACACGCGCAAAAAGTGTATAAAGCCTTCTCTCAGGCCCAAGTTGACCATGTTGTGGCCGCGATGGTGACCGCCGGAGCGGATGCCGCAGAACACCTGGCCGTGCTTGCCCACGAGGAAACAGGGTTCGGCCGTGTGGAAAGCAAGACGGAAAAAAACCGCTTTGCTACCACTACGTTACATCAGCGAATGCAGGGGATGAAGACCGTTGGCGTCATTGGCAAGACGGCCGGCGACACGATCTGGGAGATTGCCACGCCGATGGGTGTGGTGGGCGCGCTGATTCCGTCCACCAACCCGACCTCGACGGCGATGTACAAGGCCATCATCGCGGCCAAGGCACGGTGCGGCATCGTGATGAGTCCGCATCCGCGCGGCAAGGCGTGTACGCTGGAGGCGTTGCGCGTGGTGGCGCAGGCGGCGTACAAAGCAGGCGCGCCAGAGGGGCTGTTCGGCTGCATGAGCGAGGTGACGCTGGAAGGGACCAATGCGCTGCTCGAACACCCCAAGATTGACCTGATCCTGGCTACGGGCGGCTCGGCGATGGTGAAGGCGGCCTACTCCAAGGGTAAGCCCGCCTACGGTGTGGGCTCGGGCAACGTGCCTGTATACGTGGACCGCTCCGCCAACCTCCAGAAGGCCGCCGCCGACATCCTGTACGGCACCTCGTTCGATTGGGGCACGCTCTGCTCCACCGAGCGCAGCATCATCGCCGATCAGCCGATCAAGGCCAAGCTGGTGGCAGCGCTCACGGCGGAGGGCGGATATATGATGTGCGATTCCGAGAAGGACCAACTGCGCCGGATGCTGCTGGTGAACGGGCGGCTGAACACGAAGCAGGTCGGGCAATCGCCGGAGCGGATTGCGCAGCTCGCAGGCTTCCGCGTGCCTGCGGGCACCAAGGCGCTCATCGGCGAAGTCAGCGAGGTGGGCAAAGCCGAGCCGCTGTCGATGGAGACCCTCTCGCCGATCTTGGCGCTGTACACGGAGGATGGCTGGCAGGCGGGTTGCGAGCGGTGCATCCAGGTCTTGCACTTCGGTGGCATCGGGCACACGCTGGCGTTGCATGCGAGCAATCAGCGCGTGATCGAGGCGTTTGCGCTAGAGAAGCCGTCGATGCGCATCGTGGTCAACACGGTGGCGGCGCTCGGCTCGGTGGGCTACACCACCAACCTCTTCCCCGCCATGACGCTTGGCCCCGGTACCCTCGGCGGCTCCATCACCAGCGACAACATCTCGCCGATGCACCTGCTCAACGTAAAGCGGTTGGCCTTCGAGGCAAGCCCGGTCACGATGTCCTCGTCGGCCCGTCCGGCGCCGATGCCACGTGGTGGCGTTCGCTCGTCTACGCCCAGTACGGGGTGGATGGCTGCGGTGGAGGCCAACCTGCTGGCCCGCGCAGGCAACCCGGCAGTGCGTCCGCCGAAGGCGGCCCCCGAGGCTACGCCGCGCAGCACGGCGGAAGCCGTGGCGGGTGAGTTGGGCGAGGAGCAGATCCAAGCGCTCATTCGCAGATTTCGCAAGAGCTGACGTTATATCTCAGCGGCAAGGCCCTCTTAGCAGATGTTCGTGGCCCCCATCCACCTCATCTGCTACAGCACCCATGCGCTCGTTTGCCGTCGCTTTCGTCCTCGCTCTGCTGCTCGTCTCCCCAACAGCCGTCAGCGCCCAAGTCCTCACTGATACCACCTTCGCGTGGAAAGCCTACAACCGCACGGGCATGTGCGAGGTGCAGATCTACGCCACCGCTCCCGACGACGACCGGACGCGCACGATTGTGCTGAAGGAAGTGGCTGGGAATAGCGGCCCGTCCATCGTGGAAGACGCACGCTACCTCGCCGAGCAGGTCGGCCGTGAGTTCAACATCGACCCTGCTGATGCCTACTGGGTGTATCAGTTCGGCAGCTTTAGCTACGAAGGCGCCGAGCCGGGCGGCAAGGAGGTGCTGCTGCGCGCCACGTATCGCCGTACCAAGAGCAACCGCCTCACCTCGCCTCAGTGGCGCGTCATCTCGCGCAACGACATGGATGAGTACACCGACAGGCTCTTTCGCTGAGGACGCTGCCCAGTTCTCAATACCCCAGGCTGAGCATCGGCTCCCCTCATGTTAGCAGCTTGAACGCATGCCTCCACTGGTTCTCGCGGAAGCCGGGGATGCACCACAGCATGCATAGGGGCTCGATGGCACGCGCAGCCTCCACGCCGCCCATATCGGCGGTGTCCCAGCCGAAGGCGGTGAGCAGGTCGCGAACGGTCGCCTTGGCGTCGTCGTCGTTGCCGCAGATAAACATGGTAGGCGGGCCGCGTGCCAGCTGGGGATTGACCATCAGGTGCTGCCCCACCGAGCTAAACACCTTCACGAAGTGCGCCTCGGGATGAGCGCGTTGCAGTCGCTCCATCAGGGAGTCGTCCAGCGTGGTGAAGAAGCGGAGCACGCCGTTATCGGGCGGTGCCGCCTCGATGGGGTTGGTAGCGTCCATGACGAGCTTGCCGCGCAGGTGGTCGGTGCCTGCTAGGTCGAGCGCAGCCTCGGCGGCTGTGCCCTTCACGGCCAGCACCAGCGCCTCGCCGAAGGCCGCGACCTCGGCAAACGTACCTGCGCCGATACCGTCATGCTCAGCTACCCATGCGCTCAGCTTCTCGGGTGAGCGGCTGCTGATTTGCACCGTGTGTCCTTCGGCGTGAAAGCCTGCGGCTAGCGTCTTGGCCACGCTGCCCGATCCAATAATTCCGATGTTCATGCGTCCTCGTGCGGTTAACGTCCTCGCGCGGCGTCCTGCCAACGCGTTGCGCACGTATGACCGCATGACGCGCTCAGATTTTACCTCCAAGGCGCGAGTGAAGCGTCAGCTGCACGACTCTGCCCCATCGCTAGGCCACCACGCCCTCGCGCTCGAAGATCTTGTCGGCGTTCATGAAGCGGGTCATCATGAAGACAAACCAGACCAAGGCGCCGAGCGTGACGAACAACCCAGGCCCTTCGCCCACCCAGTCGTTCACCAGGTCCATTTGGATAAACGCGAAGAGCACGGGGGCGATGGCAAGGACTGCCAGTGCGTAGGTCTTGAGCACGGATCCCCAGTTGAGGCTCTCCTTGGCGAGCACCTGGAAGCGGTAGCTGCGCTGCATCGGGTTGTTCTGCTGCTTGGTGGGGCGCACCACGTACTGTCCACGCGGCACCAGGGGGAAGTAGAACAACGTCCACCACTTGGTGGCGGCGTAGATGCCTTTGTCCCGCTTCCGGTAGTCGAGCAGCATCGTACCCGTCCCGTTGACCGTGTTGCCCATCGATTGCGGGGGCGGCATCGGGATCTCACGGATGTTGTCGCTCAGTTCATTGAGCTGGCGTAGTAGATCGTCTTGTTGCTTTTGTTGCTCGTCAGGCATCATCGCATCGGCAGCGTTTGGTGGAACGATGGTGCTTGATACCGATGCCACCCGCAGGTGTCAATCTGACAGGCGCAAAATACCCCGAACAGGGTAGGCTCAGGAGGCACTAGGGGGCGCCAGGTCGTCGGGGTCCATGAACGGATCGGGCACGACGGTCGGGAGGCGAGGTGATGCGGCCCTGTCCTCCCTGTCCTCTTCATCGCCAGCAGGCGTCTCAGGGGTTGAGGGAATGCTGTCTACCCGATGGGCATCCTCGTCGCCATAGGTGTCCACGAACATGTCCCAGATGGCGAGGAAGAAGGCGGCGATGATGGGGCCTACGACGAAGCCCGAGATGCCGAAGACCGTGATCCCGCCCAGGGTGGCGAGCATGATGAGGTAGTCGGGCATTTGCGTGTCGCGCCCCACCAGCACCGGGCGCAGCACGTTGTCTACCATGCCGATGACGAGCGTCCCCACGGCGATGAGGATGAGCCCTTTGGCCACCGACCCCGTGGCGATGAGGAGAATGGCAGCAGGCCCCCAGACCAGCGCCGAGCCAATGGCAGGCAGGAACGAGAGCAACGTCATCACGACGCCCCAAAAGATGGGCGCGTTGATGCCCAGGATCCAAAACATCAGCCCGCCGATGCTGCCCTGCACCACGCCCACGACCACGGTGCCTTTCAGCGTGGCGCGGCTCACCTCGGCGAACTTGCGCAGCAGCCGCTTCTCGTTCTCATCGCCCAGCGGCAGCACGCGGATGAGGCCTTGAATCAGCCGCTCGCCGTCGCGCAGGAAGAAGAACATCAGGTACAACATCAGGAAGAGCATCACCGTGAAGCGCCCCACGCTCTGCCCGATGTTGAGCGCCTGTGTGCCCACGTATTGGCTGGCGGCCACAGCGAGGTTCTGCACGTTCTCTTTTACACCGTCCAGACTCAGTCCGAATCGCTCTAGCTGGTCCCCAGCGACGGGGATAAGCGCCTCCACCTGATCAATCAGCCCTTCCACATCGATCTCGCCTGAGCTGAGGCGGTTGTACAACTCGGTTGCCTCGTTCACCACCGCTGTGGAAATCAGCAGCGTGGGAATGATGAGGATGACCACGATGGTCAGCAACGTGGCCAGTGCCCCGAGCGATTCTCGCCCGCGCAGTCGCCCTACGTACCACTCGCGCATCCGATAGAACAGCGAGGCCAGCACAGCGGCCCAGAACAGCGGCTGGATGAAGTCGACCAGCAGGCCGAAAAACGCCAGCGTGGTAACGATGAGGAGCGTGAAAAAGAAGCTGTGTTGAACGACCTGCTGCCGCATATGACGACGGGGTTCCAGGAATGTGACGGGCGCGTAAAACCAAGCGGAATGGCACCGCACGGTCTTCTAGGTGGGAATAAGATAGGCGATACGCATGTTGGCAATGTGTGTCCCATGTAGTTCTGTCACCGCCATGCCTTTCCTCGTTCGTACCACGCCATCTCGCACGGCGCGCACGGCGCTACGTTGTCTGGCCTGCCTGCGGTGGCTGTCGCTGCTCAAGGTGCATGCCCCGCGCCCCTGTTGACGCCCGGGCGATCCACGCCGCGTTCAGTCCCTTCTCTCCTCCACACGCTGTGCGTGCCCCCGGAACGCAATCCGCCGCTGCACAGCTCATCGACTTTTGATTATGGCACATTCCACTGCACCTCTCTCCTCCAACCCCCTGGTTCGTCCGATCCAGAAGTTCATCCGCGCGGAAGCAGCGGGCGGCATCCTCCTGCTCGTGAGCGCCGTGGTGGCGCTGATCTGGGCCAACTCGGCCCTGAGCGCCTCCTACTTCGCGTTGTGGGAGACGATGGTCACCGTAGGTTTTGGCAGCTTGGTCATCGATAAGCCACTTCTGCTCTGGGTCAACGACGGCCTGATGGCCATCTTCTTCTTCCTGATCGGCTTGGAGATCAAGCGCGAGGTACTCGCGGGCGAGCTGTCGTCGCCAAAGAAGGCCGCGATGGCGCTCGCAGGCGCTGTGGGCGGCATGGTCGTTCCCGCATGCTTCTATGTGGCGCTCAACTGGGGCGGCGACGGCATCAACGGATGGGCGATCCCGATGGCTACGGACATCGCCTTTGCCCTGGGTGTGCTAGCGCTGATGGGTAAGAAGGCCCCGCTGGCGCTGAAGATCTTCCTCACCGCCCTCGCCATCGTGGATGACTTGGGCGCCGTGCTGGTCATCGCGTTCTTCTACACCGCCAAGCTGTCGTGGACGGCCTTGGCCGTGGGCGGCGGCTTCCTGCTGCTACTGATTGCCGCCAACCGCTTGGGCGTGCGGCGCACCTCGGTCTACGTCATCCTCGGCATCGGGCTGTGGGTGGCCTTCCTTAAGTCGGGCGTGCACGCCACCATCGCAGGCGTGCTGCTGGCGCTCACCATCCCGTTCAGCCGCAAGACGGATGCGCGCAGCTTCCTCGACAGCATGACGGACCTCGTGGGGCTCTTCAAGAAGGAGCAGAAGAATGGTCAGGCTGAGCCGACGGATGCGCAAATGGATGTGCTGCACTCGATGGAGGTGCAGACCAGAAAGCTGGATGCGCCGCTGCTGCGTATGGAGCACGCGCTGCACGGCTGGATCGCGTTCTTCATCATGCCCGTCTTCGCGATGGCCAACGCCGGCGTCGCGCTGGGGGGCGGTCTCGGCAGCGCCTTCGGCGAGCCCGTCACGCTCGGCATTATCGCGGGCCTCTTCCTCGGCAAGCAGATCGGCGTCTTCTCGTTCGCATGGCTGGCCGTCAAGGCCGGATGGGCCGCGTTGCCGACGGGTGTCTCCTGGAAGCAGGTGTATGGCGTCAGCCTCCTGACGGGGATTGGCTTCACGATGTCGCTCTTCATCGCAGGCCTCGCCTTCGACACGGCGGCCATGCTGGACAGCGCCAAGATCGGCATCCTGAGCGCCTCGCTGCTCTCAGGCTTGGCCGGATGGGCGGTCCTCAGCTGGGCGTATAAGCCGTCCGAGTCATCCTCGACGCCTGCCGGCCCAGGCACGCCTGTGGCCACACCCGTCACGCCAGCTGCTCCTGTGGCAACCCCGGCGTAATCTTTCGCCTTAGATTCTGAACAAGTACAAGCGGCATCGCGCTCTAGGCAGGGCGGTGCCGCTTGTTGCGTTTGGATGCTCGCGTCAGGTCCAGAAAAGCACCGTGGTCGCCTCAAAAAACGAAATCCGAGCCTCTAACCTCGATCCGGCTTCTGCGCGATGACGAGCAGGCCGGTGCCCGTGGGGTTATCGGTGCGTGTATCGACGGCGTTGAGAGCGGTGCCTACGGGTAGGGCGAAGAGGTAGTAGAACGGCAGGATAGCGGCGGCGGCCATCGTCGTGCCCATCCACGAGATCGGGCGCTTGATCAGCATGCGCCACGCCCGCGAGCCGTGCTTGCCGTAGGTGTACCAGTCGCGCACAGGCGTCAGTCCGGCGTCGGAGAGCTTGCCCTTGAGTTCATCCAGGTTATAGCCGTCGCGAACGTGCTCCTCGATAAAGCTCGTGTCGCCGTCCTCGGTCACGTCCGAGCCGCCTTGGTCCGATGGCGTGTTGATCATGACGTAGCCGCCCGGCGCCAGCACGCGCTCGAAGTGCCGGAAGACGCCGCGGTCGTCCTCGATGTGCTCCATCACATCCACCGAGAGGATGAAGTCGAACGGCCCGTCGGTCTGGAGGTCGGTGAGGTCTTCGTACTGGAACGCGACGCGGTCGGCGTAGGGCGTTTGCGCGAAGAAGCGCTGGGCGTTGTCCAGGTAGTCCTGCTTCACGTCCACGGCCAGGATCTGCGCGTTGGGGATGTTGGCGGCGATGAAGTAGGCGTACTGCGCGAAGCCTGTCCCGGCGTCGAGGACGCGGATGGGCCGATCGGCGGGGAAGTGCTTGAGCAGGCGGAGCGTCTCGCGGCGCACGTACCACGACCGCAAAAACACGAGGTGCAGCAGCCGGAAGAACTGCTTCTGCATCCA
>JBCCMF010000153.1:0-10535 GCA_039026435.1 Bacteroidota bacterium
AAGAAATGCCGGACCTGGAGGCTGAAGACATCGCAGCAGCTGTGCGGTATGCGCAAAGCTGCTGCGACCATCCGGTGGTGGCGGCGTAGTGCCTGTTATGAGAAATGACTGGACGCTGCAGGTTGTCATCCCGAGCGGCGGCCAAAGGCCAGAGCCGAGGGATCTCCCACCTTGAGGTCGTGCAAAACGCACGCGGAGGAGATCCCTCGGCTTCGCTCGGGATGACAATACGGAACGAATCGCAGCTCCTTCGCAGCGTCTGAATGTAACGTGAACATGCCAGAGGCTCCACACCCCAGTGGATGCAGAGCCTCTGTGCATTGCGTTCGATGTCCCACTCAGATGTTGATCGCCTCGCCGATGGCGGCGCGGGTAGCTTCCATCACCGCTTCCGAGAGCGTCGGGTGCGGGTGGATGGCTTCGATGATCTCGTGGTACGTCGTCTCCAACTCGCGGGCCGTCACTACTTCGGCGATCAGCTCCGTGGCGTCGTGGCCGATGATGTGGCAGCCGAGGAATTCGCCGTACTTGGCGTCGTAGACCACCTTAACGAAGCCCTCCGTGTGGCCGCTCGCCGACGCCTTGCCGCTCGCCGAGAACGGGAATTTACCGATCTTGATCTCGTAGCCCGCTTCCTTCGCCTGCGCCTCGGTGTAGCCCACCGATGCGATCTGCGGCTGGCAGTAGGTACAGCCCGGGATGTCGTTCTTGTCCATCTCGTGCACGTCGTGCCCGGCGATCTTCTCGATGCACAGGATGCCTTCGTGGCTGGCTTTGTGCGCGAGCCAGGGCGCCCCGGCCACGTCGCCGATGGCGTAGACGCCGTCCACGCCCGTGCGGCCGAAGCCGTCCACCACGATGTCGCCACGCTCGGTCTCCACGCCCAGCGCCTCCAAGCCCAAGTTCTCGCTGTTGCCCACCACACCGACAGCGCTCAGCACCTGATCGGCCTCGATGACCTGCATGCCCTTCTTGGTCTCGACATTCACCTTGAGCGTCTCGCCGGAGGTATCCACCGACTTGACCATGGCCTTGACCATCACGTTGATGCCTTGCTTCTTGAACGAGCGCGCCAGCTCCTTCGAGACATCGACATCTTCCACGGGCACCAAGCGGTCCTGCACCTCGATGAGGGTGACTTCGGTGCCCATGTTGTGGTAGAAGTAGGCGAACTCGACGCCGATAGCGCCGGCCCCGACAATCACGAGGCGCTTCGGCTGCTCCTTCTGCAACATCGCCTCTTTGTACGAGATGATCTTCTTGCCATCGACGGGCAGTGGCGGGATTTCGCGTGCGCGGGCTCCGGTGGCGATAATGATGTGCGTGGCCTTCACCTTGGTCGCCTCGCCCACCGTGTTGCCGTCCATGTCGGTGGAGGGCTGCACGTCGATCTGGCCGTCGCCTTCCAGCGTGGCGCGGCCCATGATGACGTCGATGTTGTTCTTCTTCATCAAGAACTGGACGCCCTTGTTCATCTTGCCCGCCACGCCACGGCTGCGGTCCACGACCTTGCCGAAGTCGGGCGTCACGGTGCCGTCGAGCGAGAGGCCGTAGTCGCTCAGGTGGCTGACGGTGGCCATGATCTCGGCGCTCTTGAGCAGCGCCTTCGTCGGGATACAGCCGATGTTGAGGCATACGCCGCCCAGCTTGTTCTTTTCGATAACAGCGGTCTTGAAACCGAGTTGGGTAGCGCGGATCGCCGTCTCGTAACCGCCAGGACCCGTACCAATCACCACAACGTCATAAGTGGGCGTAGCCATGTAGCGCACCTGATTTTTGAAATGTTCAACGCAATGTTGCCACTCTGGGCAAGGACCACCATAATACGAGGCCGCGCCGAGGCGGACCCGTTCGCGGGGCTAAAGGTTGATGAAAACGATTCACATGTCCGTTGCATATCGTACAATGGACGGGAAAACAGCGTCTCTCCATGACCGAACCCCACACATCGCATTCGCGAAGTATGCTGCCCCGTGTCCTCATTGTGATGGGCGTCTCTGGAACGGGCAAGACGACGCTCGCCAGCGCCCTCGCCGAAGCCTACAGGGCGCGCTACGTGGAGGCAGACGACTACCATCCGCAGGCCAACATCGACAAGATGGCGGGAGGCACGCCGCTCACCGACGAAGACCGCTGGCCGTGGCTCCGCGCGCTCCGCGATGAGATCGAAGCGGCGCTGGCCGCTGGGCAGCCGCTTGTCGTCACCTGCTCAGCCCTCAAGCAGCGCTACCGCGATGTGCTCAAGCGCGAGGGCGAGCGCGTCCGCTTCGTCTTCCTCGACGGCGACTTCGAGACGATCTATGCCCGAATGCAGCAGCGCGACCACTTCATGCCTGCCGCCATGCTGCAGAGCCAGTTCGACGCGCTGGAACCGCCCACCGACGCGCTCCGTGTGCCCACCACCCTCACAACCGAGGCGCAAGTCGCCCTCGTTGACGAACACCTGACCCACACCGCCGCGTGACCGACGCTACCACCTCCACCTACTCTCTCGACGACATCCTGCGGCACGTCAAGGCCATCTGGGGCTACGACCAGCTGCGCCCGCTCCAGGAGGCCGCCATCCGCGCCGAGCTTGACGGCCGCGACTCGCTCGTGGTGCTCCCGACGGGCGGCGGCAAGTCGCTGTGCTACCAAGTGCCGCCGCTCGTGGCGGGCCGCACCGACCTGGTCATCTCGCCGCTCATCTCATTGATGAAAGATCAGGTGGATGGGCTGCGGGCCAACGGCTACCCGGCCGTGGCGCTCAACAGCGCGCTCACCGCCGACGAGCGCCGCCAAGCCGAAGACGAGTTGGCGAGCGGCAACGTCCGGCTCGTGTTCATGTCGCCGGAGCGGGCGCTGACGGGCTGGGTGCGCAGCCAGGGGCGGCGCATGGGCATCCAGCACATCGCCGTGGACGAGGCGCACTGCATCAGCCACTGGGGGCACGACTTCCGGCCCGAGTACCGCCAGCTCGCCCAGCTCAAGGCCGACCTCGGCGTATCGATCCACGCCTACACCGCCACCGCCACCGAACGCGTCCGCGCCGACATCATCGAGCAGCTGCATCTGCAGGCCCCCGCCGTCCACATCGGCAACTTCGACCGGCCCAACCTGGTCTACCGCGTCCTCACGCGCAACGAAGCCAAGAAGCAGATCTTCGAGATCGTGGACCGCCATCGGCGCGAGGCCGTCATCATCTACTGCATGAGCCGCGCCGACACCGAGCGTATCGCGGGGCACCTCAACAACGGCGGCTACACCGCGCGCTTCTACCACGCAGGCATGAAGCCGAGCGAGCGCCGCGCCGCGCAGGAGGCGTTTGTCAACGAAGAGATCGACATCGTGGTGGCGACCGTGGCCTTCGGGATGGGGATCGACCGCAGCAACGTGCGCTGCGTCATCCACGCCGCCATGCCACAGTCCATCGAGCACTACCAGCAGGAGGCGGGCCGTGCTGGCCGCGATGGCCTCGAAGCCGAGTGCGTCCTGCTCTACTCGCCCGCCGACACGGTGCGCTGGCGCTCCTTGCTCGAAAAGAAATCCGGCGGCATGGAGGGCACCATCCGGCCTGTCGACCTGGAATTGCTCAGCCACATGCGCCGCTACAGCTCGCCTACGGGCTGCCGCCATCGTGCGCTCGTGGAATACTTCGGGCAGACCTTCGCGTCCGAGAACTGCGGCGCGTGCGACATCTGTCTCGGCGAGGTAGACGACCTGATCGAGGCCACCCGCGAAGCGCAGATGATCCTCTCATGCGTGGCCCGCGTGGAGCAGCGCTTCGGCATGGGCCACGTCGTCGATGTGCTGCGCGGCGCCGACTCGCCTCGGATCAAGAAGATGCGCCACGACCAGCTCTCCACCTACGGCCTACTCACGGGCACGCCGAAGAAGACGCTCAACAACTGGGTCTTCCAACTGCTCGACCAAGAGCTGCTCACCCGCACCCGTGGCGACTACCCGCTGCTGCGCCTCAACCAGCAGTCGATGGAGGTGCTGCGCGGCCAGCGGCAGGTCTTCCTGATGCCGACCAAGACCAAACGCGTCAAGAAAACGACCGTCGAGGCCGAGTCCTGGGACGGCGTCTCGCGCGACCTGTTCGAGGCGCTGCGGACGCTTCGCTCCACGCTGGCCCGCGAGCGTGGCGTGCCGCCCTACGTCATCTTCAACGACGCCACCCTCCGCGACTTGGCCCGCCGCCGCCCCAAGACGCTCGACGAGATGCTGCAGGTGCAAGGCGTGGGCAAGAAAAAGGTGGAAGACCTTGGCCTAACATTCCTGGAAGCACTGCTTAATTTCTCGGGCTGAGGCACGAAACTAGTCACCGTTCGATGCATAATTGATGCATCACAGGGCAAGGCTGGCAAACATGAGAACAACGGTTAATCTAGATCTTGAACTCGTCGAGAAAGCTCGTCAGCTGACAGGGGTACGCGAGCGGACGGCCTTGATACACGCTGGACTAAATGCACTGATTGAGCGAGAGAGTGCGCGTCGGCTGGCACAGTTGGGCGGCAGTGATCCCAACGCACAAGCACCTGAGCGTCGTCGGTCGCAAGACGCAGGTTGATGGTTCTCGTCGATACGTCAATCTGGATTGACCACCTGCACCAGGGCGATGCCACTCTGCAACAGCTTCTCATTGACGGTCAGGTAGTCGTCCACCCCTTTGTCGTCGGAGAGCTGGCGTGTGGGTCGCTCAGGGATAGAACGAAGGTTATGGGATTGCTCCAGCAACTCGCCTCCTCACTGGTCGCGCAGCACTACGAGGTACTTTTCTTGATCAGCCGACATCAGCTTATGGGGCGAGGGCTCGGATACATCGACGTTCACCTGTTGGCGTCAGCTCGCCTTTCGCCCGGCACGCAGCTTTGGACCCGCGATAAGCGCTTGCGCCTGGCAGCCCAAGAGTTGGGCTTGGTAAGCAGCTACCAGTAGTGGAAGACCTCGGCCCCACATTCCTAGAGGCGCTGCTCAACTTCGCGGGCTGAAGCACGAGGGCAGCTATTTTGCTCGGATCTGGACAAAGGCGCGTGAACATGAGTCAGCGATGGCGCATAGCGGTCGTAGCCATCTGAGGATGGCCCAAAGCTGCTGATATTGCTTGATTAAGACACCCGAATGATCCACCTTATACTCACGCTTGCTATGCTGCTGCACACGCACGATGACGTGAAGCAAGCGCCATCGACCTCAACGAGCATGCTGCTTTTTGACTTCCAGACCACCGGGCCGACCGAGTGGGAGATCGAGAACGACGGCGTCATGGGCGGGCGCTCGCAGGGCTTCGTCGAGATTCAGGATGGCATGCTCGTGTTCACGGGCGAGGTGGTGACGCAAGGCGGCGGCTTCACCTCGACCCGTGCGTGGCACGACGTCGATCTCTCCGGCTTCGATGGCCTCGAGCTGCGCGTGCGCGGCGGCGGACGCACGTTCGAAGTTGACGTGGACGAGGGTTTACGCGACCGGGGCCGTGAGGTAAACCGGCGCGGCGCATTCCCGACGACCGACGAGTGGGCTGTTGTGCGCGTCCCGTTCGCCTTGCTGCGAGACACCGCGCACGGAAATCCCGTAGATGTGCCCCCGCTCGACCTCTCCGCTATCGTATCCATCGGGATTTACATCGTCGATGGGCAGGACGGACCGTTCCAGCTAGAGATCGACGAGATCAGCGCATACCGGGCCGACTGAAGCCGCTACTCCACAATTGGCAGGTCGAGGCGTTCGAGGTTGAGGCGTTCGAGGACTTCCTTCTGCAGGTCGTAGAAGACCTCCGGATGTGCGCGGTATGCCTCCATGCGGTCGATGAAGTCGGCTTCGGTCAGTCCGTAGAGCGCCAGCACCGAGTCGCGGCTCGATAGGGGTGTCTCTGCACCGTCGAACTTAGTGCGGGCTTCGAGCAGGTAGAGGTCCATGAGAACATCGACGAGCATCGAGTCGGCTTCCACAGAGGGCGGGGGGGGCTCGACCGAGGTACAACCTGCGAAAATCACAATGAGCGCGAGGCCCCAAGCCGCGAAAGCGCGCAGCGCGTCCAAACGCCGAGCCCCGATCACGGGATGATCTTGTTGAGTTCGTACTCGATGATGCCCTCGGCGCCGGCGCGTTTGAGCAGCGGGATGAGGCGCCGCACCTGCTTCTCTTCGACCACCGTTTCTACGGCGACCCAGTCTTCGCCGAGCGCGAGCGGCGAGACTGTGGGCATGCGCAGGGCGGGCAGCACCTCGATCACCTTGCGCGCATCCTCGCGGCGAGCGTTGAGCTTGAGGCCCACCTTGCCCTCGGCGCGGATGGCGCCCTCCATCAGCATGGCGATGGCTTCGATCTTCTGGCGCTTCCACGGATTGGCCCACGCCGCCTTGTTGGCGATGAGCTGCGTGTTCGACGACATCAGCACCTCGACGATCTTGAGGTTGTTGGCCCGCAGCGACGAGCCCGTCTCGGTGACTTCCACGATGGCATCCACCAGCTCGGGGCACTTGGCCTCGGTGGCGCCCCACGAGAACTCGACCTCGGCCGTCACGCCGTGCGTATCGAGCCAGCGCTGGGTCATGTTAACCACCTCGGTGGCGATGCGCTTGCCTTCCAGGTCGTGTACGCTGTTGATGTCCGACTCTTCCGGCGCGGCCAGCACCCAGCGGACGGGGCGCATGCTGCTCTTCGAGTAGATCAGGTCGGCGACGGGGACGACATCGGCGTTGGTTTCGAGGACCCAGTCCTTGCCGGTGATGCCCGCGTCGAACACGCCGTCTTCCACGTAGCGTGCCATCTCTTGTGCGCGGACGAGCATCGCGGTCAGCTCGTCGTCGTCGATGGAGGGGAAGTAGGAGCGGGAGCTGACCTTGAAGCTGTAGCCTGCGCGGCGCAACAGGTCGAACGTGGACTCTTGGAGGCTGCCCTTCGGCAAGCCCAGGCGTAGCAACGACTCGTCGTCCGTGCTGGCGGTGGCAGTGGGCTGGTTCTGTACGGCGGTGGACATAGTGGACAAGAGAAAGCTGAAATAAAATGACAGGTACGGGGTGAGGCAGAGAAGGGACCAGACCCGCTCAAGGGTTGGCTATTCGTGCCAGATTGTCATCCCGAGCGGAGGCCGCAGGCCAAAGTCGAGGGATCTCCCACCTGCTCATTGTGCAAAACGAATGCGGGGGAGATCCCTCGGCTACGCTCGGGATGACAAATGGAAACGGGTTGCTGCATTCTGAAGTCGTGAGGCTTAGAGCGACGCCGTGGCCGTGGCGGCGGCGTCGGCTTGCGTGCGGAAGGTGTAGGCGATGACTTCGAGCTGGCGCAAGAACTCGCGCTTGGGGTAGCTCGGCGCGAAGACCATCCCGTCGATCATGTAGAGGCGGCGCGTGTCTTCGTCGTAGAAGCTGTAGTTCACGAACGGGCCGCCGCCGCCGTACTGGAACACCTGGCCGTTCTCGTCTTCGCCCACCATCTGCCAGAGGCCGCGCGTCTCGTAGGCGTAGTGCCCCTGGAAGTCGATGTTCTCAATCTCCATGCGCTGGTACTGGTAGAGCATCGGGTAGCCGCCCTGGTTGCCTTGCAGGTACCGCTTGGTGAGGCGGTCGCGCGTTTGGTAGACCCACTCGGGCGTGAGCGTGGCCGGGCTGCTGTTCTCTTCGTAGTAGATGAACATGCTGCGCCACGTGTCGGAGAGGATGCGGCGAAGCCAGACGAAGTTGGTCGTATCCACGGCGATGAGATAGTCGTGCTGCATGTTGACGGCAAAGTCGTGGTTGGCCATCAGCACGGCTTCCAAGTCCTCCTGCCGGGCGCGGTCGAACATATCGACCTCGGTGCGCTCGCGGATGAGCTCGTTGTAGGCATACTGTATGTCGTCGCTGCGCGTGGCGATGGCGTCGGCGAGCGAAGCCGAGTCGCGGGCGGCGAGGTAGATCACCATCTGGTTGCGCCGCCACAGGTTCGGCCGCTGCACGTAGGCTGCATTGCCAGCCTCAATGGAGGCCAGCGCCTCGGCCGAGAAGCTGCTGCGCAAGAACTTGGACACGTTGCTGGAGTCTGTCACGAGACCCGCCACGAGCACGTTCTTGTAGGTCTTGGCTTCTTCCAGGCGTGGCAGCGTGGTGAGGTCCATATGGCGGACGTCGAACAGCCGCTCTGGCGCAGGCAACGTGCCGAGTAGAGGCGCAACGTGGTAGTTGACGGCTTCGCCTGGACTCGCTTGCCACATCGACGAGTCCATGACGACGGTCAGCGTGGCCTCGGCGCCAGCCGCATTCGGGCGAAGATCGACTTCGCCAGGGTTGCAGCCCCACAGGATGAACGAACCAAACAGAAAAGCAGCGAGAAGAGAGCGCATGGGCATGTGATCTAATGAGTCAGGTCTAACGACGTGGTCGGAAGATGGGTTGCCCGGGTGCCACGCGTCAGCCCACGACGGCGGGTTCTTCGCCGTATTTTAGGCCGCGCACGAAGGCGCGTACGGCGTCGAGGCGCTCCGCTTTGGTCAGCGAGGCGTCGTCCCACAGCCGCTCCACCGCCTGGATCAGCGCCGAGCCCACGATGAAGCCGTCGGTCTCTGCGCTGAGGCGCATGGCGTCGTCGTGCGAGCGGATGCCAAAGCCCACCAGCAGCGGGTTGTCGGCGACGATGCCTTTGGCGCGGCGCAGGTAGGCCTGCACGCGATCCACGCTGCCCAAGCCGCTGCCCGTCAGCCCTGTCACGCTCACCGCGTAGACGAACGCCGTCGCCTGCGCGTCGATGGCAGCGATGCGCTCGTCGGCGGTGTTGGGTGCGATGAGGTACACGAGGTCGAGCCCGGCATCGCGCGCTTCCGCTTCGATGATAGCGCCTTCCTCCGGCGGGAGGTCGGCCAGGATCAACCCATCCACTCCGCTAGATGCGGCGTCGCGGCAAAAGTTGCTCACGCCGTAGCGGAAGATCGGGTTGATGTAGCCCATCAGCAGGACGGGCGTGCTCCGCTCGGCCTTGAAGGCGCGGACGGTGGCAAACGCGTCGGGCATCGTCACGCCGTGCCAGAGGGCGCGTTCGCTGGAGCGCTGGATAGGCAGCCCTTCGGCCAACGGGTCGCTGAACGGCATGCCGAGCTCGATGAAGTCGGCCCCGGCCTCGTCGATGGCGAAGAGGATGTCGAGGGTGCTGTCGGGGTCGGGGAAGCCGTTGGTGAGGAACAGCCCGGCGGCTTTCTCGCCGTTCGCGTTGGCGGCGGCGATGGCTTGGCGGATGGTCATGGCATCAGTAAAGATTGAGCGTCGGAAGAGCAGGTAGGGATCAGAGCGTGATGTGCTCCGCAATCATCTCCATGTCTTTGTCGCCACGGCCGGAGCAGTTGACAACGACGACCTCGCGCTCGTCCATCGATTGAGCCAAAGTGGGCAAGTACGCGATGGCATGGGCGGTTTCTAGCGCGGGGATGATGCCTTCGGTGCGCGAGAGCAGCTTGACGCCTTCCAACGCCTCGGCGTCGGTGACGGGGAGGTACTGCACGCGGTCGATGGTCTTGAGGTACGCGTGCTCGGGACCTACACCGGGGTAGTCGAGGCCCGCGGAGACCGAGTGGGCGAGTTCGACCTGGCCCATATCGTCTTGCAGGAGCAAGCTCATGGCGCCGTGGAGCACGCCGGGATCGCCCTTGGTGAGCGTGGCGGCGTGCTTGCCTTGGAGCCCTTCGCCCGCCGCCTCCAAGCCGTAGATCTTGACGTCGGCGTCGTGGAGGTACGGGTAGAAGAGGCCCATCGCGTTGGAGCCGCCGCCCACACAGGCGACGATGGCATCGGGGCACTCGCGGCCTTCCACCTCAAACAGTTGCCGCCGCGTTTCTTCGCCGATGACGCGGTGGAAGTCGCGCACCATCATCGGGTATGGGTGCGGCCCTACCACGCTGCCGATGATGTAGAACGTGTCGCCCACGTTGGTCACCCAGTCGCGAATCGCCTCGTTGGTGGCGTCCTTGAGCGTCTGGCTGCCGCTCGTCACGGGCCGCACCTCCGCGCCGAGGAGCCGCATGCGCCGCACGTTGAGCGACTGCCGCTCGGTGTCCTCCTTGCCCATGTAGACGATGCACTCCAGACCGAACTTGGCGCAGACGGTGGCGGTGGCCACGCCGTGCTGCCCGGCGCCCGTCTCGGCGATGATGCGCTTCTTGCCCATCCGCATCGCCAGCAGAATCTGGCCGATGGTGTTGTTGATCTTGTGCGCGCCCGTGTGGCAGAGGTCTTCGCGCTTCAGGTAGATCTTCGGCCCGCCTAGCTCCTCGGTCAGTCGGTCGGCGAGGGTGAGCGCGGTGGGGCGGCCCACGTAGGTGCGCAGGAGGTGGTGGTACTCGGCCCAGAACTCGGCATCGCCCTCGGTGGCGGCATACGCAGCTTTGAGGTCGTCCAAGGCGGGGACAAGGATTTCGGGCACGAAGGCGCCGCCGAACATGCCGAAGTGGCCGGTGGCGTCGGGGGCGTTGTAGGTGAAGGTAGTGGTTTCCATCTGCACAGATCGTCGGTTAAGGTACGGGCGGGAATTAGAGTACGGAGTCGTCGCGGAGGACGTTGAAGGTATCGAAAAACGCGGTGAGTTTG
>JBCCMF010000154.1:0-10521 GCA_039026435.1 Bacteroidota bacterium
GGCGAGCCCGTCCGTGTCACTGCTATCCAAGCCCATTGAACGCCATGCTGAGTCTCCTCTCGTTCTCGACCCTTCTTGCTGTGCTCGGCCTCGGGCTGGTGGCCTGGGATGCCTCGCAAAACCAAAAGCAGCCCGTTCGCGTGCTGATCGGCCTGGGCCTGGTCGTCACAGCTGTGACGTGGCGCCTGTGGACGGGCGTCGGCGTGTGGGGCACGCTGACGGGGCTCAGCATCGACATTGGCCTCGCCTTCCTGGCGGGCGGGTTTGTCCTGGCCCGGCGCGAGACGCAGCCCTCGGCGTTCTACGCGCTGAGCGCACTCGGCTTCGGCGCCGCGCTGGCGTTCGGTGCGCTGGGCTACTTCTTCGACCCGGCGCCCATCGCAGGAGACGACGTGGCACCAGAGGCGAATGTAGAAGGCGCGTACGACTCGTTCCTCCTTGAACTCGGCCCCGACGACGAGATCGACGAGGTGCTGCCGCTGCTCGAACAGCATCAAGCGCGCTACGAGCGCGCCTTCCCCGAGGTAACGCTCATTGAGGATGAGAACCTGGCGCGCTTCTTCCTGATCTTCGTGCCGCGCGACCTCAAGGAGAAGCTGATGGACCTGCTGCGCGATGACCTGGAAAACGTGGACACCGTGGAAGGCAACGACCGCATCGAATGGCTGATGCCTGTTGAGAAGGCTGGCCTGGGCTACTATGCTAGCGAGGCGGAACTGCGCGTCGACGACCCGCGCGTGGCCGAGCAGTGGGGGTTCGACGCGATGGGTGGGCACGCCGCTATCGCCCTGCTTGAAGGCCTGGAGCCCGCCCGCAAAGCGCGCGTCGCCATCGTGGATACGGGCGTGGATGCGGCGCACGAGGATGTGCGTGACGTGTTCACCCGCGGCTCGGCCCGTACCGATGAGAACGGGCACGGCAGCCACTGTGCGGGCATCGCGGGCGGCGTGGCCAACAACGGCATCGGCATCGCCTCGCTGAACCTGGACGGCCGCTTCATCGAAGTCTCCGGCTACGCGGCGCTCGGCGCCGACGGCTTCGGCACGATGGAGCAGATCGCGCAGTCGGTGATCGACGCGGCCGAGGACGACGCGGATGTGATCTCGATGTCGCTGGGGGCCTTCGGCCCGTTCACGCCCAAAGTTCTGAGTGATGCCATCGCCTACGCGCAGCGGCGCGGCGCCATCGTCGTCGCCTCGGCAGGCAACTCCAACGTGGATGCGTACAACCACTACCCGTCCAACATCGAGGGCGTGATCGCGGTGGCCGCTGTCGATCAGCGCCTCGACAAAGCGAGCTTCTCCAATATGGTCGGCTCGCTGACCCGCCCCATCGCTGCGCCGGGCGTGGATATCCTCTCGCTCAAGAACGGCGGCGACTACGTCCAGAAGAGCGGCACGTCGATGGCCGCGCCGATGGTGGCGGGCGTGCTCGGCGTGATGCGGGCGCTACAGCCCGACCTCTCGGCCGAAGACGCCTACGACATGCTCGTCGCCTCCGGGCAAGACGTGCAGGACTCCGATCAGGTGGGCCGCGTCATCCGCGCCGACGCCGTGCTGGCCGCCATGCTGGAGCCTGCGTTGTAGGCCTCGGCACGTGCGCATACACAGGCGCGATTTCACGCCCGGCTAGGGCCGATTTCACAGGGCTGCGCTTGCCAGCACCGTATATTTGCCGCCTCTCTCTACCGACGGGCCATCCGGTGCCATGAGCTTCTCGTACTGGCAGCGCGCAGAGCGGCAATCTGACCTGACCTGCGATGTCGCGGTCGTTGGGGCGGGGCTGCTGGGGGCTTCAGCGGCGTTCTGGATCAAGCAAGCGCGTCCGGACTGGCATGTCGTCGTGTTGGAGGCGGGCACCGTAGCCGGGGGCGCCACAGGCCGCAGCCTGGGGGTGCTCCGCCAAGCACCGGGCGGCGACTACCTGTCGATGTGTAAGCAACTGGGGCGAGTACGCGCGCGGCAGGCGCTACGGTTTGGCGTGGCCAGCCGTGCGGCCTTGCTCGCCGAGGTACGCCCCGCCGACATGGAGTACGAAGACTGCGGCAGCTTGTCGGTGTCGGCCAGCATCGGCGAGGATCGACGGCTGAAAGGCAGCATCTCGCCGCTCCGTGCCGACGGCCTGCCCGTGGCCTACATCCCCAACACGTCAGTCAACCGTCGCGTGCAAGGACAGCAGTTCTACGGCGGCGTGTACATCCCGTCCGATGGCGTCGTCAATCCGCTCAGGCTCGTGCGCACGCTCGTGGCGCGCAGTGGAGCGCGGGTGCTGGAGCATCACGCCGTAGAGCGCATCCAGAAGCGTGGCGATCACACGGTGCTTTTCACGCCAAACCGCCGCATCCTGGCTGCCCAGGTGGCACTGACGCTGCATCCCGGGACGTACGCCCTCGTGGGGGCACCGCCGTGGCTACACACACGGCACGCGTCCGTGCTGCTGGCTGCGCCGATGGAGCGCTGGCTCATGCTGCCCGTGCTCAGCCACGATGGGCAGTATGCGCTTCGCCAACTGCCGCAGGGGCAGGTGATGGCGAGCAGGTGGGCCGCAACGCATGCCAGCCTCAAACCTGACGAGGCCGATGCCGCCCTCCACCGCTTTCTGGATACCCACTTTCCGCCAGCGAACGGGCTGGGCGTGCTGCAGCGCTGGAGCGGAAGCGTCATGGCAACGCCCGATGGGCTCCCTGCCGTGGGGCATGCCAAGGCGTTTGGGCGGTGCTTCTGGGCAGGCGGCCTGGGCACGAGTGGCCTCGGATGGGGGGTTGGCCTCGGCCGCACACTAGCCCAGCGTACGCTGACCGATCGCCCCTCGACGGAGTGGATGCCGTTCTCCGCAGCCCGCTTCGACGGCTGACGCCAGGCGTCATAGTGCTGGAACGGTTGTGGTATTCCAGAATGCCCTACGCGGCCAGCGGATGCGCGCGGCCAGCCGTAATCGATGTTTACACCCCTAAAACCCAGCTAATGCCATGAAAAAAGCTACCATGCGCACCGTGCTTCTCCTCGCCACCTGTCTGCTTTCCTCGACAGCCATTGCCCAACTCCGGCCTCAACTTGACCTGAACTTCGCCTCGGGCGTGCCACAGAACGAGTTCAACGAGGCCCTGGACGCCGTAGGCTGGGGCGGCAACGTCTTCGTGGGCGTGGGCCTGGGGCAGTCGCCGATGACCGTGGGCGCCGAGTTTGGGTTTTTGGTGTATGGCTACGAAGCACGCGAGGCGCCGTTCAGCACCACCATCCCGGACGTGACGGTGGATGTGAACACGACCAACAGCATGGCAAACGGGCACTTCGTCCTGCGGCTTCAGCCGCCAAACGGCGCCGTGCGGCCGTACGTGGACGGCCTGGTCGGCTTCAAATACTTCACCACGCGGACGTCCATCGAGGACCAGTTCAATAACGGGGAGTCCATCGCGTCCTCCACCAACTTCGACGACATCGCGCTGAGCTACGGCGTGGGCGGCGGCGTGCAGGTGCCGCTCTACACCGGCCCCTTCGGCGACGGCCGCACCGTCGGTACGGTGGCGCTGAACCTGGGCGCCCGCTTCCTGTGGGGCGGCGAGGCCGAGTACCTGCGCCGTGGCGCCATCGAGCGCGGCGACGGCAGCTACACCGTCTTCCCCACCCGCTCCACCACCGACCTGCTCATCCCGCAAATCGGTGTGTCGTTCCACTTCTGAGCCGCGAGCGATTCTCAGAAACACAAAACGGCGGACGCTTCAACCGAGGCGCCCGCCGTTGCTGGTTCTCCCCCTTGCAGGAGCTACTCAGTCTTGCCAATGTTCTCGAGGCTTAGCGTTTGATATCCGACATATTGCGCTTGGAGCGTGTGCTGGCCAGTCGGGACGTTCAGGATAGTGAACTCGCCTTCCAAGCCAGTCACCGTACCTTGCCTGGAGTCTTCCACGTACACCTGAGCCCCCGGGAGCACTTGCTTGGTCGCTGCGTCGCGCACGGTCCCGGAGATTTTCTGGGTCTTGTTGCCAGCAGCGTCAGTCGCGATCTCGGTCTTCAGGTCGGCGATTTCGATTTTTGCCGTAGGTTTTGGGGCTTCGCGCTCTGTGAGCCCGAGTGCCACAGCTAGGCTGGTGGGCTCCTCCTCATTCGCTGTTTCCGCTTCATCATTCTCAGAGAACATGCTTCGTACTCCATCCCAGAAAGCAGCTCTACTCTCAGATTGAATGGGAATTTGGTAGGTGAGCGAGCGGTAGCCAACAAAGCTCACGTTAAGCGGCTGGGCTCTGGAGTCTACTCCGGAGATGGTGAATGCACCATTGGGATCGCTCACAGCCCCTTTCTCAGCTTCTGGTATCCAGATGTTGGCGCCCACAAGCGCTCGCCCGGTGGCGGCGTCGCGCACGAACCCCGTGATTGAGAACGTCGATGAGCCCACGGAAGAATCTTTGCGGAACACGATACGCGAGACTTCGAGCGCAATACCAGGCGACTCAGTCACTACACGTCCGTCTCCTGTCGAAAAATCGAAGCGCGCCGAACGATAGCCAACAAAGCTGATGACGAGCGACTGTGCTCCTGATGGTACGTTGGTGAGCTCGTATCGCCCCTGCTGGTCTGAAACGGTGGCAATGTCACTACCAGCGATACGGATGTTAGCTCCAGCAAGCAGGTTCCCCGTTTTCGCGTCACGCACGGTGCCGTGAACCTTGTTCAGTCCTGCATGGTCACCCATGCCCACCTGAAGTGTCATATCACTGACGTCGAGCTTGGCTTCTTCAAGCATGACATCGCCGATGCCTGTGGTGGCCTCTGTCTCGGTGAGGCGGAAAGTAACGGGCAAGCTCATCTTCACGGGGACAGCCACGCCGCGCTGCTTGCCAGGGATGAACCGGGCGGCGCTGAGGGCCCGCAACGCTTCCTCGTCGCACCCCGCACCGATGCCGCGTGTGACGATGGCGTCGCGCACGCTGCCATCCGGCGAGACGACGAACTGCACGAACACGCGACCTTCAACGCCCGCCTGCCTAGCGATGGGCGGGTACTGGATGGTCGCTTGCAGTCCGCTAAGTCCGCCGATCAGCTCGGGCATCTGCTCCACGATGACGAAGGTCTCGGAGCCATCGACTGGGATTTCGTCTTCCTCGACCAGCGGTTGTTCTGTGATCACGGGCACTTCGCTCTCAAGCTGTGGGGCGCTGGGGCTCAGCGCTTGTGAGATGGCGATGATGAGCGCCGCCGCCGAGGCCATCAGCAGCGCGACCAGCAGGCCCGTCTGCATCGGGGTGAGGGTGCGCGAGGAGGATTGGTCTTTCATGGCGCGTACGCGTTGTTTGAGTTCAGAGTCGGGGGCGTGGAGGGTGAGCGCGAGGGCCGGTCGCGGGCTGCTGGCGGTGACGTACTGCAGCAAGAACTGCGCATAGCGCCGCGCACTGACGTCGCTGTGGGCCAGCACGGCGCGGTCGCAGGCCTGCTCGCGGTGCAGGTGCAGCCGGGCGCGCACGCGCCGGACCATCGGTGCGAAGAAGAACACCTCGCTGATGAACAGGTCGAGCCAGTGCAGCGCAAAGTCGTGGCGTTGGATGTGGGCCAGCTCGTGCAGGCACGCCATCCGTAGCTCGTCAGGCCGGTCGGCGAGCGCGGCGGGGAGGATGAGCACTGGCGAGCGCCAGCCGTAGGTGTGCGGCGAGGTGAGCGTGTTGGAGACCTCGACGCGGATAGGACGCTGTATGCCGAGACGTCGCGCTTGGGTAGCCACCTCGTCGAGCACGGCGGCAGGGACGACGGCGCTCGTGACCGATTGCGGCAGCATCCACGAGGTGGCGAGCAGCCGTAGCGCGCGCAACACGCTGAGCAGCAGCGCCCCCAGTGCTACCACGGCAGCCAGGATGAGCAATACCATCAGGGCGCCACTGACGATGGGAAGCCAGGGTGCGTCAGGGGTCGTCAGCACGGGTTCAGGAAGAACCAGTGGGGCGGCCGTTACCGCTGGTGAGAGGCTGGCGATCTGCTCGACTGGTGTCGCTGAGGGAGCAAGCCGCATCAGCGCGTTGAGCACGATGCCCAACGGCAACATCAGCAGCAGCCCGTACAGCCCGGCGTAGGACAGGCGGAGCCGCTCGACGCGGTCACTGGCGAAGAGGGCGAGGCCGCAGCATAGTGACCAGGCCAGCACGGGCAGCCAGAGGTAGGCCACGCTCTGGGCGCCCCACTGGAAGCAGGCATTGAGGAAGTCGGTCCACATGGCGCAAGCGGTTTAAGACGCGGGCGGGGTGTCGTCGAGATCGTCGATGAGCGATTTCAGTTCATCGAGCTCGGCTTCGCTCAGGCTCTCTTGTTGCACCAAGTTCTGCACGAGCGCCAGCGGCGACCCCTTGAACACCTTGTCGAGCACGCTCTTGAGCAGGCTGTGCTGCACCTCGTCGGGCTGGCGCGCCGGGCTGTAGCGGTAGCTCAGGCCTTCCTTTACATACGTCAGGTAGCCCTTATTGGCCAGGTTCTTCATGACCGTCATGATGGTGGTGTAGGCCACCTGCCGCTCTTGCAGGAGCCGCGTGTGTACCTCGGCAACGGTGGCGGTATCCATCTCCCAGACCAGGTGCAAGACCTCCATTTCCGTTTCGCCCAGCGGCGTCAGCGATTTGCTTCTCATCGTGTTGAAGTAGGGTTGAGGCGTGGTGAATCGTCATTATACGATTGAGGTCGTAGGATTGCAAACGTACTAGGTAGTAGATATGGATAGAAGAGGGGATCAGCGTGCGAAAGTTGCTCGTCCACCGGGAGAAATAGCTCAGGATGTGCGATACGGATACCATGCGGCCAGCCGCTCAGGGGCGATGCCGGCGAAGTAGCCGCCCCACAATACAGCGTTGCGCAGCTGCTGCCGAAGCGGTCCTGTGCCGAGAAAACGCCTTGCACTCGTGACCACAGCCTCGGCCCGATAGATCAGTGGCGCCGCTTGCCGGATGCGGCGGACCATCTCCACATCCTCGAACACGGGCTGGTCAGGAAAGCCGCCCACGGTGTCGAAGACGCTACGGTGCACGAACAGCCCCCGGTCGCCAAAGGTGAGCCGTGCCCACGGCATGCGCGTGCAGAAGCTGTAGAGGTTGAGGAGGGGCGAGTGGGCATCAAACGCCAGCCGGAACGTGCCGGCGCCCGCCTCGGGGTGTGTCGCAAAGGTCTCCCGGATGGCGTTGAGCACGGTCGGCGGCACCCGCGTATCGGCGTGAAGGAAGAACAGGACAGCGCCCGTAGCCTTGGCGGCGCCCGCGTTCATCTGCTGTGCGCGCCCGCGTGGGCTACTGGTGACCGTCGTGGTGGGGCGCTGGGCGCACGCCATCGTAGCGTCGTCCGAACCGCCGTCCACCACGATGATCTCGTGCCATGCCCCGGCCGCCTCCAGCGCGTCGAGTGTGGCGGCAATCTGGTCGGCTTCGTTGAGGGCGGGTATGATGACCGAGACCGTCACCAGTACATCAGCTTCAGGCAGAACACCGAGCCGCCCGCCTTCAGGTACTCGCTGGTCTCCACCTCTACAGGCGTGAAGCCGTGCTCGCGCAGCGCCGCGTTCGTCGTGGTGCAGCCCGACTGGATGATGACGTGCTGACCATCGGGGCTGTGGGCATTGCACGCGAAGAGCTGACGGGCCTCGTCTTCGGGCGCTTCAATCAGCGTCTTAAAGAAACCCTTCAGCAACGCGAGACCTTCGGCAGTGAACGCCTCGGGGAAGTAGAGCGCGGTGTGCTCGTCGAGCACGCTGAGGCAGGTGTCGAGGTGGTAGAAGTCGGGATCGGAGAGTTCAAGCAGCAGCACCGGGCAGCCCAGGTACTCGCTGATGACGTCATAGGCCGCCCGGTCGGTGCGGTAGCCAAAGCCTCCCCAGAGCAGCGCCCGCCCGGGGTGCCACAGCGCATCGCCCATGCCCTCGAACGGGCCAATCCCTGCCGGGAGCGGGTGGACCACATCCACCTCGTCCTCAAAAAACTGCTGGATGAACGCGACCTCCGGCGCTCGCTCTGGCGTTGCCATCTGGCTCATCATCACCCCACGCCGCCCCGTGTGCGGGTGCCAGAACGGCAGCGACTGGTTGGCGCAGAAGATCATATCCGGCAGCTCGGGCCGCGTCGCCACGACGGCGCGCTCAACCCCCAATGCCGCGTACGCCTCGGTGAGCGCCCTCCACTGCGCTTGCGCCGCCTCCCGATCCACAGAGCCAATCGCGCCTTCCATGTGGGTGTTGATGACGTAGTCGATGCGGAAGTGGTCGGGCTGAGCGAAGAGCATGCGCCTCGGCAAGGGCATCGGAAGGCAGTCGGCCAGCGCAAAGTCAACGGTAGCCAGCGAGGTGTGGGTCATGCGATGGCAAGCCAGTACGTGGTTGGATCGGCCAAGTGTACGGCGAAAAAGAGTACGACGCTACGGTGCACAACCGGGCTTTTGTGGGGGATAACCCGATGGGGCTGCAAAGGTGACGGGCAGCGCAGTCCGGTGATTCCCCACACACAGATCAGGCTCGCCCCACTACAGATCCGCAGGCGCCATTCGATACATTAGCAGCGCCTCGGTAGTACGTGAGGCAACGTAAAGTGCCCATTTGATCAGCGTAGTTGTTCGCAGGTTGTGCCTAGCCGACGTTATTAGGGTGGCAGTCGGAAGGTTGTAGTTGACCCGAACAGGCGATTAAGTGACGCGCGGACACCCTCTTTTCGAGGAAGGAAGCCCAGCATGGAGTTTATGCTGGGCTTCTGCCGTTTTTGGCAGTTCTGGCCGTTCTCCCCGCGGCCGTCGGAAGATTTTTCCGGCCCCACCTTAAAACCCTGACGCATCGACCGATACATACTGGGCACCCCCAGGTTTGTATTCCTGATCTTCTTCGGTCGATTTGTATGGCTGCACTGGCTTATAACGATCTTATTCAGCGCATCAGCGGCTACAAAGAGCCGTCGTTTGAGGAACTGCTCGAACTGTGCATTGACTACGGGCTCGTCACGCAGTACCGCCCATCGCTGGAGCGTGTGCAACTGGTGGCAGTTACCCAAAACTATGACTTGAGCGTCGATGAGGCCGATGTGCTTCTGCAAGGGATGCTCCTCGGTTACTTCTTCGGCCAGTCGGGCGATGATCTCACCCAAGCCGAATGGCTCGACTAACCAGGCGGGAGGCCTCCTCATGAAGCACAACGAAAAGAACGACATGCGCATGCGCCCCAACACGCCCAAGCAGGCCAGTTTCGAGCTCGAAGGTTGGGTGGAAGAACCCTTCCCTACCTCTAACCTGAGAGGCTTCGGTGCATCTGCGCCCATGCCTGAGCGCAAGATGCCCGTCTGGGCGTCGCTGGCTGTCTGGTGCGGCGAGATCGATTAATCGCGGCCCAGCATGTCATCGAGCATAGGCGTGATCCGGTCGGGATGCACCACGCCATTGATTCGTTGCACGACTGCGCCATCCCGGTTGACCACGAAGGTCGTCGGGAGCCCGAGGACGCTGCCAAACTGATCCACCACATCGGCACCGACGAGCGCGACAGGGTAATCGATCTCTATCTCGTCGGCGAAGCTGACGACGGCATCGCGGTTGTATGCTTCATCCACTGATAGGCCCACGATGGATAGTCCGTCGGGGCCGTACGTGTCTTGCAGCGCCAGCAGATCGGGAATCTCGAAGCGGCACGGCCCGCACCACGTCGCCCAGATGTTGACGAGCACCACCTGCCCGCGCAGATCATCCGTGGCCAGCGTGTCGCCTGCGATGGTTTCCAGCATCAGCGACGGCATGGTTTCGACCGCCGACGGCGTGTAGGTGGGCGTAAACGTGGACGGCAACGTACGCGCCGCCGCGGCATCGGCCGAGTCGAACGGCTGTACCGCCAGCGTATCGGTGGCGATGGGCGGAGACGAGGCATCGCCACCGCACGCCAAGAGGCCGAGCGCTAGGCCGGCGAAGAGGAGAACTCTCATGCGTCGGAGGGTTGCACAGCCTCACGCAACCGAGGGACCGTGATGCTGGAGTGGGAGGTGTGGAAGGTGACTGCGCCATTGACCAGCACCAGCACCTGCGGCGACTCGTGCCGCACGCCAAACTGCTCCTCGATGGCATCGGACAACGCGCGGCTCTCCTGTACCACCAGGCGGTAGATGGGCAGTTCGGAGGCTTCGGCCATCTTCGTGAGCCTCTGGTTGGCGCCAGAGCTGATGGGGCAGGTGGCGCTGTGCTTGAAGAGCACGACGGGCTCGTCATCAGAGCGCCGGATGGCATCGCCAAGCTCCTCGTCGGTCGTGAGGCTGAGGAAGGTTTCGTCGGTACGGCTATGGAAATCAAACATCGGTCACATCGTTAGAGGAAGGGCATCGAACAAGCCTTCGATGTCTCACATACAAGCGTCGTTACACGCTTGATCCAACGACCACACCAATATGGAGCCAACGCTCACGGGCGCCGAAACCGTCCACTGGAACCTCACCGACCTCTATCCCTCCGACGAAGCCGCCCTGGCCGCCCTTGAGCATGCCGACGGCCTCGCCGAGCAGTTCGCCACCGCCTACCGCAGCCAGATCGCGGGCATCGA
>JBCCMF010000155.1:0-10520 GCA_039026435.1 Bacteroidota bacterium
CGGCTGACCGCGACAACGATGCGCTCACGTATGCGGGATTGCGTTACCTGCTGCTGGAAGGCCAGTACGATGCCGAGGTGTTTGCCACGTTTGAGCCCGCCCTGAGTGGTATGGGCGGCTGGTGGCAGCAGCTGATGGGGGAGAGCGAAGGGAAAGAGCTGAAAGGGCTGTTCCCCGCCTCCGTGCAATACTCCACCGACCTCCACTCGCTCGGCCAATACATGCAGGAGGGGCAGCGCATCCTCATCGAGACGTTCTTGATGGCCGAAGAAGATGGCGGCGACCTCGACGTACCTGGCTCCTCGGCCAACCTCGATGGCCTCGACTACTTGAACGGGAAGACGTACACGCACATCAACCGCAAAGCGTACGAAGGGACGGCCAAGGCGCACACGGAGGGCGGAGTCCCTAACATGACGGTCTGGCTAGATCGGATTAACGCCAACGCCATCGGCGAGGCGATCTATTTCTTCGAGCACGCTGTGGGCGTGACGGGCTATCTGATGGGCGTCAATCCGTTCAACCAGCCGGGTGTAGAGGCCTACAAGAAGGAGATGTTCTCGCTCCTTGGCAAGCCTGTCTAAATCGTCAAGTGTTTCATGTGAAACACTCGGACCTGCGATTTACCTGCCCCGTTTGAGGGCCACGCAAGCCATAATCCCAAGCGCGGGGTTATGGCCTTTGCGTGTTTAGGGAAGATTGAAAACGGGTTATGTCGATTGCACACATACAGAAGAGGCTTGGCGAGGCTGCGTTCATGCACGCGGTGCGGGATTGGGCGAAGCGTACGTCAAGCGATGCTAAGCCGCGTAGCTTGCGCGTCAGCGGCGGAATCGGGTCGATGGATGCGTTCATCATTCGAGAGCTGCATCAACAATACGGTGGCGCGGCGCTGTGCTTGGTGGAAGAGCACGACCAGGCGGCGTACATCACGAGCGATCTCGAACAGCTCAGCGACGCCGAGGACAGCACGCTGCTCCTCCGCCCAACGGGCTTAAAGCCCTACGATACCGATGCTGTGCTCGATCCAGCCGTGCAAGTCCAACGCGCCGACGTGCTGCAACGGCTGTCGGAAGGGTTCGGCGGCATCGTCGTGGCCAGTGCGGAAGCGCTCACCGACCTGCTGCCCTCGCCGGGCGAGGTGCGCGACGAAACGCTGACGCTTCGGGTAGGCGATGAGGTCGCGCTCGGTGACCTCGCCGAGCAACTCACCGCGCAGCAGTTTTCCCGGGTCGAGTTTGTAGAATCGCCGGGTGAGTTTGCCGTGCGCGGCGGCATTGTGGATGTGCACCCGTTCGTCGGCGAGTACCCGCTCCGCATCGAGTTTTTCGGCGATGAGATCGATTCGATCCGCGAGTTCGACCGCCACTCGCAACGCTCTGTGAGCCGCGTGATGCAGGCGCGGCTGGTACCAAACGTAGAGCAGCAGCAGGGAGGCAGCACGGCCACCTTGTTTGACTACCTGCCCGAAACGGCGCTGGTCGTCACCATAAACCGGGAGCGGATGCTCGGTGCCATCGATGAGCGCTTTGCCAAATCGGGGGAGGCGTATGTGGAGGTCGATGCGGAGGCCAGGGAAACCCTGTCGCCCCCGGACCAGTGCTATGCCAGACGCGCTACCATCGAGGCGCAGCTTGACCAGCGCAGCGAAGTAGCTTTTGGACGCTGGATCGGCGGATGGTCGGCGGAGACGGTGAACATCACGGCCCGGCCGCAGCCGAGCTTCAACAGCCGTATCCATCTGCTGAAAGAGCAACTCCAGCAAAACGAGAAAGAGGGGCTGGAAACGATCATCCTGTGCGACAGCCGGGGCCAGGAGTCGCGGTTGCGGCAGTTGCTGGAGGAGGAGTTGGACCAGGTCAAGCTGTCCATCGTCGTCGAGTCGCTACACGAAGGCTTCGAGGTGCCGGGCCTCGCCCTCGCCGTCTACACCGACCACCAGATCTTCAATCGCTACCATAGGCCCACGGCGCGCAAGCGGAAGAAGCAGTACGGCGGCCTCAGCCCGCGCGAGTTGAAAAACCTGAACAAAGGCGACTTCGTGGTCCATGTGGACTACGGCATCGGGAAGTTCGACGGTCTCCAGAAGCGCAAGGTGCGCGGGCAGGTCCAGGAGGTGGTGCGCGTGCAGTACCTCGGCGGCGACATGCTCTACGTCAACGTCAACGCGCTCTACAAACTCCACAAATACACGGGCAAAGAAGGGCATCAACCGCGATTGACGAAGCTCGGCAGCGGGCAGTGGGAGCGGACGAAGGCCAAGACCAAGAAGCGCGTCAAGGACATCGCGCGCGACCTCATCCAACTCTACGCCAAGCGCAAGCAGTCGCGCGGCCACGCCTTCGCCGCCGATTCCATCTGGCAGCGCGAGATGGAGGCGTCGTTTCAATACGAAGACACGCCCGACCAAGCCGCTGCGGCCGAAGCCGTCAAGGCCGACATGGAAGAGGCGATTCCAATGGATCGGCTGGTGTGTGGCGATGTGGGTTTCGGCAAGACCGAGGTGGCCATGCGCGCCGCGTTTAAAGCCGTGCAGGACGGGAAGCAAGTCGCCGTACTTGTTCCCACCACGATCCTAGCGGCGCAGCACAATGAGTCGTTCAAGCAGCGCTTTGAGCATTACCCGGTAAACGTCGATGTCATATCGCGTTTTAGGACCAAAGCCGAGCAGAAAGAAGTCATCGACAACGTGGCGAACGGTCAGGTCGATATCCTGATCGGCACGCATCGCCTCACCTCAAAGGACGTGAAGTTCAAGAATCTCGGCCTGCTCGTCGTGGATGAGGAGCAGAAGTTCGGCGTCTCGGCAAAGGAGAAGCTGCGGAAGCTGCGCGCCGAGGTCGACACGCTTACGCTTACCGCCACGCCGATCCCGCGCACGCTGCAGTTCTCGCTGATGGGCGCCCGCGACCTCTCGATCATTGCCACGCCGCCGCCGAACCGCCAGCCTATCGTCACGGAGATCCATTCGTTCAACCGTGACTTGATCCGAGACGCCATTCTGTACGAGACCAGCCGAGGAGGGCAGGTCTTTTTCATCCACAACCGTGTCCAAACCATCGAGGAAATATCGGCGATGGTCCGCGCAATGGTGCCCACGATCCGCATCCAGGTGGCGCACGGTCAGATGAAGCCCGCCGAGCTGGAGCGCATCATGATGGGCTTCATCGACCATAAGTACGACGTGCTGGTGAGCACCAATATCATCGAGAGTGGGCTCGATATCTCGAACGCCAACACGATCATCATCAACAACGCGCACCACTTTGGTCTAGCCGAGCTACACCAGCTGCGTGGCCGCGTCGGTCGGTCGAACCAGAAGGCGTTTTGCTACCTGATGGTGCCTTCCGTGCACACCCTCACGCGCGAAGCACGCCAGCGGCTGCAAGCCTTGGAGGAGTTCAGTGAGTTGGGGAGTGGCTTCAACATCGCCATGCGTGACCTCGACATTCGCGGCGCAGGCAACATGCTGGGCGCCGAGCAGAGCGGCTTCATCGCCGACATCGGGTTTGAGACGTACCACAAGATCCTCGACGAAGCGGTGCAAGAGCTGCGCGTGGAGGAGTTCAAGGCCATCTTCGGCGACGCGCCCGTGCCCATGCCGGGCGAGTGCGTGGTCGAGGTGGAAGACGAGGCGCGGATCCCGGAGACGTACGTACTCAACCAGGTCGAGCGGCTCAACCTCTACCGCCGCATCAGCGAGGCCGAGGACACGGCGGCGCTCGACAGCCTGCGCGATGAGATGACCGACCGCTTCGGCGAATTCCCCAACTCGGTTGCTACGCTGCTTGACGCGGCTACGCTGCGGCACCTCGGCGAGCGACTACGGCTGCCGAAAGTCTTGTACAAGAACGGCCGCTTGTTTCTGGAAGCGCCAAAGCAAGCCAAAGACCCATACTTCTACGAGCACGTCTTCCACCCGTGGCTCGAAAAGCTCAACCGGCAGAAGCGTCGCTACGTGCTCAAGGAAACCGACAGCAAGAAGCTGCGAGCCATCGTCCAAAACGTCCCCGATCTAAAGACGGCGCGGCGCGTGCTGGAGCAGGTGCAACTCGATTTCGACCGTACGAAAAATAACACGTCCAAGTCATCGGCAAGCTGAATTTGAGCTTAACGCCCGAAAAACGGAGCCACAGAACCGCTTCTAACGCACGATCCAGCATGCCGCCGACACGTTATGTGCCGTGTACCGAGCGCGTCTCAGCAGCCAAATGTGCGTGTTTGAAGCCAGATTCAGACTTCGAGGTCTGCTGGCGACCGATATTGGGCTTGCAGCGCCTCGGCAATGCGCACCACGCGGTCGCGAAGCGAGTCGGGCTCCAGGACGACCGACTGTGTGCCGTACCGCAATAGCCAATTCGCCACGTAGTCCAGATTCTCGAAATAGAACGTGACCTCGGTCCCGTCGTCGGTGGGGCGTTCGGCTTCGATCTTCGCGGGGATAGTCCGCCGCGCCCGTCGGTAGGCTTGCCGCGCAAACCAGACGACGATGCGGTGGTTCTGGGCGCTCGAACCGCGCTCGGTCAGATGGGTGGCTAAGTCGAAGTCGGCGGGTTTCTCGAAGCGTTCGGAGAGGACGTACATCATCTGGATCGCATCGAGCCGGAAGTTACGGATGTCCTCGCGGAGCTGGTCGTAAGCGATGAGGTTCCAGTGATCGGTGTAGTAGACAAGGCCGAGCGGATTGACGGTACGCTTCGTGACCTCGTCGCGGCTCTTCACGTAATACTCCATCAGCACGGAGCGCTGGTGTGAGATGGCCTCGCTCAGCTTGTACCACGTCCCGTCCTCGCCGTCTTCGGCGGCTTGCACCGCATGCAGCCAGTAGGGATCAAGCACGGTGCTTTGGCGCAGGCTCTCGACAAACGCCTGCACGCCCTTCGGCAGGACCGACTGGATCTTCATGCTGACGTGGTCGGCGTCCTTGCGGAGCGAAGCATCCGGCTGGAGCTTCATGAACTCCGTCCCGATGAGCAGCGTCGCGGCTTCGCGTGCCGAGAGCATCAGCGGCGGCAGCTGGTAGCCTTCCAGGATCTCGTAGCCCCCGCCATCCGCATACGTCAGCGGTACGCCCGACTCGCTCAGCGCCCGCAGGTCGCGGAAGATCGTGCGGCGGCTGACTCCGAAGTGCTCGGAGAGGTCGCGGGAGGTCATGTTGGGGCGGTTTTGCAGCAGTAGAATGGTTGCAAAGAGCCGCTCCGTGCGGTTGAGCGTACGTTCCTGATTGCCCATGTGGCGCGAAGACAATGCGTGCAGGAGGCTAGCGAAGCATCGTAAGATACGCTAGTCACACATCATTCGCACATAGAAAAGCGGGTGATCTAGCCTAAATTAGGGTCTGTCACATGCACGATGCACTTCTCGGCGAAGTACGCTCGCTTCAGAATGGGCAGCAGGTCGATGGTCTCCACGTTCAGGTCGGGGTAGGCCGCCTTCAGCTCTGCAATCTCTTCGGTGAGGTCGCCCCCTTTGAGGCAGAGCAGGCCTGGCTCCCACGCGTCGCTGGGCAGCGGATGCGGATACGGCACCGCAAGGCGCGAGTGCCAGTCCCACAGGGTCTTCAGCGGCGCCGTGGCGCGCGACACCGAGTAGTTGAGGTTCATCTCCAACTCTTCGGCCCGCATCTGGTGTGCTTCCAGGTTGGCCAGATGAACGGCACGCCCGATGGTGCGCACGGCCTGAATCTTCTTGCCCACCGAGTCAATCGCGTGGAAGTGAACGATAGGAAAGGAGGCTGCTAATGGGAGCGCTGGCAGGCCCCCACCTGTACCCCAGTCGACGACGGAGGCGTTCGGCGGGATTTGCTTGATGGTGAGCGCCAAGCAGTGCAGTAAGTGCCGCTCCTCGAAGTCATCGATGGTTTCCGGAGAGACGAGGTTTATCTTCTCATTTATCTTTATAAATCGATAGGCAATCTTTCGGAGCGTCGGGATCGTATAGTCAAGACGTTCAGAAGAGAGAATGCTGAATTCGGAAACTACTTGATAATCCATTTGGAGGGTATCCTCATCATCTATTTGGCGAGGGCAGTCGCACGGCTTCGCTTAAGCAAAACCATCAACACGGAGATGTCGGCCGGGCTCACTCCGCTGATCCGCGAGGCTTGAGCCAGGTTGTTTGGGCGTATTTTCCCCAGCTTCTCGCGCGCTTCGCTAGAGAGGGCAGAGACGGCGGTGTAGTCGAAAGCGTCGGGCACTGACCACGCCTCGAGCTGCTGCATCTTCTCAACGAGTTGCATCTCGCGCTCCACGTAGCCCGCGTACTTGAGTTCTATGCCAACCAGGGTCTCGGTAGGCGCCGTACCGGGGCTCGGCGTCACGAGGTCATCGTAGACGGCGAGGTGGTTCAGCAGGTCCCGCAACGCCACTTGTGGGCGCAAAGCGAGCTTGTCAAGGCGCTCCGCCTCGCGAATGGGCGACGTACCGACGGCTTCGAGGTAGTCGTTCACTGCGCTCGGCTGCACCGAATGCTTCCGTAGCGCTTTGGTAGTCGTTTCCAGTGCCTCTTTCTTCGCCATCATCCGGTCGTACCGCTCACGGCTAGCCAAACCGAGTTCGTATCCGAGGGCCGTCAGCCGGAGATCGGCGTTGTCCTGGCGCAGCAGGATGCGATGCTCCGCGCGCGATGTGAACATGCGATACGGCTCATCGGTGCCCTTGGCCACGAGGTCATCGATCAGCACACCGATGTAGGCCTGCGAGCGGCTGAAAACAATAGGCTCTTCCTCGCGAATATGTTGCACGGCATTGATGCCTGCGATCAAGCCTTGCACCGCAGCCTCTTCGTATCCGGTGGTCCCGTTGATCTGCCCGGCGAAGAACAATCCATCTACGGATTTGGTCTCTAAGCTATAGCGAAGTTGATAGGGCGGGAAGTAGTCGTACTCGATGGCATAACCCGGGCGCAGGATGTGGGCTTGCTCCAGTCCGGGGATGGTCTGGATGGCTTTGGCCTGCACGTCTTCTGGCAGGCTCGTCGAGAAGCCGTTGACGTACACTTCGTACGTGTCTGTCCCTTCTGGTTCGAGGAAAATCTGATGCTTCGGCTTGTCGGCGAAGCGGTCGATCTTGTCCTCGATGGATGGGCAGTAGCGCGGCCCGCGGGCCTGGATGCGCCCTTGAAACATGGGGCTGCGGTCGAAGCCCGTGCGCAGCACGTCGTGCGTTTCTGGCGTCGTGTACGTCAGCCAGCACGAAATCTGGTCGCTGGGCACCGTGTCGGTCATGAACGAGAACGGCGAGGCCTGCGCATCGCCCGGCTGTTCTTCGAGCGCGCTGTAGTCGATGCTGCGGCCGTCGATGCGGGGCGGCGTACCCGTCTTGAGGCGGCCCGACTCGAAGCCGAGGTTTTCCAAGCATGCCGTCAGGCCTACCGAGGCGCGTTCGCCGGCACGGCCGCCGCCAAACTGCTGCTCGCCGATATGGATGAGGCCGTTCATGAACGTGCCGCTGGTCAGGATGACGCAGCGCGCTTTGAATACGCGGTCCAGCTGGGTGCGGACGCCCGTGACGTGGCCGTTTTCTACGATGACGTCGGTGGCCATGTCCATGCGGAAGACCAAGTTGGGCTGGTCTTCCAGGTAGGCGCGGACAGCGGCGGCGTACTTCATCCGGTCGCACTGAGCACGCGGGCTCCACACGGCGGGGCCTTTGCGCTGGTTCAGCATCCGAAACTGGATGCCGGCCTCGTCGGTGACGCGGCCCATCAGCCCGCCGAGCGCATCGACCTCACGGACGAGCTGGCCTTTGCCGATGCCGCCAATCGCCGGGTTGCACGACATCTGGCCGATGGCCTGCAGGTTCATCGTGATCAGCAACGTCTTGGCGCCCATGCGCGCTGCAGTGGCCGCGGCCTCGGAGCCTGCGTGGCCTCCTCCAACTACGATGACGTCAAACATGATGCTAAAAAGTGCAAATCCAAGAAGTACGCAGGGCAGGAGCTAGAAACGCCTCGCGTGGGTTCGGTTTCCTGCTTTTTTGGACCTGGCTGTGAGGGCTTGATGAGTTTTTACACGTAAAAACGCAAAAAACGCCGAATACCCGAACAACGTCCCGTCAGGTATGCGTGCTGCGATCTATCCCCAGCCAAGCCAGTAATGCCGACCAGTCGTGGAAGCGCAGATGCTCGCCTTGGGGAGGCGTCTCGGTGTCGGTGGTGAACCAGGCCACGTGCCAACCTGCCCGCAGTGCGCCTTGCACGTCCGACCGCAGCGAGTCGCCGATGTAGAGGATAGCGGCGGGATCGGCGTCTACAAGCGAGACGGCGTGTTCGAACAGCTTAGGATGCGGCTTCATCACGCCCACCTCGTCGCTGACGACGAGTGCCTGGAGGCGGTCGCGTACGTCGGGAAAGCGATCGAGTTTGGCGTGCTGCGTCTCGCGGAAGCCGTTGGTGATCACGCCGACGGGGTACGCATCGGCAACGGCATGGAAGGCGGCGTTGGCTTCGTCGCTCATGTGCCAGTGCGCGCCGTACTGCTGCATGTAGTACACATTCGCGTCCTCAGCGCTCAGTCCGGTGGCGTTCAGCGACGTCAGGAGACGGGCGAAGCGCGCGACCTTGAGTTCATCTTTCGTGATGATGCCATCGGCGTAGTCATGCCACAGCGCCACGTTATGCTGGTGGTACGTCGCCTGGACATCGGCGAGGCTGTGCCCGTTGAACGCGCTGGCAAACGTCGCGTGGAGATCGCCGAGGGCTAGCTTTTCGGCATGCCGATGGTCGAGCAGGGTGTCGTCGAGGTCGAAGTAGATGAAGCGAATGGGATGCATAAAGGCCGATGTGTTCGTACACTGCGCATCTGCTGAACCGCTATTGGGCTCTTGATGCTGTTGTTGGACGCGTTGCTGCTGTTGCTCGCCGTGCAGGCGTCGCCGGATCTGGACGACCGGGTCCTGGCGCAGCGCATCAAACGCGGCGACGAGCGAGCGTTCCGCGTCTTCTTCGAGCGCCACCAGCAAACGCTCTGGCACTACCTCATCCGGCGCGGTGTACCGTCCGACCCCGCCGCCGACCTCGTGCAGCAGGCGTTCGTCACCATCTGGAAGCGCCGCGACACCATCGACGAGGGCAAGTCGCTGCGGTCGCTGCTCTTCACCATCGGCCACAACCGCGGCACCAACTATTTCCGCGACACGAAGAAGTTCACGTCGGATGCGGTGCTGACCACCGCCGCCGCTGAGGAGCGCACCGAGGGCGAGGCGATGCACAACGAGATGCTCGGCACGCTGCATGCCGCCGTAGCCCGCCTGCCCGAGCGTCGCCGCGCCGTCTTCGAGCTGTGCTTCATGCAACAGCTGACGTACCGCGAGGCCGCCGAGGTGCTAGGCGTGAGCATCAAGACCATCGAGAACCAGATGGGCCACGCGCTCAAAGCCGTCCGGGCGGCGATGCAGGGGTACCGGGAGGCGTGAGCCGATTCCGCCGTCAGCGAAACTGGACGAAGAGTTCACTGAACACGACGATGGGCGTTTCGTAATGTGAGGCTCTTCTCCTCTCGCATTCTCCCGCACTGCATAGCGTGGCTTATGTCTGACCGCACACGGGTTGTCGTCACTGGAATGGGCGCCGTGACGCCGCTGGGGCTCACCGTCGATACCTTCTGGGATGGAATGAAAAACGGCGCCTCGGGCGCTGGACCCATCACGCACTTCGAACGCACGATGATCAAAACACACTTCGCGTGCGAACTTAAAGGCTTTGATCCCACCGATTACCTCGACCGGAAGATGGGCAGGCGCTACGACCCGTACTGCCAGTACGCGCTCGTGGCCACACAGCAAGCCGTGGCTGACGCGGGGTTTGACACCGAGGCGATGCCGCAGGAGGAGAAAGACAATATTGCTGTCGTCTATGGCACAGGCATCGGCGGCATCACGATGATGGCCGAGCAGGCCGAGGTGCTGTTTACCCGAGGCTCCTCCCGGCTCTCGCCGTTTCTCGTGCCCATGATGATCAGCAACATGGCGGCGGGTGCGATCGCCATGACGTACGGCTTCCGCGGACCCAACCACGCCATCGTGACCGCGTGTGCAACGGGTAACCACGCCATCGGCGATGCGATGCTGCTGCTACGTGCGGGCCAGGCTGAAGTCGTCGTATGCGGTGGCAGCGAGGCGCCCATCACAGCGATCTCGCTCGGCGGGTTTAACGCCATGAAAGCCCTCTCCACGCGCAACGACGACCCCAAGCACGCGAGCCGTCCGTTTGACGTTGACCGCGACGGCTTTGTGGCAGGCGAGGGTGCGGGCACGCTGGTGCTGGAGACGCTGGAGCACGCACAGGCACGCGGCGCACGGATCCATGCCGAGTTGCTCGGCTTCGGCGCATCATCCGATGCGTACCACTTTGCGGCACCTGACCCCACGGGCCAAGGTGTTGAGTTGGCGATGAACCGCGCCCTCAAGGATGCGCAGATCGACAAGACCGACGTGGACTACATCAACATGCACGCCACGTCCACGCCCTTGGGCGACATCGCAGAGACGCAAGCCATCAAAAACGTGTACGGCGACCACGCC
>JBCCMF010000156.1:0-10474 GCA_039026435.1 Bacteroidota bacterium
CAGAAGGTACCTTATAGGAAGCATTGTGGAAGGGCAAAAGGCCTGTATGACCCCGGTCAAGCCAATACACCACAACATTGCCATTCTTGGGTGCAGAAGCTGGCAAGCCGTTTTCCCGTCGGTCAGCGGATGTAATGCAGCTGCTGCGTGCTCACCACGTCGTTGCCCACCTGCAAGTGCGCGAAGTAGACGCCTGAGGGCACGGGGCCAAAGAACTGGGATGGGTCGAGGCGAACCCTGTGCCAGCCAGGGCCGAGGTTGCTCAGGTCGATGACCGCGACGAGGCGGCCGAGCACATCGTAAATCTTGAGCAGCTTGGTCGCACTGCGGGCCGTCTCGGGTGCGAGGAAGATGCGAGCCGTGGCGTATGTGGTGAACGGGTTGGGGTAGATGCTGGCGATCTCGGAGCGCGTAGCGGGCTGCGGGGCTTCTTCTTCCACGTCGGTACTTTCCACGTCGCCCTCATCGTAGGTGGCCACGTAGGCGGTGTACCGGGAGCGCAGTTCGTAGCGTAGGCTGAGCGCGATCACGCTGTCGCGCAACGCCTCCGTCTCGCCGTAGATCTCGATCTCGCGCTCTAGCTGGTCGATGACGTCTTTGGCCCAGAGGTGCGCCGGGAACCGGTTGGTGTCGGCGGCTTGGGTGAAGTTGACGGGGAACGTGAGGTCGGTGCGGCCGCCCACGGCGGTGCCGGTGAGGGTGACCTCGGCGTCGCCGGGTTGGCTGTAGCGGCCGGCCACGGCAAAGTAGGAGCCGGCGAAGACAGCCGGATAACGCTCCCGGGCGATGTCGCGGATGCCGCCGATGCGGAAGAACACCGCGGGGGCCTGGATGACGGGGGCGCTGATCTGCTCGAACAGCTGCACCAATCCGCCGCGCAGGTCGCTCTCTTCATCGAAGTAGGTGACGAAGCCGTAGTTGAGCGCGGCCGTCATCTCCAGCCGCTCGCGGGCCAGCTCGTCGCCGATGCCGACGGGGAAGATGCCCACGCGGTTGGCGTTGCGGTCGGCGAGCTGGCGCGGGTCGATCTGCGAGCGCCCGTCGGTGAACGGGATGAGCACGTTCACGCGGTCGTCACTGGCAAACTGGTTGAGGGCGTTGTCGAGGGCGAGGTCCAGTTGACTGCCGCCGCTGGCGCTGAGGCTGGCGATCCAGGCGCTGGCGGCCTCAAGGTTGGCGGCCGTGGCGGCAACGGGCGCTATGCGCCATCGCTCCACCCCGGCGTTGTAGGCCATCACGTTGAAGAAGTCGCCTTCGCGCAGTTGGTCCAGGCCTTCGCGGAGGCCTTGCAGGCTTTGCTCCAGCTTGAAGCCCGCCATCGTGCTAGAGATGCTCGCGAGAAACACCACCGTCTTGGGCAACACCTCTGCATCTTGCGCTGTGGGCGGCGGCCGTACGATGAGGGCGAAGTGGCCATTCGGGTCAGCCTGTTGGAGCTCGCTGGCGATGGAGTAGAGGTCCACGCTGAGGTCAGTGCTGGCGGTCGTGTACTCGAAGACAATGTCATCGATGGGGTACGTACGCGGCGCAATCAGCCGGCCCACGAAGCGGTCGGACGTAGCCGATCGCGTTTCCATCCCGTCGTGCGAGCGCAGCCCGGCGTCTACCAGCGGCAGCGATGAACGCACATCGACATCCACCTCCAGATGGTCGAGCGGACGCGAGAACAGCCCGGCGGTGTCGAACGGGTAGCGATACGTGGCCGTGCCTTGGTGGTAGTCGAGCAGGCTCACGTAGTGCAGGATGACGCGTTGCGGCCGCCCTGGCCGGATGTCCTGCAGCCCTAGCCGGAGCCCGTTGCGCCCGATGTATGCGTTGACGAGTGCCGGGATGCCGCCTTCGCCCGTGCCGGGGTTTGCCGTCTGCTGCTGCACCTGGAGTACGGCCTTAAAGAGCGTGTCGCCGCGTGAGTAGAGGAGTTGCGTGGAGCGCGCCTCGGGTGGGAGCGGGAAGGAGTACACGCCATCCACGGGGCGGTCCCATTCGTTGTCAAACTCCTGCGTCACGATGGTCTCGGCTACGAGGCCGTGGATGATCACCTTGACGTGGGTGGTGCGGTTGCGGAGCAGGCGCCCGGGGTAGTCCCGGTCATCGGCCAAGAGCAGGCCGTCGGCGAAGGCCGGGGCCGCTAACGCAAGCAACAGCGCGAAAACGAGCACGCGTCGCATGGCGGGCGGAGCAGGCAGCAAGAAGTGTGGGATGCGGATCGGCATGGCAGGCAACCTCAGCGATCGAGTACGAGCGGGCGGGCAGCGAGCCGCTGGGGCTGACCTCGGCCGTCAACCACGGTAGCGCGGATGAAGTAGACGCCGCTGGCTGCGCCCTGGGCGGCCCACGTCAGGCGATGTTGCCGCGGGCCAACGGGAATGGGGATACGGTGCACACGCTGGCCAAGCACGTTGAAGACGTCCATCGTGCCCCCGCGTCGCGCTGGCGTGGTCAGGCGGAAGGTGGCGGCTTGGCGGAACGGGTTGGGGAAGGCCTCTAGCGTGACCCGCCCGTGCGGTGCCTCGTCGGCGGTTGCTACCCGGTTCATACTCGGCGCGGTGACGGTGGCGGTGGCCGTACCGCCTAGCCCGGCTACGTGGACCTCTACGGTCGCTACGAACGGGAAGCTGTCGCTGGGCCGGGCGTAGCGCAGCACGTACCGGCCGCTGCCGCCCAAGCGCGAGAGCCGGAGCAAGATGTCGCGGAAGTTGCCGTCGATATCGAAAAACAGGCCGCCTGTAGGCAAGAAGACGGGGTCGTAGAAGGCCGTCTGGAAACGCGTGTTGCCGATGCTGTGGAGCGTGATGCCCTCGCGGAGCAAGGTGCCGACGACGCTCTCGGCGGTGTGCTGGGTGCGCGTGTCGGTGGTGCTTGCGTAATAGTCGGCATCGGTGATCCAGATGAGGACGCGCTGGGCGCTGGGGCGGAACGGGAACTGCGCAGCGCGCTCAAGGGCATCGAGCGAGTTCTCGGCGCGGTCGCCGCCGCCTGTGGCGCGCTGATCGCCCACGATGGCCTTGAACTGCTCGGCATCGTTGGTGAAGTCGAGGACTTGGCTGACGGCATCGCGGAAGGTGACCATGCCGAGGCGGTAGTCGGTACCGCGGAGCGCGAGGCTGTCGGCGAACTCGACGATGTTGGCGCGGACGCCTTCGATCTCGTCGCTCATGCTACCCGTCACATCGAGCACGAACACGATGTCGGCTTGGTTGAGCCCGCCTGTGGTGTCGTTCTCGACGCTGAGGTCGCGGATGCGGGTCTGGTCCTCGAAGAAGAAGATGTTGCGGTCCCGCAGGTTGGGGATGAGCCGACCCGTCGCCTCCTCGCGTGGCGTGAAGAACACAGCGGCCTCCGTCGCCGATGCCGCCACCGAGTCAATCGCGATGGTTAACCCTTCGTCGGAGAACGGCACGCCGGGAATGAAGGTGTTCACCCGTAGCTGATCCACGGCCTGCCCGTTTGCCACGGTCGTGACGCTTATCGGGGCGGTCTGGTCTTCGAACACCTCTGGTGGCGTCACGCCGAACAGCGCATAGGCCGACTCGCCTGCCAGCACGGTCAGGTTGGCGGCGGTTTGGGGGGCGAAGAGCGTGCCGCCGTCAAACTGCACACTGACATCGTTCACCGACTGCTGCGCCGTGTTGAGCAGGCGCGCCATGAGGGAGCGGGGCGAGGGCGCCACACGATTGCCCGAGAGCGTGAAGTGACGCGGCAGGTCGGCGCGGAGGAAGAGGCCGTCGGGGTCGTCGGGCGGCAGCAGCGCGACCGTGAGGGCGACCTCCAGCACATCGCCTGGGCGGAGCGTGACGGCGGCCCACTGCGCGTCCATCGTCAGGTCGTAGAGCGGCATGCCTGTGGCGGCGCGGTCTGCGTACACATCGAACCAGTTGCCCATCCGCAGCTGTGTGGGCGCCCCGCCTTGCTGGAAGTCGAGTTGCATCCCCAGCCCCAGCGGTGCCGCTGGCCGCTCCCACACGCTGATGAGCCGTGGTACATCGGACGTCCAGACGGTGTCACGCGTAGTCCATACGGCACTGGCTCGCGCATGCCCATCCCCCCACTGGCCCAAGGCGGGGTCCAGGACCAAGCCGGGCTGCACGGTGTGGTCGGTGGCATCGGCGTTCGTCACGGTCAGCTTAAGGCGCGCCCTCGGCTCTGCCGGGTCCATCTCAATGGCGAACGTGGTGTGCAGCGGCGAGGCCGGGGCGTCGAACACGACGCGCAGGGTGTCCGTGGCATGATCGAAGCGCCGCGGCTGGTCGGTGTACAGTTGGTCGAGGCGCAGCCTGGTACCGTTGAGGACGACGTACGCAAACGAGGTGAAGGCGTGGGGGTGCCCAAAGGTGAGTTGCGCCCGGTCGTCGAGGAGGGATGGGCTGATGCCCTCGGCCGTTGTGCCCAGCGTGAAGTAGGCATCGCGCGAGAGGCTGGCTTCCAGGTGCAGGTTGGCCGCATCGGAGAAGCCCTTGACGCCTTTGCTGGCAGGGTGGGCGTCTTGCCCTACCGGAAGCGGAGGCTGCGCATCAAACGTGGCCTTGTCTAGTGCTGCGTTGTCTTGGGCAAAGACGGGCAAAACAGCACAAAAACCCACCAGGAGAGGAAGCAGGAGGCGCATGAAAGGCGAGGGACCTTGGGAAAACAACACCAACGGTCTGTAATACGCACGTTACAGTTGGTATGCGTAAGAGCAGGGGCAAGATTTATTGGATTTAAGCATCCGAGGGCCTGCCGTAAACGCAGTGCCCCGCCTCGGTGCAGGCGACCAAGGCGGGGCGAGCGTACGTCTAGTACATGTGAGAGGCGGCGTCTGGAGGGTCAGAACGACGTGGTGCCCTCGGGGAGTAGCGTGTAGCGGAACGAGTAGAAGCGCGGGTCGCCGATGACGTTGGGGTCATCGATCTCGCCCTCGTAGTAGCTCAGGAACTCGACCTTGGCAAACGTGCCTTCGGGCGTCTGAACCAAGAGCGTGCGGCCGGGCACGGGCGTCACGCTGTGCGTCATGAAGTCGTAGCTGTACCAGCCCTGGTCGCTGCCGCCCGGGATGACGAGGTCGCCGTCGCTGTCCTGCTTGAGTTCATCTTCGTACACGGTGAATACGTTGTCGAACGCTACATCGATCAGGGCGCCCATCGCGTTGGGGTTGAGCCGTACAGCGGTGCCTGCAAACGACAGGTCCCAGGCGTCGCTGTCCTTTTGGGCACCATCGACGAAGCTGTTGGTGCGGAGGCTGAAATAAACGGGTGTGTTGGCGCGGGCGTCTACGTCTTTGACGACGATGACGCCGTCGTCTGCGGCCATGCCGTCGGCGTGAGCGGCGTGGTCGGCCGCGTGGTCAACAGCGGTCGTGTCGGTAGACTGGGCGAGGGCGGGGGAGAGGCCAAGCATAAACGCAACGGCCAGCATGGAGAAGCGGTGGGTGCGCATAGGAGTATCGGTTTAGGTAGAATCGGCGTCGGGGCGCCTAGTTTTGCAAAGGTTTCGAGGTGCTTATTGGATGTAGGGGTTACGGTTCCCCTGGATGGCATAGATCCGCTCGTTGCGCTCACGCTCGCCGTCATCCACCGGGTCCAGGTTGGACCACGCGGTGTAGAGCTGGCGGTCCTGGTCGGAGAGGCGCAGGCCGTAGGTGTCGGCCATGTAGAAGTAGATGCGTGCGATGTCGCCCATGCGGTCTTCGGGGGGCTCGGCACGGCGCAGCGCTGACGCCACCTCGAAGTTGCACGCGCCGTACGCCCGTGCTTCGCCCTCGATCATGCCCCAGTTGTAGTTGCTGCGGTCGCCGTTGACCTCGCCCACGGCGGGCACCAGGTTGTGCAAGTCGTTGTGGGCGCGCTCAAAGACGGGGTCGATGCGCTCGCAGCAGCTGCGGCCGCCAAAGCGGGTGCCGTCACTGCGCTCGCACAGGTCCTCGCGCCAGCACGCCCGCTGTTGGCCGAACTGCGAGGCGGGGAAGACGTGCTCGGCCTCCACACGCCCGGCCCGCTCGGCGTTGTTGCGGGTGCGGTAGGCGCAGCTGCGCGGTCGCACATCGCGGTCGCCGTCGAAGTCGCAGCCGCAGTAAAACGTGACGCGCTGCCCCTCGTACACCTCATCGTAGAGGCGCCGCTTGGACTCGGAGAAGCTCGACGGCGTGTCTGGCAAGCCCGCCAGGTCCACGTCGTCGTAGCCGAGGTCGGTCTGCTCCGTGCGCGAGGCCGCGGCATCGCCAAACAGGTCGGTGCCCAGCACGCTGTCGATGAGCGCCCCGAAGGGCGGCCACACGTAGCCCACCACCAGCAGCCCCACAGCCAAGGCCACCACTTTCCACGAGAGTTTGCCTTTCGGCTTGGACCGCCGCGCCATGTCAGAGCCCGTCGTCTATTTCAGCAGCGTCAGCGTGCGCGTAGCTTCGTAGCTGCCCGCGCTGATGCGGTAGAGGTAGGTGCCGCTGGGCAGGTCGGCGGCGTTGAGGGTGACGGTGTGGCGCCCGGCCGGCCGCGTCTCGTCGACCAAGGTGCGTACCCGCCGGCCCAGCGCGTCGTGCACCGTCAGGCGGACGTGCGCGGCCTCGGGGAGACCGAAGCGGATGGCCGTGACGGGGTTGAACGGGTTGGGGTAGTTCTGGTCGAGTGTGTAGCTCGTCGGCAGCGTCTCTTCGGCGGTGGAGGTGAGTGTGCTCCGCGTGAGCGTGACAGCGGCATTGGCGCCTGTCGTGGTCTCGGTGCCATCGGTGGTGAGTACGCGGTGGAACAGCGTGATGCTGCCCTCCAGGTCCACCCCGTTGTCCGTCAGCAGCGGCCCTACGACGCCGAAGGTGGTCTCGAAGAAGGCATCGGCGCCGGTCTCTACCGAGAGCAGCGGGTCGGCGAAGTCATCGGTGACGCTGAGTTGCCATGTGTAGGCCACGTCGTCGCCGTCGGCATCGGTGGAGGCGTCCCACTCGGCGCGGAACGGTGTATCGGGGTCGCCCGTGATGGTGGCGCTGGCGCCCGGCGTGGGTGCGGTGATGGCCGCCTCGGTGGGTGCATCGTTGATAGCGTTGACCGTGACGGTGACCGTGCCCGTGCTCTCCGAGAAGCCATCGGCGACCGTGTAGGTGAACGTATCGGTGCCGTTGAAGTCACCGTCTGGCGTGTAGGTGACAGTCGTGCCGTCGAGCGTGGCGCTGCCATCGGCCGGGTCGCTCAGGGCAGTGATGGTGAGCGCGTTGTCTTCCTCGTCCGCGTCATTGCTGAGCACGTCGATGCTCACCGCGTTGTCTTCGTCGGTGGTGGCCGTGTCATCCACGACAGTCGGCGCGCTGTTGCCCGTGCCCGTGAGCGCAATCTCGATGGGCGAGGTCCTGAACGGATCGTTGTGAATGATGGAGAGCGTTCCGGTGGCCTGTCCAGAAGCGGTAGGGGTGAACACAACGGCGAGGTCGGAGGACTCCCCCTGTGCCACGGTGAGGATCGTGCCACCGTCGAGCGAGAAGCCGTCGCCACTGACCGACACCGTGCCGGAGAGTCCGGCGTCGCCCGCGTTTTGCACCGCCAGGGTCTGCGTAGCCGCACTGCCCACGCCGATCTCGCCGAAGTCCTGGTCGCCCTCGGGAGCCAGGTTGAGAATGGGTGCAGGGTTGGAGACGGTCACGTTGCCGTTGGTCACGGCGGCAATGGGCGTGCCGCTGTTGAACTGGATCCGCGAGAGGACTAGCTCACTGGAGCCTTCGGCGTCGTTGCTCACCTCCAACTGCAGGAGCACGTTGCTGGAGGGCACGAAGTTTGGATTGGCGCCCGCCGCTGCAACACGTACCTGGCCTGGTGTATTGAGGTTGGGGATAACGGTGAAGCTCTGGGTGGCGGTGTTGGTCTTGGAGACGCTCGTGACGGTGATCACGCTTGGGTCGTACTCCAACGTAAACTCCATCGCAAAGAAGCCCTGGCCCTTCCAGTCGGGCACGCCGATGTCGAGCGTGGACGTGGTGCCGGGCTGGTTGCGCACAGTAGGTAGGATGACTTCGATCACCTCACTGCTTTCTACCCCGGTCCCAGTCAGCTCCACCGTGGCGGGCGAGGCCACGTTGCCCGCATCGTGGGTGATGCTGAGGCTGCCCGTCTGGTCACCCAGCGCTGAGGGGGTGAACGACACCATTACCCGCTGCGAGGCGCCCGCCGCCAGCGTGTAGTCGCCACCGCCGCTCACGATGGCAAAGCCGTCGCCCGTGCTTGTGATGGTCCCCGTGATGGTGCCGGTGCCCGTGTTGGTGACATCCACGCTCTCCGTGCTCGTCTCGGTTTGGATAACGACCCCAAAGGCAATGCTGGTGCGGCTGAGGGCGAAGGTGGGCGTGGTGTTGGCCAGCTCCACCTGGACGCTACCGTCTGTGGTGTTGGCCGCTGGTGAGCCTTCGTTCAGGGTGATGCTGGTGAAGGTGAGGGCGGAGGTGCCTTGCGCCAGATACGACACGTCCAGCTTGATCAGCGTGCCAGCCCCTGTCAGCGGAGATGCGCCCGCGGCCACCACGGTAATCTGCCCCGGCGTGTTGGTGTTGGTGACAACGTTCAGCTCGCTGGATCGCGTGTCTGTGGCGGTGGCGCCCGTGATTTCGAGCACCGTCTCGTCGAACGCAACGACAAACTCATAGGCGATCACATCCTGGCCGGTCAGGTCCCCTACCGTCACGTCGATGGTGTTGGCATCGCCTACCGTGCCTGTGGTGGTGGGCAGCGAGACGTCAACCTGAGCAAGGGCGGGGGTGACCAGTACCCCCAGGAGCAGGACCAACGTGAGAGGAAAGCGCAAAGAGGACATGGGCGTGGAGTATGAATCCGAGATATGTGAAGCAGTGCGGGGCGTTACACGTGATGGGGACGCAACGCCCGGCCTCAGCACGTACGAGGTAAAACAGATGGACACGCGGCGCAGAAAGCCGCACCTAAACCCTGGCTATTGGGTTTTGTTTATCCATCGGCTGTAGCCGAGCCAAGATACATGCTCCACATAGCGGATACGTAACGCCGCTCAGATGATTTCTTGCGAATGGGCAGGCCTATGGCTTTTAGCCGGACTGCAGGCCCAGGTGTGTGAAGCCATCCCACAGGGTGTTGTGGATGCGGTTGAGTTCAACCAGCGCCGCCTCGCCTTTGGGCGTGAGCGTGAACAGCCGCCGCCGCCGACCGCCGCGCTTGCCCGTGGGCGGCGCATCGGTGGCGCGGATGAGCCCACGCTCCACCAACCGATCTAGCGGCACGTAGACCGAGGCGATGGGCCAGTCGCGCCCGGTCACCTCAGAGAGGTACTGGCGGATGGGCACGCCGTAGGCGTTCGGCTGGAGTTTCCAGACGGCCAGCAGCAGCATTTCTTCAGAGCGGAGCAGGGGGCGCATGATCGATCAGTAGAGGACGGGATGGGAGACGCCTATTCGTACCGGATGGCATCGGAAGGGTTGATGCGGGCCGACCGCCACGCTTGTGAAACCACCGCCCCCAGCGCCAGGCTCCCGACCAAGCCGAGGGCCAGCACAAACACGACGGGCGTCAGGTCGGTGTGGTAGGCGAAGCGTTGGAGCCACTGCTGGCTGCCCCAGACCACGAGCGGGACGGCTACGACGAAGCCGAGCAGCACGAGCGCCGCATACTCGCGCACCAGCATCACCACCAATTCAGGCATGGAGGCGCCCAGCACTTTGCGGATGCCGATCTCTTTGGTGCGCTGCCGGGTCAGAAACGCCGCCAGGCCGAAGATGCCGAGGCACGCAATCAGCAAGGCCAGCCCGGCGAACAAGCCGAACACCTTCGCCAGTCGCTGCTCGGCTTGATATTGCTGGGCAATGCGGTCGGAGACGAACTTGTAGTCCAGCGGACGCTCGGGCACAAAGCGATTCCACACGCTCTCTAGATGCGAGAGCCCCGCCGCGATCTGCCCCGCTTGGAGCCGAACCAGGACGCTCGATATGCCATCGGCGTCAGGGTCTCTTGTGTCGGGAAAGAACGCGATCGGCTGCACACCTTCGTGGAGCGAGGCGTGGTGGATATCCGCGACGACTCCGATGATCGTGGGCGTGCCGTGGTAGGCCAGACGAGCCACCTGGCCGACCGGATCCCCCTCAAGTTTGAGCGCTCGCACCGTTGACTCGGTGAGCACAATCGCATCGGTCTGGTCTGTGGGGCGATCCTCGGAGAACCAACGTCCCGCCAGCAGGCGCGGTCGCATCACGTCCAGGTAATCCGAGTCGATGCTGAGGCCGCTGAGGCGAAGGCGGCCCGGGTTCTCGCGGTCCAGGTCCATGGTGTATGTGGCGTACTCAAAACCGAGAGGCGCGCCCGTGCTCGTGCCCACGACGGTGGGCGATTCGAGCAAGGCGGCCTTGAAGGCGTTGTACTGCGTGCCCAAAGACCGTGTGCTGACGGTGACCACCTGATCTTGGTCAAAACCGAGGTCGCGGTCTTGGATGTAGCGCAGTTGCTGGTAGACCACCAGCGCGCCGATGAACAGCAACATCGACATCACAAACTGAAACACCACC
>JBCCMF010000157.1:0-10407 GCA_039026435.1 Bacteroidota bacterium
CTAGCCCTCACATCCAACACGAAAGGGCGATAGTTGACGCCATCGTTGCAAGCAAAATTGCAAACGGTATCGCAGCAAGGTGTCTCGAACACTATGCGACCGATGGAGGTTTTTCCGTTCCTTCACGACATATCGTGAGCTTTACTCTGTCTGACCCTGACGTGGCCAATCGTCTGTTCAAGTTTGACCTTATCGGCCAAGAGAATGGATTCAATAACGACTTTATGAAGGCGATCTTAAGGCCCTCGAGAACTTGTGTCAGGTTCAACATGATATGCGTGAAATTGGTGAACTAGGTACAACCTCTATGGCGCTCTCCCAAAGCAATTTTTGGCTATAAACCCTGGTCGAGGGAGCAGCACGAGGCGTTGGAGGCGGTGCAGGCCTACTTACAGACGGAGGCGGGAGCGCGTGAGTATGGAAAGCGAGCGGTCGTCGAGGGTACGTTCTCGCAGTTGGCGCGGGTGTTTGGAGTGCGCCGGACGCGGTACCGCACTGAGGCGAAAGCACATGTTCAGCGTGTGGCGACGGCTGCTGCGCTGAACGTGGATCGGTTGGTAGCGGGCAACAAGGGCGTGATCTGGCTACGACGCGGACATCGCGATTTGCAGCGTTAGCGGCCTGATTGGCCATTCGCCAACAGTATCTGCGTCAAACACGAATGTCGCCCCTAATGCTACTGATAAAAGAAGTTATCAGTAGCATCATCGAAATTTGAAACGGCGCAGCACCCTCAGGCGTCTACTTCGCACGTCTACAGATGGGCAACGATGTGGTGTGGCGAGCACGCAGCAGCTGCACTACATCCGCTGACCATCCGTGCTCTTGGGGACGTGGCCGATTTCGAGCGGGATTGCAGGCAGCGATCAAGCGTGCCGTACGGCCGTCAGCCTTGGTGGCAATACCCCTGCGCTCTTGGTTAGTGGCGCACCTGCTCATCCAGACAGCAACAGCCCGCCGGGTAGGCGTCAAAGAGCCACTTTAAATACCCGAACAACAGGAATGTCTTCTCGGTCAATCATGTAGAAATTTCCGCGTTGGTCCTTCCATTCAACAAACCACTCAAGGTTGGGCATGCTATCCTCGGTGTGCTCCAGATCGCGGATCTTATACACATCGAGCAACGTCCAGTCTTCGGCATAGTGCTCCAATCCCCAGAATGCCTCGTCCTCATTCACTACCTGGATGAAATGAGCATAACCGCCGCTATCTAGCTTGAATAGCCCTCTGCTCTCCACAGGTATGTTGGCGCCCACGCGCTTTCCGGCCCTGTAGATGATGAGGGTGCTGTTGTCGCCCGACGGGTCTTCAACGTGGGTGTAAGCGGGCCACGCCTCTTCTTCGCTGCGTCCATGTGCCGTCATACGGGCCCCGTCCAGCGGTTGCTCGTACAGGCGTCCCGTGTAGAGCAACGGCACAAACACAACGGACTCCTCCGCGAAGTACGCTGACCCAATCCGAGCCTGTGCACTGTTAGAAAGGACAAAGTCGTCTTCTGGAATCACTGTACTGGCTTCCATCAAGCCCCCCTCTACGCGGCCGTGCTCCAGGCTGAATTCCTTGATCAAGTGCGTGGACCATGCTTGGTCTACCTGGTTGGGGTCATAGTTCAGAATCAGGAGCGTCTCGCTGTCACGCACATGCATTCGCGACGACACGAAGGTCTCGACTTTTACCTGAGCCACACTTGCTCCCAGCGTGTCTATCTGAGTCAGACGGTAGTTGCGGCCATCAAGCACGAAGATGTGGTCGTCTGCGCTTATGGTTACGCCGCCAAACTGCTTGAACTCGCCAGGCCCTTCTCCTTCAGAGAAGAACGCCTGCTGAAATTTCCCGTACGGCCCATATTTCTTCATCTGCATGCCTCCCCTATCGAAGACATAGATGTTGCCACGGGAGTCTGCCACCACGTTAGACGGGAAGGCTAACAACCCCTCCGCCGCCACCTCATCTTCTGCGCCCACAACCATCACCTCTTGGAGTTCGAGCAGTTTGTAGTCGTGAGGGGATTGTTGCTCTGATGAACACCCCACAGCCATCAGGGCCAAGGTGAATGCCAGGATCGAGTGCTTCATACGGTTTATCCAAAGGAAGGCTGTACTGCAACGCGCAATCTCTGCACTACATGAGGCATCGATTGTAGCTGGTGACACCCAACGGTGCAGGCCAGAAAAAGTGCGTGAGCACCGACGCCGCTGACAGAGCATTGATGGGATGCACGCGCAGTGGACCAGATCGCGTAGAGTCAGGAGCCGGGTGGAAGGTACAACATGGTGACAGCAAGCCAACAACACGGTCACAGCCGATCAATTGACACATTGTCAATACGTGACTATCATTCATCAACTCAACGAATTACCCCGTATATTCCTGCCACAGCATGACTGCTCCGCACATCACAGCAAAGCGCAGATCAGAGGAGAAGCGACAGCGTCGCCAGTCCATTCTGGATGCGGCGGCGGCCGTCGTGAGGCGTAAAGGCCTCGATGCCCTCACCATGGGCGACGTGGCGCAGGAAGCACGGCTCAGCCGAGGGCTTTTGTATGTCTACTTCAAGGACAAGCTGGACCTCGCCAACGGGCTGGCCCACTCGGCCATCCTCAACCTGACGGACCGCTTCCGCACTGCGGCCTCTGCTCACACCGCCGGGTTCGATCAGGTCAACGCGATGGGGCATGCGTACGTGCAATTCGCGCAAGAGCGCCCTGTGCTGTTCGAGTCGCTCGCCCGCTTCGAAACGCGCGAGGCCGACCCGGATGAGGCGGACCATGAGCAGGCCGCCACCCTCAGCGTCACCCATGAGGCCATGCAGGTGATGATGCGGGCCATCACAGACGGCCAGGCCGACGGCTCCATCCGCGCCAGCCTCGATCCGGCCAAGACCGCCGTCACGCTATGGGGCTTCATGCATGGCATGATCCAGGTCAGCGCCATGAAGCACGCGATGCTGGAGCAGGCGTTTGGCTTTGGTCCGAGCGCGCTCATGGACCACGCGTTCAACATGGCTAACCTTGCCCTCACACCGTTGCCCTCTTCCTGATTTCTCTTTTTATGACATGTTGTCAAAAAATGATCACATGATATTTACATATCGTACCCTACTCCTTCTAGGTGGACTGCTGCTGGTCATCACCAGCCACGGCGTCCCACTCCATGCGCAGCAAGCCGAGCCCGTGCCTGCGCAAGCCGCGGAAGCGGCGAATACATCGGCGTCCCTCGTGGAGGCGTACGTGGCGGAGGCGCTGGCCAGCAACCTGGCGCTCCAACAGCGCACCTTTGACCTCGTGGCCAGCCGGCACGCGCTCGACGCGGCACGGCGCAGCTTCATCCCCACCCTGTCGGTGGAGGCGCGCTTCTCCCGAGCGGGGGGCGGGCGTACCATCGATCTGCCGCTGGGCGATGTGCTCAACCCCGTGTACGGAACGCTGAACGACTTGCTTGTCGGCGCGGGACAGGACGCCGCATTTCAAGCCATCCCGAACGTTGAGGTACCGTTCCTGCGCGATCAGGAGCAGGAAACGCGGCTGCGGGTGGTGCAGCCTGTCTACCAGCCACAGCTGACGGCGGCGATCCGACTGAATCGGCATCTGGTATCGTCGAAAGAGGCCGCCCTGAGCGCCTACGAGCAGCAGTTGGTGCGCGATGTCAAGGTCGCCTACTTCCAGTATCTCCAGGCGGAGCGGGCCATCGGCATCTTTGAAGCGGCGGGAAGCCTGGTCGAGGAGAACCTGCGCACAACGCAGCGCCTGCAGCGCAACGACGTGGTGCTCATGGATGCGGTGTTGCGGGCGCAGGCGGAGACCTTCGCCGTGAACCAGCAGCAGGTGGAGGCGCTGGACCAGCGCGACCGCGCACGGTCGTACGTCAACTTTCTGCTCAACCGCCCGCTGGACACGCCGCTGCAAGGCGCGGATGAGATAGCAACGGCGGCGCCCGAGCTGGCGGTGGCCTTCGGAGGAGCCGGTGCCGAGATGCAGGTGGCCAGCGTCAACACCCTAACCGACCCGGCCTTCGACGCGGCGTTGGCGGCCATGCAGGACGCCGCCGTGATGCAGCGCTACGAATTGGACGAGTTGGACGCGGCGTTCAACGCACAGCAAGCCAATGTGTCGATGATGCAGGCCGCCTACCTCCCGAACGTCTCGGTGGCGATAGACGGCGGCATCCAAGGCGAAGGCTACGGCTTCCAGGGCGATGCGCCCTACTACCTGGCCTCGGTGGTGCTCTCGTGGCAGCTCTTCGATGGCAGCGCGGACCGTTCGCGCATCCGTCAAGCACAGGCTGGCGCACAGCGCATCGCCACGCAACGCGCTGAGGCGGCGCAGCAGATCCGGCTTCAGGTGGAGCAAGCCTATAAAGCGGTGCAGGTAGCCCGCGCCTCCCTGACATCCGCCGAAGGGCGTGTGGATTCGGCCACCGAAAGCTTCCGCATTGTCCAGCGTCGCTTGGCGCAAGGCCAGATCAACCAGGTTGGCTTCGTCGATGCGCGAACGACGCTCACCAGCGCCCAACTGAACCTCAACGTGACGCGCTACAGCCTCCTGGCGCGCCTCGCCGAACTGGAATTCGCCGTCGGCCAACCGACGACGCACTGACCCTTGCACACGCCGTGGGTGCAGCGTGCATCCCACCGGAGTCCTCAATCACATCTACTGCCTGACCCCGATGTCACACAACGTAACCCCTGATAGACTCTTAGCTCTCTTCCACACCGCAGCGGGTACGCTAGCGCTTTTGGCTGCGCTGACTATGCTGGCGCTACTGAGTGGTTGCAGCAGCGAGGCCGCGGCCGACGCTCCTCGCACGGCCGCTGCCGTCCCCGTGGAGGTGGCGCCCATACTGGAGGCCGAGGGTGGCCTGCCCATTCGCACCAGCGGGCGGCTGGCGCTCAAATCCGAGCGGGCCCTGTCCTTCAAAGTAGGTGGCTTGATTGCATTCCTGGGCGCGGACGAAGGCGACTTTGTCCGATCGGGCACCGTGCTGGCCCGCATCGATCCTCGTGAGATCGACGCGCAGGTGATCCAAGCACGCAGCACTCTGGAGAAAGCACAGCGCGACCTAGCGCGCGTGGAGCAACTCCTGGCAGACTCGGCGGCAACGCTTGAGTCGGTGCAGGATGCGCGGACGGGCGTCTCGGTGGCGCAGGCGGCGTACGACATCGCTGCGTTCAACCAGCAGTACGCCACCATCACGGCTCCCGCGAGCGGCCGCGTGCTGCAACGCATGGTGGAGCCGAACGAGTTGGTGCAACCCGGGCAGCCCATCTTCGAGCTGGGCACCAACGCCGACGGCTGGGTGGTGCGCGCGGGCCTCTCTGACCGCGACGTGGTGAGCTTGGCGCTCGGCGACCCCGCCGAGGTGCGCTTCGGCGCCTACCCCGGTGAGCTCTTTGCTGGTCGGGTCGCCCAGATTGCCAACGCGGCCAACTCCGCCACGGGGACGTTTGAGGTGGAAATCGCCGTCGCCGATCCAGAGCAGCGCCTCAAAGCAGGCTTCGTAGCCGATGTAGAGCTGCGCCCGCAGGCCGAGAATGGCTATCGCATCATCCACATCGACGCGCTGGTCGCCGGGGACGGGGTGACGGGCGTGGTGTTCACCGTAGACCCCAGCTACACCGACAGCCTGGGGCTCCACACGGTCGTCCGCCGTACCGTCGAAGTGGCCGCCCTCTCGCGTGATCGCCTGGCCGTCCGTTCCGGCCTCGACGGCGCCACGCATGTCGTCACCACGGGCGCCGCCTATCTGGGCAACGGCACGAAGGTGCGGGTGAACACCGCCCCGAACCCATAGGCCGGACACACCGCCTTCTCATGGCTGTCCGTCAGCGACAGCGCCTATCTCTCTACTGTATCAAACCCCGAGCGATCAACCATGAATCTTCCCAAACTGGCGATTGAGAACTACCAGTTCACGCTCGTCGTGGTGCTCCTGCTCACCCTGCTCGGCGTGCAGAGCTTCCTGGTGATGCCGCGCTCCGAGGATCCGCAGTTCGACATCGCGACGTCGCGCGTGATTGCGGTCTTCCCAGGTGCAAACCCCGAGGACATCGAGAGCCTCGTGGTGGACCCGCTGGAGACGGCCATCTACGAGTTGGATGACCTCAAGGACCTGGAGACGACCATCCAAGACGGCTTGGCCGTGATCGTCGCCGAGTTCGAGGCCTACGCCGACTCCGACGAGACCAACGACGAGGTCGTGCAGGCCGTAGCCCAAGTCCGGCCGACGCTCCCGGCAGGCGTTGCGGCGGTGGAAATCCTCCAGCTCTCCCCGACCGACGCCGTCACGTTTCAGGTGGCGCTCACGAGCGAGTCGGCGAGCTACCGCAGCCTCAAGCGCGAGGCCGAACGCCTCGAAGACGCCTTCGAGCAGGTCGCGGGCGTTCAGGCCGCCGACGTGTGGGCCATCCCCGACCCCGAGGTGCGCATCAGCCTCGACCTCGAAGCCATGCGCGCGCGTAGCGTCACGCTCGGCGAGGTCATGCAAGCCGTCCAGACGGAAGCCCAGAACCTTCCTGGCGGCACCGTCGATGCAGGCTCGAAGCGGTTCACCATCCAGACCTCCGGCGACTACGAGAGCCTCGACGAGATCGAGCAGACCGTCATCCGCGTAGCCGGCGAGCAGGTGCTCTACCTGCGCGACTTCGCCGAGGTGGCCATTGCCTACGCCGACGACACCCACCGCGCCCGCTTCAACGGCGAGCGCGCCGCCTTCGTCACCATCACGCAGCGCGAAGGCACCAACATCTTCAACGTGCAGTCCGGCCTGGACGCCGCGCTCGCCGCCATCGTCCCCACGCTGCCCAACGACATCGCCATGAGCGTTGCGTTTGAGCAAGCCGAGAGCGTGGATGAGCGCGTGGGCGGGTTCTTCGGAAGCCTCCTCCAGGGCGTGCTCCTCGTTGGGATTGTGGTGCTCTTGGCGCTGGGGCTGCGCGCCTCGCTCATCGTGATGCTGGCCATCCCGGCGTCGATCCTGATCGCGGTCAACTGGCTCGACCTCGCCGACTACGGCCTCCAGCAGATCTCCATCGTGGGCCTCGTGATCGCGCTGGGGCTGCTCGTGGACAACGCGATCGTGGTCGTCGAGAATGTGGCGCGCTACCTCCGCGAGGGCTACGGGCACTTCGAGGCGGCGGTGGCCGGGACGCGCGAGGTGGCGCTGCCCATCGTCGCGGCGACGACGACGAGCGTGCTCGCCTTCGTGCCGATGATCGCGATACAGACCGGAACGGGCGACTTCATCCGATCCATGCCGTTGACGGTTGTGTTTGCGCTCACGGCCTCGCTGGCGCTCTCGCTCACCCTCACACCGATGATGGCGAGCAAGCTGCTGGGCAGGCGCGCCCGGGCTAACGCAGCAAAAGAGGTTGTTGCGCCCGAAGGCGATCAGGCCGAGATCGAAGCGGACAACCCGCCAAGCCCTGCTCACCATGACAAGGGCAGAACGGCGAAGCGCCCGCCACTCCAACGACTCCTGGACTTCATCTCGGACCGGGTATACGTGGGCACCGTGAACTGGGCGCTGCGGCGGCCTCGGACGGTGGTAGCCCTCGCGTTCCTCTCGCTGCTCGGCGCAGGCGCGCTCTTCCCACTCATCGGCGTGTCGTTCTTCCCCAAGGCGGGCAAACCGCAGTTCCTCGTCAGCATCGAGACGCCCGAAGGGGCCAACTTCGAGTACACCGACCAGGCGACGCGCGCCGTAGAGGCCGTGCTGCGTGCCCGACCGGAGGTCAAGACCGTGGCGGCAAACGTCGGGCGCGACAACCCGATTGTCTACTACAACGAGATCCCGCGCCGCGAGCGCGCCAACGTGGCCCAGGTGCTCGTGGAGACGTACGACGACCGACAGGTTGACCCGCTCGTGGAGGCGCTGCGGCCCACGTTCAACGCCATGCCGGGTATCGACGTGGACTACGAGGTGTTCGAGAACGGCCCGCCGGTCGAAGCACCCATCGCCGTGAAGGTGCTGGGGCCGGACTTGGCGACGCTCGACCGCCTGGCGCGCGAGGTGGAGACCATCATGGAGCGCACGGAGGGCGTACAGAACGTCAACAACCCGCTCGCGCAGCCCAAGACGGATTTGGCCGTGCGCATCGACCGCAACAAGGCCGGGCTCTTCGGCGTGCCCATCGCCGAGGTCGACCGGACGGTCCTGGCCGCGATGAACGGGCTGCCGCTGGGCACCTACCGCGACCCCGAGGGCGAAGACTACGACATCGTGGTCCGCCTCCCGCTCACCGGACCTGACGGCCTGCCGCGTCGCCCGTCGCTCGATGACTTCGACCGCATCGCCGTCGCGTCGATGCATGGCGGAGCCGTGCCGCTCCGGCAGGTGGCCACGCTCGACTTCGAGCCCGTCCCCACGCGCATCGACCACGTCGACCTCGTGCGTGCGGTCAGCGTGACGTCCGACGTAGACGTGTCGGGCGGGTACAACGAGATCGCCGTGACGCAGGACGTGATTGCGGAGGTCGAACAGCTGACGCTGCCCCCGGGCTACCGGGTCATCTATGGCGGCAAGCTGGAGGCGCAGCAGGAGAGCTTTGCGAGCCTGGGCGGTGCGCTCCTGGTGGCGCTGCTCGGCATCCTGGCGGTGCTGGTGCTCCAGTTCCGCTCGTTCCGCCAGCCGCTCATCATCATCGTGGCCATCCCGCTGGCCATCATCGGGGCTTTCCCGGCGCTGTTCATCACAGGCTACGCCTTCAGCTTCATGGCCTTCATCGGCTTCACAAGCCTGATCGGCATCGTGGTGAACAACTCAATCATCCTGGTCGACTACGCCAACCAGCTTCGGGCGCGTGGGCGCACCGTCATGGAGGCCGTCGCCGAGGCCGGGCAGACGCGCTTCACGCCGATCCTGCTCACCACCTTCACGACCATCGGTGGGCTGCTCCCGCTCACGCTCACGAACTCGGACCTGTGGAGTCCGCTGGGCTGGGTCATCATCGGCGGCCTCGCCGTCTCGACCTTGCTTACGCTGGTCGTCGTCCCCGCCCTCTACCGCCTACTCACGCCCGAGACCGTCGCCGCCTAGCGACGCTTCGTCGTGCTGTGCTCTCCTCACAACCCGTGTGCGTTTTCTCAATCCAACCCAGCAACGACCATGAAATCGACCTCGCACTTTGTGTGGAGCATACTTCTACTTTTTGCCCTCTCGCCACTCTTCGCCCACGCGCAAGACGCCTCGTCGCAGGCGACCCTCACCGTCGCTGTCGCAGGCATATCCTCTGACAAGGGCAAGATCATATGCGCGCTCTTCGACCAGGCGGATGGCTTCCCGATGGACCGCGAGCCCGCACTGAAAACGCAGGCGCATGACGCGGATCCGGATGGCGTGACGTGCCAGTTCGACGCGCTCGCGCCCAGCAGCTATGCCATTTCTGTCTTCCACGACCGCAACACGAACGACAAGGTGGACACGAACTTCTTGGGCGTGCCGAAGGAGGCGTGGGGCGTCTCGAACGGGGTGCGCCCCAGGATGCGTCCGCCCCGCTTCGAGGAAGCCGTATTCGACCTCGCCGCAGGCCAGTCGGTCACGCTGGACATTGAGGTGGACAGGTGACGCGCTATCAGAACACGTACGGCCCCTGGGCTGTCGTCACGGGCGCGTCGAGTAGCATCGGATGGGCGTGCGCTGACGACCTCGCCCGGCGTGGGTTGTGGGTTGTGCTCGTTGCGCGTCGAGAGGACCAGATCCAACCACTCGCTGACCATCTCAAAGCACGCTACGGCGCGGAGGCTCGGGTTGTGACGGCCGACCTCGCTACGAGGGAGGGGCAGGCGCACGTCCAAGCAGAGACTGCCGATCTCGACGTGGGCCTGCTGGTGGCGGCGGCAGGGTTGGGGGCGCCAGGTCGCCTTCCAGAGACCGACCTTGATGCAGAGATGCCAATGCTTGGCGTGAACGGCCAGGCAGTCGTTCGCCAGGCCCACTCCTTCGGACAACGCTTTGCCGCGCGCGGCCGTGGCGGTCTGGTCTTCTTCGGGTCCGTGGGCGGCTTTCAAGGAACGTCGCTTTTAGCGCACTATGCCGCCACCAAATCCTTCGTGCAGGGCCTCGCTGAAGAAGTCAGGCTAGCGTTTGGATCGGCCGGTGTCGATGTTATCGCAAGCGTTCCCGGCCCAGTCGCCACGGAGTCTGCCAACGTTGCTCATGTGAAACTCGGCCCCAAGGCATCCCCCGCCAAGGTGGCGCATGGGACGTTGTCCAAACTGGGCAAGCGCGCCACAGCCTACCCAGGTCTGGTCAGCAAAATCCTGGCGGGTAGCCTCGCGTTTTTACCCCGCTGGAGGCGTCCCTACGTTATACAGCAAGGCATGGGGCGCATGACTCCGCACCAGCAGATGTAGTGCCAGCTTTGGGAGACGATTGTGCGCTGATAGCCGACACATAAAGCGGCGGCGACCC
>JBCCMF010000158.1:0-10324 GCA_039026435.1 Bacteroidota bacterium
CCTGATGGTACGTATCTTCGTAATTGTGACCATCTCGTTACCTGCCCTCCTCTTTTCTCTATGCCGACTCTGGTACGACGCCTCCTCGTTTTCGCCATTTTCCTGAGCCCCGCATTTGGCTTTGCCCAGGCGCCTACGGCTGCTCCAGAGGTCACCGCTGTTTACGCGGAGGACGCACCACGCATCGACGGACGCTTGGATGACGCGGTCTGGCAGCAGATCGAGCCCGTCACGGAGTTCATTCAGGTGTGGCCGGAAGACGGCGACGCGGCCACCGAGCGGTCCGAGGTCAAGATTGCCTACGACCGCGACTACCTCTACTTCGCGTTCAAGTTTTTCGACAAGAACCCCGAGCTGATCCGCGCCAAGAACCTGGAGCGCGGCGGCCGCAACGACCGCGACGACCACGCCTACATCGGGCTGGACACCTACCAAGACGGGCGCAACGCCTACCTCTTTGAGATGAACGCGCTGGGCACGCAAGACGATGCCACCATCACCGACGAGGGTATCACGCTCGACAGCTTCTCGTGGGATGCCGTCTTCCGCAGCGAGACGGTCATCGACGCCGAGGGCTGGTCGATGGAGGTGTCGATCCCGTTCCGTCAGCTTCGCTTCCCCAAAGGCGATGACCTGGAGTTTGGGCTGATGCTGTCGCGGACGATCAACCGCAAGAACGAGCGGGTGCTGTGGCCGCGCATCGGGCTCGACTTTGGTGGCAGCTTTTCGGCGCTCGCCGCCGTTTCGCAGTACGGCACGCTGAAGGGCTTGAAGAACATCCGGCGCGGCAAGAACATCGAGATCAAGCCGTACGTCATCACGGGCGTGCAGGAGGTGCGGCCCGACTTCGCGCTGGAAGCCACCGAAACGGAGGTGACGCGCGACCTCGGCATCGACCTGAAGTACGGCATCACGTCCAACCTCACGCTCGACCTCACCGTCAACACGGACTTTGCGCAGGTGGAGGCCGACAACGTGCAACTCAACCTGACGCGCTTCAACCTCTTCTTCCCCGAGAAGCGCGAGTTCTTTCTGGAGCGCTCGGGCCTGTTCGAGCACGGCAACCCGCGCAGCACGCAGACCTTCTTCTCCCGCCGCATTGGCCTGACGAACCAGATCCTGGGCGGGGCACGCCTCACCGGGCAGGTCGGGCGCTTCTCGGTGGGACTGCTGAACATCGAAACGGGCGACCGCATGGGCGACTTCCTGGGTACGCGCTCGGCGAACAACACGGTGGCGCGCGTCCGCACGACGGTCTTCCCGCGCGCCACAGCCGGCGCCATCTTCACCAACCTGGACGACGCGGGCGGAACCAACAGCGCCGTCGGGGTGGATGCGCAGTACCGCTTCTGGACGGCCAGTGAGTTCAACGCGTGGTACACCCGCATCTCCGATGCCGCCTCCGTGACGGATGCCGCCGGGCACGCCAGCCTCACGCTGCAGAACGACCTGTACACGGCGCAAGCGCGCTTCACGAGTGTGGGCGCCAACTACAACCCTGGCCTCGGCTTCGTGCGCCGCCGCGACATGCGCCAATACTTTGGCCTCGCTCGGTACACGCCCACGGTCAGCCTTGCCGCCGTGCCCGCCATCCGCCGCGTGTGGCTGGAGACTGACTACGACTACATCGAGGGGCAGGACGGCATGAAGCAGTCGACGGAGCTGGGCCTGGGCACCGTGGCCGAGTTCAACCGCCGCGACCGCGTCAGCGTAGAGTACGAGCGCAGCTTCGAGCGGCTCGACGTGCCCTTCGCCATCCGCCCCGACGCCGAAATCCCGATGGGCGACTACACCTTCGGAACGGTCGAGCTGGAGGGCGAGACCGACTCTAGCCGCCGCCTCTTCGGCGAGGCCAGCGTCGGCTATGGCAACTTCTTCAACGGCACCCGCACCGACGTGGGCGCCCGGTTCGGCTTCCGCCAATCGCAATACCTCCAACTCGAAGGCGGCATCGACTACTCGGCCATCGACCTGCCCATCGCCAACGGCGCGTTCGACGCCACCACGCTCTCGCTCTCCGTCCTGGGCGCCGTCAGCCGCGACCTGTTCGCCAAAGCGCTCATCCAGTACGACAACTTCTCGCGCAACCTGCAAGCCAACATCCGGGTCGATTGGATCCACACGCCCGGCAGCGACCTCTTCCTCGTCTTCAACACGGCCTACCACTTCGCGGGCGACAACGAGATCCTCTTCGACCCGCGCCGCGACGTGATCCTCAGCGACCGCGTGGGCGTGCTCAAGCTGACGTACTTGGTCCTGCTGTAATGACCCTGCGTGAGCGCGCTGGTAAAATCGCGTTGCGGATGTCCCCTTTCGACGGATTTCGGCGCGTACTGGAGAAGAAGGCATCAAGGGTAGCCTTCAGGCAGCAACCAGCTACATCCGCTCGTTGCACGCCACCGTTAAGCGGAGCTGTTGTGGGAGACAGCTCCGCTTTCTTTTTGCCCGCTGATTTCACGGGCCTCGCCTAGGTTCTAGGCCGCGCATCGCCGTTCTTGAAGCGTCTCTTCATTAGAACACGTGAGCATATGCGCCGCTGGCATGGATTGAATGTAGAAGCCGAGGGCACGGGCATTTCGGCCACGCTGAGCGAGCAGATCAACCTGCTGGGCACGCTGCTGGGGCAAGCCATCAGTGAGCAGGCTGGTCCGGCCATGCTGGACCGCGTGGAGCAGCTGCGGAAGCTGTGCAAAAGCGGCGAGCTGGAGGCCGCGCGCGACCAGATCGCGGCGTTGGGCCACGACGAGCACGTCTGGCTGCTGCGTGCTTACACGGCGTTCTTTCACCTCGTGAACCAGGCCGAGCAGCAAGAGATCATCCAGATCAACCGGGCGCGGGCCCGCCAGAGCACCCAGGAGCAGCCGCGCCCCGAGTCGATCCAAGACGCCATCCACCACCTCCATGCCCAGGGGGCCTCGCTGGAGGAGGTGATGGGCGTCCTCGGGCGGCTCGACATCCAGCCCACGCTGACGGCGCACCCGACCGAGGCCCGCCGACGCAGCATTCTGTTCAAGCAGCAACATATCGCGGGCCTGCTCGCCCACCTGCAGCGCGGCCCACTCACACCCGCCGAGCACGACAGCGCGCTCACCGACCTCTACAACCAGATCGCCCTGCTGCTGGCTACCGATGAGGTGCGGACCGCACGCCCCACCGTGGAGGTTGAGGTGGAGCATGGCTTGTACTTCCTGCGCGGCACCATCTGGGAAACGGCGCCGCGCATCTACGACGACGTGCAGCGCGCCCTGCTCGATTACTACAACGAGCTGCCCGAGGTGCCCATCTTCCTCCGCTTCCGTTCGTGGATTGGCAGCGACCGCGACGGCAACCCGTTCGTCACCTCCGAGGTCACGCGGCGGACGGCGGCCATGCATCGCCATACGGCGCTCCAGCTATTCCTGGACGAGCTGCGCTGGCTCCGCCGAGAGCTGAGCCTCTCGGCACTGCAAGTGCCCGTCGCCGACGACCTCACCGCCTCCATCGACGCCGACGCCGTCCTGCTCAACCTCGGCCCCACGCGCCTGGCGCAGTACCAGCACGAGCCCTACCGCCTCAAGGTGAGCTACATGATGCGCAAGCTGGAGCGCCTGCGCGACGGCGACGCGTCGGTGCCATACAACAGCGCCGCCTTCATCGCCGACCTGCGGCTGCTCAAGACCAGCTTAGAAGACAGCGGCTTCGGCGATGTGGCCACGACGGGGCGACTGGGCCGCGTGCTGTTCTTGGCGCGCACGTTCGGCTTCCACATGGCCGCGCTCGACGTCCGGCAGCACAGCCGCGTCCACGAGGCCGCCGTCTCTACGCTGCTCGCCGCGGCGGGCATCACGGACGGTTACAGCAGTCTGGACGAGGACAAACGCGTAGCGCTCTTGAGCCGCGAGCTCGAAAACCCGCGCCCGCTCTTGCCACGCAGCCTGGACCTGGACGGCGACGCCAAGCTGGCCATCGAGACGTTCGAGATCATCCGCGAGCTGACGGCCGAGGAGCCCGAGGCCGTGGGCAGCTACATCATCAGCATGACCCATTCGGTCAGCGACCTGCTGGAGGTGATGCTGCTGGCGAAAGAGGTGGGCCTGTGGCAGATGCGCGATGGCCAGGTGACGTGCCCGCTCGACTTCGTGCCGCTGTTCGAGACCATCGAAGACCTCGACGAAGCCGATGCGCGGATGGCGGCACTCTTCACGCACCCAGTCTACAGCGCTCATCTCAAGGCGCGCGGGCAGTTCCAGGAGATCATGCTGGGCTACTCGGACTCGAACAAGGACGGCGGCTACTGGATGGCCAACTGGGCGCTCCACAAGGCGCAGCACTGCCTGGGCACTGTCTGCCGCACACACGGCGTCGACTTCCGGCTCTTTCATGGGCGCGGCGGTACCGTGGGGCGCGGCGGCGGGCGCGCCAACCAAGCCATCCTGGCCATGCCTGCGGCTTGCCAGAACGGACGCATCCGCTTCACCGAGCAGGGCGAGGTCATCTCGTTCCGCTACGCGCTACCCGCCATCGGGCGGCGCCACCTGGAGCAGATCGTGGCCGCGATGGTCCGGGCCTACCACCATCCCGGCGCCGACGACGGCAACATCACGCTCGACTCCCAGGCCGCGGCCTGGATGGACCAGATCGCGAACACGTCCATGTCTGCATACCGGGGGTTAATCGACGATCCGGGCCTGTGGCCGTGGTACACCAGCGTCACGCCCATCGAGCAGATCAGCAGGCTTCCCATCGCGTCGCGCCCGGTGTCGCGGAAGTCGAGCAGCGAGGTGGACTTCGACGGCCTGCGCGCCATCCCGTGGAACTTCGCGTGGACGCAGACGCGGTTCATGGTGCCCGGATGGTACGGTGTGGGCGCGGGCATCGACAACCTTGAGAACGCTGGCGACGAAGCCCTGGCACAGCTCTACCGAGATTGGCCCTTCTTCCGCGCTGTGGTCAATAACGCGCAGCGCGAGATGGCCCGCGCCCGCTTCGCTATCGCCGGGCAGTACGCCGCCCGCACCGACAGCACTGCCTTCTTCGACCGCATACGCGCCGACTTCGACACGGCGCAGGCGCACATCCTCACCATCACGCAGCAGGACGCGCTGCTCGACCAGACACCCGTCATCCAGAAGTCCATTGCCCTCCGCAACCCCTACACCGACGTGCTCAACCTCCTGCAAATCGAGTTGCTGCGCCGCGTCCGCGCCTGCACAGACCACGATGAGGCGCATCGGCTGCGGCAGGCGCTGTTCTTGAGCATCAATGGTGTAGCCGCGGCCTTACAGAGCACGGGTTGAGGGCAGGCTGCTGATTGGTGCGCACATCAACCGCGTTGGGTCGGCCCGCATCGGATGCACGGCGCAGTTCACTGCGGTTCCGACTGATGGGAGGCCAATGCAATAGGCCATCGACCATACTGCTTTGACTGCGTCCGTGTGGCCGAGATGGCTTGGAGCCAGGGCCTCGCACCAAACGTTTGATCCTGGATGCTGTTAAAGGAGGCTAAGCCACTGCGAATATTTCGGGTGGCACGCTACTTGCATGTCAGCCTATAGTCGCTATTTGGCCCTCTCGAAGCCCTTTTCCGTTACCTAAAACATACTTTCGCAATGAACCTGTCACGATCAGAGTTTCTGTTCAACACTGCCGCCTTACTTTCCTTAATTTCTTCAATAACGATATGGTTTCTAGGGTACGAACTGGCTGCCATCTTCGTCGGACTATGGGTTCCCAGCATCATCAGCTGGATGAACTTCTTCGCGATCAAGGAGAACAGGAAAATACGAGGTGAAGAGTAGATGATGGACCAGAATACGATCGTTGGGATACTCGCGCTCACCGTAACCGTGCTGTTCTTCTTCGCCGCCCTCTACAGCAGTGCGCTGAAGAAGTGATTACGACGGGCGCACCGCGGCGGATGCCGGCCGCAGCACATTCCTGATCGTATTCGAGGCAGATCAGCATTCAAGACCGTTCGGTCCACGCTCCCATCCTTACCTCCATACGGCGTACCACTTTTGCATGAGAAACGGCCTCGCCTCGCCGGGCTTGAGCCAGCCTCTCCTCTATTCTCCCGAGGAGAGGCATCGCTCATCGGCTTCGTCTACCGTCAGATATCGACCTTCTGCACGCGCAGCAGGAACAAGCCTTCGCCGCGGCTGCTGACGGCGATGACGCCGCTCTTGAAGTAGGGATAGTTGCTCCAGGAGCCGCCGAAGCCGGGCTCATCCTTACCTGGCACGGTGTCGAAGTGCGCCAGTTCGGCAGGCTCTTCCGGGTTGGTGATGTCGAGGATGCGCAGGCCGCTTTGGTAGTTCGACTGGTACATGCGGTTGCCTTGCACGTACAGGTTGTGGTCGCTAGCGAGGGTGCTGTGGATGAACTCGTTGATGAGCACGGGGTCGTCGAGGTCGGCCACGTCCCAGACGAGCGTCCGTGTGCCTTCGACGCTGCCGTTCAGCTCATCGAGTTCGTCGTTCATGTAGAAGTAGCGCTGGTCGTCGGTGAGCCAGCCCTGGTGCGTGTAGGCCGTGTTGGGATACGTGGCCTGGACGATCGTCGTCGGGTTGGCTTTGTCGGTCACGTCGGCGATGATGAACGAGCCGCCGTTGGAGTTGAGGCAGACCTCGCGCCCCGCGTAGTCGGCGTCGGGGCCGCGGTAGGTGACGCACTGCGAGTCGTGCGTGCCGCCCGCGTTGGGGTGCGTGAAGCAGCCGGCGAACTTCGGGTTGGCGGGCTCGCGGATGTCGATCATGTGGAGCTGGCCGCCGCAGGTCTCGCCGCCCGCTCGGTTGCCCACGGCGTAAGCGAAGCCCGACTCCTCGTTGATGACAATGTTGTGCGTGCTGTGGACGCCGTCGTAGTGCGCCGTCTGCTCGAACGTCTTGGGCATCTCGCTCGGATCCACGTCGCGGAGTTGGCCGAGGTCGAAGATCTGGATTCCGTGCGCCTCGGCGCCGTCGGCCACGATGTAGGCGTGGTCCTTGTACACCTTCACGTCGCGCCAGGCGCTACCCGGCGAGCCTTCCGTTCGCATCAGCTGACCGACGTAAACTGGCTGCGCGGGGTTGCTGATGTCGATGAACGCAGTGCCGTCGGTGCGGCCCAGCAGGACGTACTCGGCGCCCGTCTGCGTATCCTCCCACCCCCAAATGTCGGTCATCTTCACGCCGCGGTCGTCGGTGAGGTCTTCGGATGACATGAACGCGACCATGTCGATGCCGTCGCAGTCGAACACGTTAGCTTTGCCGTCTTCGCACTCCACCGTCTCGCCGATCATGGACTCATACAGGGCCACATCGCTGACGAGCGTTTCGACGGCCGTCCAGCGGTCCACCTCGGCGTTGCGCTCGAATACCGTAGCAATTCCTTCCTCGTAATCTGCGCGCGGCGAGCCGACGATAACGACATCGCCGCGTACGTCCAGGCCGATGCCGAAGCCTGCAGACGACCGCTGTGTGGGCGGCGTGAGATCGCCGATGTAGATGCTGTTGTCGAAGAGCATCACGCGCCCGCTCATTGTGCTGACCGCCATGCGCTCACCGTCCACAGCAACGGCCGACCCGAAGCCGCGCGGCGGCCGCTCGCCATCGGGGGCCGGAGCGGTCATGGTCTGGCGGTGGGTCACGATGCCCTGCTCGTCGGCGGCGTAGGCGTAGACACTGCCCGCGCGGGGCGCGCCGATGTAGAGCATCTCGCCATTGCTGGCTAAGGCCTGCCCAAAGCCGCTGCCCGGAGAGAGGTCGCGCGGAGCGAGGCGTTGCACCATCGACCACGCTGCGCCGATCCGCTCGTAGGCGTAGACCGCGCCCGCCATGGGCGCCGCCACGTAGAGCCGCTCGTCATCGCCCGCCACGGCGAGGCCGAAGCCCATCGCCACCTCGTCGGTGGGGCGCAGCACGGCTTCCTCTTCCCAGCCGTCGCCCGACTTCGCGAAGACATGGGCGGTGCCTGTTGCGCTGCCGCCGAAGGCCGTCACCACGAGGCGCTCGCCCACTTTGGCAATCACGCCCGTGCGGTTGCCGCCGCGGTCATACGCGCCGCCAAACTCCGCACCGTCCGCCAGTGCCGACGGATTCAGCGTGCCCGTAGCCGACCATGTGCCCATCGCATCGCGCTCAAAGACGTAGGCCATTCCAACGCCCGGCGCGCCGATGACCAGCAGCCCATCCTGGGCCAGCAGCGAGCGTCCAAAGAGGTCGCCCACACCCGCATCCGGGGCCTGCAGGCGCGCGACTTCGTCCCAGCCTTTGCCGTTGGATTGGTAGACGTAGACGTCCTCGGCGGGCTCTTCGCCACGGGGCCATCCCACGGGACCAGAGCTAACAAAAATCTCCTGCTCGCCGATGGCTACCGAGCCTCCAAATCCGAGGCCCAACTGCGGCGCGTCAGAGAAGGCGGTTTGGCCCTGAACGGGCAGCACGACGAAGGCAAAAACGGCGAGACAGGCAAAGAGTGCGGCGCGATACGACATGACAGCGGCTTCGTGTTAAGGGAATAGCAACAGGGGCTTACAAACATAACGTTACGCTAGTATACGCGATTCCGATGACAACCCCAACGGACAGACTTGCCGAGCATGCGTGGCGCAGGTAGATTCCGTTCACTTCCCCATTCACCTCGGCTGTTGCGCTCTACATGACCATGTCCCGTCTGCCTCTCTTCCTTGTCTTCCTGCTTGTGCCCTTGCTAGCGCAAGCCCAGCATCGCCACCTCCCCGTTGACACGACGATCACCACGCAGCACACGGTGGAGATCAAGGGCGAACGCGTGCCGTACACGGCCACGGTGGGCACGCAGCCCGTCTACGGCGACGATGGCATGCCCACGGCGGCGCTGTTCTACACGTTTTATGAGCGCACGGACGTACAAGACCGCACCACGCGGCCGCTGGTCATCTCCTTCAACGGTGGCCCCGGCTCGGGCTCGCTGTGGATGCACATCGGATACACCGGGCCGAAGCAGCTCATCATTGACGACGAGGGCTACCCGATCCAGCCGTACGGCGTGCGCGACAACCCGCACTCCATCCTCGATGTGGCCGACATCGTGTTCGTCAACCCCGTCAACACAGGCTTCTCGCGGATGATGGACGGCGCCGACCGTTCGCAGTTCTTTGGGGTGAATGAGGACGTGGCGTACTTGGCGGATTGGATCGATGTGTTCGTCTCGCGGCACGAGCGGTGGCCGTCGCCCAAGTATCTGATCGGGGAGAGCTACGGCACGACGCGCGTCTCGGGGCTGGCCGGACGCCTGCAGAACCGCCACTGGATGTACCTCAACGGCGTCATCCTGGTCTCGCCGACCGGGCTTGGCCTGGAGCCCGTGGCCACGGCGCCGCGCTCCGAGGTGCTGAAGTTGCCCTACTACACCGCTGCCGCGTGGTACCACAACCGCCTCCCCGCCGACCTCCAAGCGCGCGACCTGACGGATATTCTCCCCGAGGCCGAGGCGTTCGCCATCGACACCTACCTCCCAGCCCTGGCCAAAGGCGGGTCGATGGTCGGCGACGAGCGGCAGGCGATGGCGGAGCAGGTGGCGCGCTACTCGGGCCTCTCGCCGCAAGTCGTGCTCGACTACAACTTGGCCGTGCCCGTCTCGGCCTACTGGAAGGAGCTGCTGCGCGATGAGGGCTTCACCATCGGCCGCCTCGACTCGCGCTACAAGGGCATCGACAAGATGAACGCGGGTACGCGCTACGACTACCCCGCCGAGCTGACGTCGTGGAACCACGCCTTCGCCCCGGCCATCAACCATTACCTGCGCGATGAGCTCGGCTTCACCACCGACCTGCAGTACAACCTCTTCGGACCCGTCAGCCCCTGGAACCGCGACGGCGACAACACGGGGGAGCAGCTGCGGCAGGCGATGGCGCAAAACCCGTTCCTGAAGGTGCTCGTGCAGTCGGGCTACTACGACGGCGCCACGGATTACTTCACGGCCAAGTACGTGATGTGGCAGATGGATCCGAGCGGGCGCCTGCAGGACCGGATGCGGTTTGAAGGGTATCGGAGCGGGCACATGATGTACCTGCGGGCGGAGGATCTGGTGACCTCGAACGAGCACATTCGGGAGTTTATTCGGGACTCGATTCCGGCGGCGGGGACGCCTGCGAAGTACTGAGGGTTTCGCTTCGAGATTGACCTCTGGCTTCTCAAAACTTAGCGCCTTCGTTGACCTGGACGTTCATTTTTGAAGCGCAAAAACGAACCAAAAACGCTTGTCGATCTCGGAAACGCACAGCGGACTTTCCAGCGCGCAATCCCGCACCTAGCGAGCCGGGAGGCTGGCGGTTTCAGGGCGTCTCGCTGTTGCTCGCTAGCTGAACGCTACTCGTCCGCTCTGC
>JBCCMF010000159.1:0-10313 GCA_039026435.1 Bacteroidota bacterium
CCCCCGAGAACTCTGGCATACGCTGATGGGTGCCAGCGGGGACGATATCACCCCCTTTGCCATGACGCCCCTTCGCTTCGCCCTCTACGGCCCCGGCTTGGTCGCCCGCTACCATCAAGTCGCCCTCGCTGCCACCGACGGCGCCGAACTGACCACCGTGGTCCACCCCGACCCCACGCGCCACGCCGCCCTCGCCGACGCGTTCGGCGTGCCTGCGTGCACAGAGGGCCAGGTGCTCGCCGACCCAACCATCGACGCCGTGATCCTCTGCACGCCGAGCGGCCAGCATGCGGCACAAGCCCTCCGCGCCGCCCAGGCGGGCAAGCACGTGCTCGTGGAGAAGCCGATGGCGCTCACCCGCGCCGATGCCGACGCCATGATTGCCGCGTGCGACCGGGCAGGCGTGGCGCTGGGCGTCGTCTACCAGCGGCGCGCCGTGGCGCCGTTCACCACACTGGCCGAGGCCGTCTCGCTCGGCGACCTCGGCGACCCGACACTCGCCACCGTTGTGCTGCCCTACCGCCGCGACCAAGCCTACTACGATCAGGCCGCGTGGCGGGGCACATGGGCACACGACGGCGGCGGCGTGCTGATGAACCAGGGCATCCACCTCATCGACCTGCTCGTCTGGTGCTTCGGCGACCCAGTCGCCGTCCAAGCGCAGGGCGCCACGCTCGCCCGCGCGGTGGAGGTGGAAGACACGATGGTCGCCACGTTGCGCTTTGGCTCGGGCGCGCTCGCCACTGTCACCGCCACCACGACGGCGGACCCAGGCTTCGCGCATCGGTTCGAGGTCTACGGCACGCGGGGCGGCGTACAGATCCAAGGCGAGCGCGTCATCGCCTCGTCTGTAGAGGCGGTGATGGTTGAGCCCCGTGCCGTGGGGCACCCAGGCGCAGGCGGCAGCGCAGGCGGCATCGAGGCCGACGGCCACATCGCCGTCATGCACGATTTTGTCGAGGCGATCCGTACGGGCCGCGCACCGCTCATGGGCGGCCGTGAGGGGCGACGCAGCCTGGAAGTCGTCCTGTCGATTTACGAGGCCGCCGGGCTCCGATGACGCGGAAACGTCTCGCTTTTGCCCTACGCAACCTCGATATTGGGCACCCCTTCCCGACGATAGCTCCTGCCGCCATGCTGCGCGTTGTGTTGCTGCTCGCCCTCGTGAGCCCGCTCGTTTCGTTCTCCCAAACCCCGCCGCGCCCCGAGGTGCTCCTCGATGGCACGTGGCAGTTCACGGGCGAGACGGGCCTTCAACGGAGCCTCGCCACGCTCGACTTCTGGGACCGTCGCTTTCCGAGCGTCCAGGTGGGCACCTATGAGCGCGAGGTCACCGTCCCGGCCGACTGGACGGCACCGCGCATCGCGATCGACTTCGCCGGGGTGATGTCGCAGGCGAAGGTGTTCGTCAACGGCACGCTCGTCACCGAGCAGCTGGGCGGATGGCTGCCGTTCGCTGCCGATGTGACCGACCTCGTCGGCCCCGGCGACACGTTCCAGCTCCAGGTCGAGGTGCGGGGCGGCGTGGGCGAGGCGTTCATCGAAAACGGCCAGCCCATCTACCCGAACGGCTGGTACGGCCACGAGCGCAACCGCGGCATCCTGGACCACGTCTGGCTCCGGGGCTACGGCGCCGTCTTCATCGACGACGCGTTCATCCAGACCTCCGTGCGCGAGGAGACGGTGACGGTCGATTACACCGTGGTCAACACCACGGACATCCCGCGCACCATCGCCATCGCGGCGGAAGCCGAAGGCGACAACGGCATCAGCTTCCAGACCGAGGCGCAGTTCGTCGCCGAAGGCGACACGGCTACGTTCAGCGTCACCGTGCCGTGGAGCGACGCGACACGCTGGCAGCCCGGTCAGCCGTACCTCTACCAGTTGCGCAGCCACGTGCTGGAGGGCGCCGAGGTGCTGGACGACGAGCGGCAACGCTTCGGCTTTCGCGAGTTCTGGATCGACGGCGACGGCTTCTTCCTCAACGGCATCCCCGTCGACATCTTCGGCGACAGCGTGACGATGCACCTGGAGTCTTACCTGCGCGGCTACCTCAACGAGACGTACAACTTCACCGCCGATCGCGTGCGCGACACCATCGCCCGCATGCTGGAGGCCAACATCCGTGTCGTCCGCTTCCACCAAGGGCCTGCCTTCCGCTGGATGCTCGACGTGTGCGACGAGTTGGGCATGCTCGTCATCAGCGAGTCGGCGGTTTACGCGCGCGACTACCTCATCGGCAACAACAAGCCGCGCTACCAAGCCAACGCCCTCGACTGGACGGCGCGGTGGATCCAGAGCGAGCGTAACCATCCGTCGATCATCTTCTGGAGTGCCGAGAACGAGATGCAGCAGGCGTGGATGGGCCCGTACTACGACGTGCCGCAGGCCAACACGCTCGGCGCGGTCATCAGGGCGAACGATCCCACGCGACCCGTCACGTTCGAGGGTACGCACTGGGAGTTCAACCGCGAGGGGCCGGATGGGCTCGACACCGACATCCCCAACTACCACTACCCCGAGCGCATCGGCAACCTGCCCGTGGGCTCCATCTACCAGTGGACGTCGATGCAGAACGACACGCAGCCGACGGGCGTGGGCGAGTTCCTGTTCTGGTTTCCGCCGTACACCGAAGAAGGGCGCGGCAGCGAGGACGAGTTCCGCTACTGGCAGGGCACGCTCACGCGCGGCTTCCGCTACCTCGACATCGACGACATCCGCCCGTACCGCCTCGACTGGGTGTGGGGCCCCGCTACCTTCGACGCCAAGGCCCGGTATCTCATCAACAGCATCGCGCCCGTAGCGCTGTTCGACAAAGCCTACGACGACCTCGGCGTGGCGCCGATGACCGAAGACGCCTACCCCGTCGTCACCGAAGGCCGCTACCTGGACCGCACGCTGGTTCTGCACAACGACGGGCTGAGCGGGACGCAGCTCACCGCGCACGTCGCCGTGGAGCACGACGGGCAGGTCTATGCCGAGGGTCGCTTCGAGGCCGAGGTGCCGCTGAGCGAGTGGGTCGAGATTCCGTACAGCTTCCAGGCGCCCGCCGTGGGCAGCGAGACGTTCGACGTGGTGCTGCGCGTGGAGCAGGATGGCGAGACGGTCTTTGAGGAGCGCCGCCTCTTCACCGCCGACCCCGCCGGGCTAGAGGGCACCGCCACCGATGCCACCATCCGCTTCGCGCACATCGAGCCGCTTCCCGTGCAGGACATCGAGGCGGAATCGTCGCTCTCTGGCACCTCTCCCGAGGCGCTACTCGATGGCGACGTGACCACCACCTGGCGCACGCGCGGCACTGACAGCCCCGTCACGCTCGACCTGGGCGAGGAACGCCGCGTCAGTTACGTGGAGGTGGCTGCCAGCGCCACGGGCTCGTTCTGGTATGGCTTTAACATCGAGACCTCGCGCGATGGCGAGACGTGGACCCGCACGCTGGAGCGCGCACGCAACAGGGGCGGCGAGACGTTGGAGACGTTCGACTTCGACGACACCGTGGCCCGCTACGTGCGGCTGCTCGCCAACGGCTTCAACCACAACGGCGGCGTCTCCGTCTTCTCCGAGGTCGCCGTCTACGGCAGCACCGACACCACGGGCGTGCCCGAGGCCAGCCAACCCGCCTTCTCGCGCATCCTCGGCCCCGTGCAGGCGGGTCGGCGGCCGTACCCGGTGACGCTCGCCAGGTTTGGTACCCCGGCCTACAGCTCCGGCGAAGCGTTCATCGGCGCCATCCCCGACCGCTTCGTGGATGCCCTGCTCATCCAGACGCGCAACAGCCACCGCGACCGCACCGACAGCGTCTACACCACCTTCGAACTGCGGCAAGCGCTCAACGTGTTCGTCGGTTACGACGATCGGGCAACCGCGCTGCCCGCGTGGCTCAGCGACTGGACCGACACGGGCGAGACGATCAGCACCGAAGGCCCAGACGCGGCCAACCTGCGGCTCTACCAGAAAGGCTTCGAGGTCGGCACGGTGGAGCTGGGGGGCAATATACAGCCACCGGCCGCTGGCGCCCAAGCCAACTACATCGTGCTCATCGTCCCCAGTATTCGCACCGACGCCGAGGTCGAGCCCGTGGTGCCCGCATTCGGGTTAGACACGCCGTTCCCCAACCCCACGGCCACATCGGCCACGGTGCGCTACCGCCTGCCGCAAGCGAGCGAGGCGTCGGTCACGGTATACGATCTGCTCGGCCGCGCTGTCGCCACGCTGGCCGACGGCCTCCATGCCCCGGGCACACACACCACTCGCCTCGACGCCGCAACATTGGCGCCGGGACTCTACCTCGTGCGGCTCCGCACGCCACACCATCAGCAGGTACAACGCCTGCTCGTAGCGCGCTGACCCCTCTCCTAATTCCGCATCAACCTCGTCCCTCGCATGCCTCGCTTACTCCTCCTTCTTGCTGCCCTCATCATCGCTGGCTGTGCGGCATCCGACGCACCGCCTGCTACACCGAGTAACGCTGAGCCCGTCGCGTTCGAGACCGTTATCTTGGAGGAGGAGGCCAACATCGATATGTGGTGGGCGCGCGTGGTCAAAGACGTCAACGGCGATGGGCTGATGGACATGATCGTGCAGCACCGCAACGCGTTCGGCGGATGGCTGGGCTGGTATGAGGCCGGCGATGGCGGCCAGACCTGGACGCAGCACATCATCGCCGAGACCGCGCCCAACGACAGCCTCTTCGCCGCGGGCGACCTGGACGCGGGCGACATCGACGGCGACGGCGACATCGACGCCATCGGCATCTCGCACCCCGGCGAGTGGCGCAACGCCGGCGCCCCGGCTGATATCTACTGGTACGAGAACGTCAACGGCGACGGCATGACGTGGACGCCGCACGTCATCGGCTCGGTGCCGGATGCGGTCAAAGACATCAACGTGGCCGACTTCAACGCCGACGGCAAGCTCGACCTGGCCGTGCTCACCTTCGAGGAGAACACGTTCTCGCTCTTCCGCCAAGACAGCGCCGACGACTGGAGCCGCGTGCAGTTCAGCACCATCACCAACCTACACGAAGGCATGGAGATTGGCGACATCGACGGGGACGACGACCTCGACATCGCGGCCAACGGCTACTGGCTCGCCAACCCCGGCGGCGACCTCTCGGGCGAGTGGACGGTCTCTGTGATCGACGACATCTGGCATAACCAAGACGGCGACTGGTCGCGCAACGCCACCAAGCACGCCAGCTACGACCTGGACGGCGACGGGCGCGAGGAGGTCTTCATCAGCCACTCCGAGCGCGACGGCTACCCCATCCGCTGGTACCAACGCGACCCGGAGACCAACACCTGGACGGGCCACACCATCGCCGACACACTCGTCGCTGCCCACACGCTCCAACTCGCCGACTTTGACCTGGACGGCGACATCGACGTGATCGCGGGCGTCAACCAGGGCCGCGCCGTCAACATCGGCCACGACACGTTCCCCATCTACCTCTACCGCAACGGCGGCGACAACCTGACGTGGACCGCCCAGCTCCTCACCGAGGGCGGCGTCTACAACGGCCAAGTCGCCGACCTAGAAGGCGACGGCGACCCCGACTTCTTCCGCATCGCCAGCCACGAGAAGGGTAACTTTGAGGTATGGATCAACCAAACACGGTAGCGCTACGCGGGCGAAGGTCGGAGCTTATGCTGGCTGGTGGGCCAGAAAATCTGCCACGGTGAGCACATCGACGACGTGCTCGAAGTGCTTCACATTATCGGTGACTACGACTTTGTCATGCGCGATGGTGTGGGTAAGCACTTCGCCCAAGATGAGCAAGTCCCCTTCGAGCGATTTATTGCCTACGGATAGGTTGCGCTGCATCAAATCCGCCCAAAGCATAGTCGCCTTGTTCAGCGCACTGGGCGTCACCTCCATCTTCCGCATGCGTGCGCTGTAGACGGCCCTGTTGAATCGCTGAAGAAACCGCGGCTCTTTCCCCGTCATCGTTAGGTAGTGGCCCAGGCGCTCGACTTCGTGCTGTACCATGTGCGGCACGTAGAGCAGATGGCCTTGATCATGGATCTGTCTCAGCTTCGCCTTGAGGGCTTTACCGCGCTTCCGATGCACGGCCTTCTTGCCTTTACCCAATAGCGAAGCAAACGCATTAGTATCGAAGAAGTACGCTGTGGCCATCAGCTGCTGGCCAAGTATTCGTAAATCTCCTGGGCGACCTCATCAGGCAGAGCATCGGTTTCTTCAAGCACAGCATCCATGCCCTGCTCATCAAAGACCTGACGGTCGGCAACCGTTTGGGCTTCTGCAGTCTCAGCCATCGACACAGATACATTAGCCAAGCGTTTCTTTGAGGCTTTCCTCTCGTGAGTGCCACTTGAAACGCGACGGCCCGTGGCGTCATTGGTCCGCTTGGAGACGCTCGCAGAACCCGTTTCGCTTTCTGTGACGTGTGCCATTGTGGTGGCTCATTGGCGTTGATTGGACAGCATTACTATTGGGATGGACTTGCTTTGTTGCAGATCATGCCCGCTCTAATGTGGGCCGACCTCTTCATGAGTTTTGCCCTGGCGGCTCTAGCGGATGATGTGACGGGGGTGAAATTCTCCAGATTCACTGTCACAAAACGAAAAAACTCCCGTAGGGCGCTGGTTGAAGACACCCATTCCGCAAACTTTAAACCTGTGACCGGAACGATGAGCACCTTCTGGGACAATCTCAAAGAGACCACGCGCGACATTGCCGATAAGACCAACGAAGCGTTGGAGTCCGGCAAACTGAAGCTGGAGATCACCGGCTACAAGCGCAAGATCGACCGCTGCCACCGCGAGATCGGCGAGATGGTAGCCCGCGCCTACGAGGGCGACGCCGATACCTACGACCTCGACAACCCGGCGATGCGGGCGCTCATGGGCGAAGTAGCCGCCTACAAACGCGCCATCGAAGACCTGGAGTCCAATACCGTCGCGGCAGACGAGTAGCCCCAAACGACTAGATTTCGCCGTTTTGAGCGATGAGCGGATGCGTTCTCTGGAGCGCATCCGCTTTTTTATTCGGTCATTGCCCTATGTGGATGACGTATCCATCCCCTTCACCTCGCTTATCGTCAGCTGGACTGCGCCCTTGTTGTTGCAGCGCATCCAACTCACGTCGTTGGCGAAGCAGTACAGCTTTCCATGCCGCGGTGCCAGCCAGGGCTCTTTGATGCCACCCCCAATCAAGAATATAGTCGCTTTGTCTTGGTCCAACGCGCCCATGAGGGCAAACCAGTTTGCGTTGCGAGCCCGGCGCAGCGGCTCAGCCATTCGCATAATCATCCTGGTGCTTCGCCGCAGGTGGCCTGCATTGCTGGGAAAACCGTCGGGGCCAGTCTGAATGGTGGAGTCCGTCCACGTGCCTTCTGCCTCGAAGCGGTACACGTGTCCGGCACGTACCTCAAAACCTGTATCTGTCCATTTCGGACGTGCCGGAATGCAGATGGGTGTGACGGGGGTGTGGTGTTCGCTGCACATCAAGAGATCCCAAGTGGCGCTGGTGCACCCATACAGTACTACGCTAGCTGACACCAAAACGCAAGCCTGATACCGTTGCAGGGTATGGCTGCGGAATATTTCTTTGCGCCACCGCAACTTTATATATCGATACCCTATATATTGCACCACGATATATCGGTAACCAACACACCAAGCTCAATGCTTCCCAAAGTGCTCATCGCGGCGTCGGTCAAGCCGATCATGCTGGCGATCCTCGCGCAGGACGGCGAGTCGTACGGCTACGAAATCATCCAGCGCATCCACGCCCTGTCCGGTGGCAAAATTCAATGGACAGCGGGCACGCTCTACCCCGTGCTGCACCGCCTGGAGACCGAAGGGCTGGTCGAGTCGATGTGGCGCAAGCCCGATGGCGAACGGCGACGCAAGTACTACCGCCTGACGCCGCAAGGCGAAGCGGCCATGTCTACCGAGAAGCAGCAGTGGATGGACGTGAATGCCGTCCTGGTGCAGCTCTGGGGCCCCGACCTCGCCCTCCGCTAACCCGCTCTCGATATGCCCTCCTTCGATCTCGATGCTGCCGTCGCCGCATGGCGACAGGCCTACGCCCGCCGCGACGTCTTCAGCCCCGACGACCTCGACGAACTAGAGCACCACTTGCGGGACCACGTCGACGCGCTCATCGCTGCCGGGCATGCGCCCGAAGCGGCCTTCGCCGAGGCGCAGCGCCACGTGGGCGACGGGCTGCACACGGCGCTCGAATACGACAAGGTGCGGTGGAGCAAAGCCTACCGTGAACGTCGCTTGCTTCCCCTCCTCTCTTCCGAATCGGCTATGCTCAAGAACTACCTCCTCATCGCCTTCCGTGTCTTCTGGAAACGCAAAGGCTACGTAGCGCTGAACGCCGTCGGGCTGGCGCTGGGCATGGCGGCAAGCCTGCTCATCCTGCAACATGTATCCACCGAGCGCAGCTACGACGCCTTCCACGAGGACGCCGACGACATCTATCGCGTGCAGTACAACGCGTACAAGGATGGCCGGCTGGAATACGAGAGCGCGGTGTCGTTTCCGAGGATCGGCCCGGCCATGCAAGACGACTTTCCAGAAGTAGAGACCTTCGCACGTCTGTTTCCTCACTATGGCGGCGCGGTGATTACTCAGGGCGACCGCAGCTTCAAAGAGGCCGATGTGTTCCAGGCCGACTCTACGTTCTTCGACCTGTTCTCGTACCCGCTCCTTGTAGGCAGTGCCAAGACCGTGCTCAACCGCCCGAACACGGCCGTACTCTCCGCCACGACTGCGCAGAAGTACTTTGGCGACGCTAGTCCGATCGGCGAGCGCATCACGGTGTCGGGGGGATGGGAGTATGAGATCACGGGCGTAGCTGAGTCGCCGGAGGCGTCACACCTGCAGTTCGATGTGTTGCTCTCGTTTCAGACGCTGGTCAATGAATGGGGCGACAACGTGAACACCTCGTGGGGCTGGTACGACTTCTACAACTACATCCGCCTGCGGCCTGGCACCGACTCCGCCATCTTAGCCGCGAAGCTGCCCGGCTTCATCAACTCACAGGGCGGGGAGAATGCGGCCGATCGCACGGAATTTCTGCTTCAACCGCTCCGCAGCATCCACCTCGAATCCGACATCATGTACGAGATGCAGGTCAACGGTAGCGGCACGGCGGTGCAGTTTCTTGGCATCATTGCGCTGTTCATCCTCGGCATCGCGTGGGTGAATTACATCAACCTCTCTACAGCACGAGCCACCGAGCGGGCGCGCGAGATCGGCGTGCGTAAGGTGCTGGGCGCAGCCAAGGGGCAGCTCATCCGGCAGTTCTTGATGGAGTCGGTGCTGATGAATGCGCTGGCGGCCGTGCTGGCGCTGGGGCTGATGGTGCTGCTACTGCCCGTCTTCAGTGGACTCGTGGGCGCGGAGGTGTCGTATGCGTTCTTCCAGGACGTACACTTCTGGGGCATCTTTGGCGCGCTCTTCGCGGTCGGATCGCTGCTGGCGGGCGTGTACCCAGCGTTCGTGCTCTCGGCGTACCGTCCGGTGCAAGTGCTCAAGGGCGCGTTCAGCCGCTCGGCGAAGGGGCTGCTGCTGCGTCGTGGCCTCGTGGTGATGCAGTTCGCCATCTCGTTCGCGCTGATCGCGGGGACGCTCGTCGTTTTCCAGCAACTCCGCTACATGCAGCAGCAGGACCTCGGCATCGACACGGAGCTGCTGCTGATTGTGGAAGGCCCCAGCGTCATCGCCAACGACTCGCTCTTTAACGATCAGCAGAGCGCGTTCAAGGACGTCATGCTGCAGCAGGCCGAGATCCGTGGCGCGGCGGCGTCGATGAGCATCCCCGGCACCATCATCTACTGGACCAACGAGGCGCGCAACCCCGTCACCGATGCGCGGTCGGTGGTGTACCAGATGGGCGTCGATTACGACTACCTCGACGTGTACGGTCACGACCTAATTGCGGGCCGCACGTTCAGCCCGGACTTCGGACTGGAGGAAAACGCGCTGATCATCAACGAGACCATGCGGGAGCGGCTTGGCTTTGCCTCGCCCGAGGCGGCGCTCAGCCAGTCCGTGATCCGCGGCGGCGACACGCTGAACGTGGTGGGCGTGGTGGCGGACTACCACCAGCTCGGCCTCAAGCAAGCCTACGAACCCGTCGGCTTCCTGCTGCGGCCCAACTCGCGCAGCTACTACACGCTGCGCGTGCAGTCGGCCGACCTTGCGGCCACGATGGCGTACGTCGGGCAGCAGTACGAGGCGTTCTTCCCCGGCAACCCGTACACGCGCTACTTCCTAGACGCACACTTCAACGCGCAGTATGAGCGCGACCAGCAGTTCGGGCAGGCGTTTTCCTTC
>JBCCMF010000160.1:0-10283 GCA_039026435.1 Bacteroidota bacterium
CCTGACCACCTCGGTAGGCATCTCCATTCCTGCGATGCTGCAGGCGGCGGCCGTCATCGCAAACCCCGCGAGCCATCCAGGAGCCCGGTACCACATCGCAAAATCCACGATACCCGATCGACAGACTACCCGGAACTCATGAGCTACCCAGGCGGCAAGAACGGCCACGGCGTCTATCAGACGATCATCAACCAGATCCCACCGCACCGCGTCTACATCGAAACGCACCTCGGCGGTGGAGCCATCCTTCGGAAGAAGCGGCCCGCCGAAGTCAGCATCGGGTTAGACGCAGACCCCGCTGTTATCGAGGTGTGGCAGGCTCACCCTGAGCGACCGCCCCGCCTCACGCTGCACCACGCCGACGCCGCTGCATGGCTCCAGGCCCACCCGTTCCGGGGTGATGAGTTCGTGTATCTGGACCCGCCGTATCTGATGGAGACGCGCAAGGGTGGCAGGCTCTACGCTGTCGAATACACCCGCGCCCAGCACGTCGAACTCCTCGACGTCATCCTCGCACTTCCCGCGATGGTGATGATTTCGGGCTACTGGTCGAAGCTCTACGCCGAGGCGCTGGAGGACTGGCGTACCCTCAACTTCCAAGCCCAGACGCGGCAGGGCACGGCAACGGAGTGGCTGTGGATGAACTACCCCGAGCCCGTGGAACTGCATGATTACCGCTACCTGGGAAGCGACTTCCGAGAGCGCGAACGCCTCAAACGCATCAAGGCCAGTTGGATGAAGCGCCTTCGGAAGCTCTCGCCTTTGGAACGCCGGATGCTGTTCGCCGCCGCCCGTGACGTGGCCGAAGAGGTGAACTCGAGCTGAGATCGCAAAACCTGCGATGCTGGCCAATGGCATCGAGTACCGCAGAAACCGCGATGTGAGCAGCCGCTCGAATCGGACGGCGCTGGTCTTCGCTGTCGAGGCTCACCAGTGATCTCCCCAAAAGTGTCACTGGTGGCACACTCTAGCCTCACCCGAAGGGCCACTGGTGACCCTTTTGGAGCGCTCACCGATGATCACTGGAGCATCACTGCTTGCACAGCGTCAAAGTGTGGGGCGTGGCGCAAGCTACAGGCTCCACTATGGCTAATCGCCCTTCAAAGAAACCCATCCTGGGCGTTACCTGCCCCGACTGCAAAGGGAAAACGCTCGTCTATGGCGTCCAACCCTTCTCCTCCTTCACGCTTCGGTATCGACGGTGTAGGGACTGCGGCACTGCGTTCAAGTCAAAGGAGGGACGCATTCGGAAGCGAACGACAGACGATTAGGAGGATGCGGGCTCGGGTGGTACCTGGACCCTCTCGTACAGGTGCTCCTCTGTAATGAAGGCGTGCAGGCACTCCAGGTCCTTGCACAGCCGCACCCGTCGCGTCCAGCCGTCGAAGTGTTCAGTTCTGGCTACCCCCGTGCTGCCGGAGCATTTCGGGCACTCGATGCCGCGTGTAGTCTGCATGATCGCCGTGGTATGGTGAGCCGCCCCAGCGGTCAAGATAGCGGCGCCACCGCAGTCTATCCCAGGGGCTCTCGCAAACTGCATAGGGGGGCTGTAACAAAAGGGCGGCGCTTGCACTTGGCCCAGAGTGGATATACCTGATGGAATGCCGAGTGCTGCACCAGGCCATAAACCTACTCGAATACGTCGGGTGTGCTGGGGCAGATCGGGTATCCTCAGCTGAGGACGGCGCCCAGCTGAGGCGAGCACGCTGGAGCCGCCGAAGACTTGATAAGACTTGACAACAGGCAGGAAAGAGATAGAGGATTCGCTTTAGTCGGCGGACTTTTTTCTCACGCTCTCCAGTTCAGGGCCTGATTTCGGCGTCATTCGGCCGCGCCGTTGGAGACGCCCGTGTACCCTGTTTCAGAAGTGGGGTACACATGAGGTACACAAAGTTGCAGAACCCTGCACGATCCTGCATTCTGGTGCAGAATCGCCCTACATGCGAAACGGCCCGAAAATCGCCGTTTTTGACGTTTTCCGGGCCGTTTTCGAGGGTTGCCCTACCAGGATTCGAACCTGGAACCTCCTGATCCAGAGTCAGGCGCTCTGCCAATTGAGCTATAGGGCACTGTGTTCGGGATGCAGAAGATAGGAGCCGCGCCGCGCCGTTAGCAAGGTTCAGCGATCGTTTCCGGCAGACTGGGTAGGGGTATTTACTGAGTCTTTACCCGTCAGCGCATCAACCTGGTCCAGGGGGAGGCCGCGCCATTGGGCCAACTGCTCCATGATCTGTTGACGTACCCGCTCGCGCAGGACAGGCGTGTCGGCTGGGCTGAGGTCGGCGGTGGGAATGGGATCGAACACGTGGAGGCGTACTTGCGTGGCGTTGGTGAACTTCCAGCTGTTCTTCGGAAGGGCATTTTGTGTGCCGTCGATGGCGAGAGGCAAGATGGGAATCTTGGTCTTGATGGCGAGCCGGAAGGCGCCATCGGTGAAGCCAAGCGTGCGGCCGTCGCGGGAGCGGGTGCCCTCGGGGAAGAACATGAGCGAGCAGTTTTCCTGAAGGTACTTTCGGCCTTGGATGAGCACGCCCGCCCGGCTGCGCTGGTCGCCCCTGTCCACGGCAATGTCGCCCGCGAGCTTCATCAGCCACCCAGAGATGGGCAGGTCGAACAGGGATTTCTTACCAATCCACTTCATCTCCCACGGGAGCCTGCTGATGCTGGGGATGTCGGCGTTCGACAGGTGGTTGCTCACCACGATGTAGGGATTGTTGGGATTGCTCGGGATGGTGCCCGTCCGCTCGAACGTCCACAAGGGGTTGAGCATCGTCATGGTGTGGCCGAGCTTCCGGAAGAGGAAGCCCGTTCGGTAGTACGGCGACCGCTCAAAGACCCGCGAAACGGCCATTATCGGGAGCCAGAGTAGGATGAGCAGGCCCGTTCCGCCCCATACCCACGCCGAGCGCAATGCAGTAATCATAAGCACATCGAGAAATTGAGTATTCAGAAACGCGCCCAAGGACGTTGCGTTCAGCCCGGCATTGTGGATGAATCCTCCTGTGCATGACCATCCTGAAATACTTCCACGAGGAGCCCGCCGCGCTCGAAGTACTCTCGTCTGACATCGACCCTGACGCGCGCCAGCGGCAAGGCCCGGCGATGGCCCTGGAGGCGCTGCTCAGCCAGCGGCGATACTACCGCGGCTACCTCGCGGGCACCGTCATGACACCGCATCAAGTGGGGCTCACCGCCGTCCAGCCAGCCACGCTTTATGCTGACGCGCTGATGGACGTGCTCGATTTCGAGACGTGGCGCGCAGTGGATGCCGAAGGCCAGGTGCGCGTGGTGTCTGACGTGAAAGCAGCATGGGAAACCCCAGAGCGCGGCACCGTGCTCGTAGGCGGCGCGCCGACGGTGGAAGATATCTTGCGCACCTTGGCCGATCCGGAGCGCCGCGCCGTGCTGGATGCCTTGCAAGCCGTTCTGGATGCCGATGGCGTGGCGGCGTTTGCGGAGCCCGCGCACGACGGCTTTGACTGGAGCCTCTTCGCGCCGTTTCCGATGAAAGACAGGCTGCTCGCCGCGTGGTCGGCGCGGCCTGCGCCGGAGACACGTCGGTTTGCCGTGCCCTTTCAAAAGGCGCGGTCGGAGCAGAAGTTCTACTTCGAGACGTGGATGCTGGACGCCGGGCCACTGCCCGATTACATCGAGGAGGCCTGATGGATCGACAGCCGCCCCGCGATGACGCCGCAGCGTCCCAGACACGCGCCCATGAACGATGGATGCGGCGCTGCATCGACCTGGCCCAGTACGGCGCCGGACACGCGAGCCCCAACCCGATGGTGGGCAGCGTCATTGTGGGGCCGACCGGGCAGGTGCTCGGTGAGGGGTACCACGAGCGGTACGGCGGCCTGCATGCTGAGCGCAATGCCATCCGCGACGCGCTGACGCGCCACCCCGGCGAGGCACTGGCCGAGGCGACGCTGTACGTCAACTTGGAGCCGTGCAACCACCACGGCAAGACGCCGCCCTGCACCGACATCGTCCTCGAATACAGCATTCCGCGCGTGGTCGTGGGCATGGTCGATCCCTTCGAGCAGGTGGCAGGCAAGGGGCTCGACCGACTGCGGGCGCACGGTGTCGAGGTCACCGTCGGCGTGCTGGAGGCGGCGTGCCAACGGCTGAATGAGGGGTTCACGCACCACATCCGCACGCGGCGGCCGCTCGTCACGCTCAAGGTGGCGCAGACGCTCGATGGCCGCATCGCCACGCGCACGAGCGACAGCCAGTGGGTGACGGGCCACGCCGCTCGGCAGCGCGTGCATCAATGGCGCTCGGAGCTTGACGGCGTGCTCGTAGGCGCAGGTACGGCATCGGCCGACGATCCCGCGCTCACCGTGCGTCATGTCACCGGGCGGCAGCCGCAGCGGTTCGTCCTCGACCGCACCGGGCGGCTCGCCCCAAATCTCCAGCTCTTTACCGATGCGCACGCGGCGTATACGACCGCGTTCGTCGGTCCAGATGTCGAACCGGAGTACGCAGCAGCGCTTGGTGAAGCAGGTGGGCGCATCCACCATCTGCCGCTCGACGCCGACGGGCACCTCAACCTCCACGCACTGCTCGATTGGCTGGGGGCGCACGGCGGCATCGATGGGCGGCCGCTCCAATCGCTGCTTGTCGAAGCTGGCCCCGGACTGGCTACGGCCCTGTGGCGCGCCGACTTCGTGGACCGCTACGCGTGCTTCGTGGCGCCCAAGCTCATCGGCACGGGCAAGCCCGCCGTGGGCGACCTCGACCTCGTGAAGATGACGAATGCGCTCACGTTTGCCGACGCGCGTTGGGAAACCGTGCGCGACGATCTGCTCTTCTTCGGTTACCGCCGTCCTACCGTTTGACGCCGAGCACCTGCACCGTGGCGCTGTCGCCCGTGTGGTAAGCGCCCTCTTGGATTTCGCGCTCCACCTCGCGCAAGATCTCGAAGTCGAGACCAGCCAGCTCGCCCTCCAGAATCGGTACATCCATCAGCATGGGTAGCGCTCGGGGGCCGCCCGTTCCGCGTCCCACTTGCCGAGGTGTGTAGGCCTCCAGCACGAACATCCCGCCCGGCTTTAGGCTGGCCACGGCCTCGCGATGGACGCGCTCGCGCAAGGGCTGCGGCAGGTGCGCGAAGATGGCGACGACGGCATCGTACGTGTTGGGCGGGATGTGGTAGTCGTTGAGGTCGGCGGCGATGGTTTCGATGCTCGTGCCGCGCTCGGCGGCAAGCGCTTCGGCCTTCTTCAAGCCCACAGCCGAACCATCGAGCGCCACAACGTCATGGCCGCGCTCGGCGAGGAAGACACCGTTGCGTCCTTCGCCATCGCACAGCGCAAGCACGCGGCCTTTCGGGAGGCGGTTGGCGACTTCGAAGAGGAAGTCATTGGGCGTGGTGCCGTAGGCAAAGCCCGGCAGACTGTATCGTTCGTTCCACATGGCGTGTGTGGGGTAGCGTCATAGAGATTAGCGGTGTTCGACCGCGTTGAGGCCCAGGTGGTCCAACGCGTCGGTGAAGTCTGGTGGAAGCGGCGCGGTGAGCGTAAGCCGTTCGCCATAATGCGGCAGCGTGAGGCGGTGGGCATGAAGCAACAACCGGGCAATGCCTAGGTGGTCGCGCAGGTAGTGGTTGTGGCGGTAGTCGCCGTGCTTGCCATCGCCGAGGATGGGGTGAGCGATGCCGTTGCAGTGGCGGCGGATCTGGTGCATCCGCCCCGTCTCGGGCCGCGCCTCGATCAGCGCATACCGGCTCGTCGGGTATTTGCCGATGGCGAAAGGGCGGTCGCTCGTGGCCAGCGTGCGCAGGTGCGTGACGGCGGGCTGCGGCTCGGGGTTGGGTGCGGCGTTGGCGTCCGTCGTCTTGTCGCGCAATGGCTTCAGCGGTCGGTCGATGGTGATCTCTTCGGGCGGGTGGCCGCGCACGGTGGCGAGGTAGGTCTTCTGCACGCGCCGCTCGACAAACGCCGTGTTCAGCGTCCGCGCCGCCTCTGGTGACAATCCGAAGAGCAGCACGCCCGACGTTGGCTTGTCGAGGCGATGCACGGGGTAGACGTACTGCCCGATCTGGTCGCGGACCGCTTGGAGCGCAAACGCGGTGGCCGCCCGGTCGATGCGGCTGCGGTGTACCAACAGCCCCGACGGCTTGTTGATCGCCACGAGGGCATCATCGCGATAGAGCACATCAAGCATGTAGCGCTGGCAATGGGGAACGGAACGCGAAGAAGATAATCGCCACGCGTCGCCCAAGGGTACACTCAGCGAGCCTCCGCAGGCACGGCGGTTATTGCCCCGTTGGCAGCCGGATCAGCGATAGTTTCCACAGCGGCCCCGCCTGCACGGCTGCGCGTAAAGCGCGCGACCACATCGTGCTGCAGCATCGTCAGCGCAGGCACCAGCAGGAGGATGACGAAGGTGGTGAACAGGATGCCAAAGCCGAGGCTGACGGCCATCGGGATTAGAAACTGCGCCTGCACGCTCCGCTCCAAGATGATCGGCAGGACGCCCAGGAAGGTCGTCAGCGTGGTCAGCATGACGGGGCGGAACCGCATCTTGGCGCCCACCACAATCGCCTCCTGCATCGGCATACCGTTCTTGCGCTGCTCGTTGATGAAGTCGATCAGCACCAGCGAGTCGTTCACCACCACGCCGCTCAATCCGATCAAGCCCGAGACGCTGAGGACGCCGAGTTGCAGTCCGAACAGCAGGTGTCCGATGAGCGCACCGATCAAGCCGAAGGGGATGGCGGCCATGATGACGAGCGGCTGCACGTACGAGCCGAAGGGGATGGCCAGGAGCACGTAAATCACGAAGAGCGCCAGCGGGAAGTAGAGCGCCAGCGCGCCCAGCGTCTCGGCCTGCTCCCGCTGCTCGCCCTCGAAGCTGACGCTCACGCCGGGGAAGGCCTCCAGCAACGCGGGGATGACCGTGGCCTGGAGCTGGGCGTTGACGTCGTTGCCCGTGGCGATGGCCGGATCGACCTCGGCGGTGACGGCGATGACGCGGCGGCCCTGGCTGCGGTTGATGGATACAGGGGCTATGCCCGTGCGGAGGGTGGCGACCTCGTAGAGCGGCACGGCGGCGCCTTGGGGCGTGCGGATGCGGTACTGGTTGAGGTCGCCCAGCGCGTTGCGCTCGTCCTCGGGCAGGCGCACGTAGGCGCGCACCTCGTCGCGGCCGCGCTGCACGCGAAGCGCCTCCTCGCCGAAGTAGGCGGCGCGCACCTGCCGCGCAATGTCGTCGAGCGTCAGCCCCAGCGTGTGGGCCTGCGGCAGCACGTCGATCTGTACTTCCTGCTTGCCTGCCTCCTCGTCGTCGGCCACGTCAGAGACGCCCGCGAACGTCTGCAGCTCGGCTTTCAGGGCTTCGACGGCATCGCGCAAGACGGCGGGGTCATCGGCGGTCAGCGCCACGTCGACGGGCTTGCCAAATCCTATGACATCGGAGGCGAAGGTGAGGCGCTGCGCGCCCGCGACCTCGCCCACCTGCTCGCGCCAAGCGTCCACAAACACCTGAGCTGGCAGGTTGCGCGCTTCCGAGGCGGCAAGCTCTATGCTGACCTGCGCCAGGTGCGACTGCAGCCCGGCATCGGCGCCGCCCTGCTGCGTGCCCACGCTGACAAACACGTTCTGGATGAGCGTGGGGTCGTCGGGGTCGAGCGTCTGCTGCAGCTGCGCCGCCGCCTCGCGCCCCTTCGCCTCCAACAGCAGCGCCAGCTCCTCGGTCTGCGCGATGGGTGTGCCCGGCTTCAGCGCGAGTTGGGCGTTGACCACATCCCCCTCCACATCGGGCGAGAAGCTGAACTTGACGTAGCCGCCCAGCACAAGCGCGATGCTGATAGTGAGCAGCGCGATGCCTGTGGCGAGTACGACGCCGTAGCGGCGCACGCTGAAGCGCACGGCGCGCTCCAACGGCCCGTTGACGAACCGGCTCAGCCCACGCATCACGACCTGCTGCGCCCGCTCGATCCCGCGCGTGACGGCGTTGCGGCGCGGCGACTCCTGGTGCGAGAGGTGGTTCGGCAGGATGAACAGCACCTCCACCAGCGACAGCACCAACACGGCTATCACGATGACGGGCACGTTGGCGATCAGCTTGCCGATGGTGCCGGGCAAGAACAGCAGCGGCAGGAACGCCGTCATAGTCGTCAGCACGGCGAAGGTGACGGGGCCGGCTACGCGCGTGGCGCCCTTGAGCGCGGCCTGCAGCGGCGGCAGGCCCTTCTCGCGCTCGGCGATGATGTTCTCGCCCACCACAATCGCGTCGTCCACCACGATGCCGATGGCCAGGAGGAAGCCGAAGAGCGAGATCATGTTGATGGAGATATCCAGCCAGATCATGATGCCGAAGGCGCCCATGAACGACAGGAAGATGCCCACCGAGGTCCAGAACGCGAGGCGCGTGTTGAGGAAGAGCATCAGCGCGATCACGACGAGCAGGAGGCCCTGCAGGCCGTTGCGCATCAGCAGGTTGAGGCGGCTGCGGAGCACCTGCGACTGGTCCTGCCACACGCGGTACGACACCCCCGCGGGCAGGGTCGGCGCTAGCTCGGTCTCCAGATAGGCCTGGACGTGGTCGCTGATGTCCAGCGTGCGCTCGTCGCCGACGCGCGAGACGCGCACGAACACGGCGTTCTCCCCGTTGAAGCGCGTGATCAGGTCGACGTCTTGGAAGCCATCGCGCACCGTGGCGATCTCGCCGAGGCGGACCTGTGTGCCGTCGGTGCCGCTGAGCACCACGATGTCCTCGAAGTCCTGCTGGGTGTAGTTCTGCCCTTTGGTGCGGATCAGGATCTCCTCGCTGTCGGTGGCTACGCTGCCGCCGGGCAGGTCCAGGCTACCCCGCCGCACCACGTTGGCGACGTCGAGCAAAGTGAGGCCGTATGCCCGCAACGTTGCCTCGCTCACTTCGATAGACAGTTCGTAGGGACGCGTGCCGACGAGCTCGACCAGCGAGATGTCCTCGATGGCGGTGAGGTCGTCTTTGATGGCGGCGGCGAGCTCTTTGAGCGTGCGCTCCGGCACGTCGCCGTAGAGGGCGATCTGCAGCACTTGCCCCGGCGTGGCGATCTGGCGCACGACGGGCTTCTCGGCGCCGTCGGGGAAGCTGGTGATGCGGTCTACTTCCGCCTTGATGTCGTCCAGCGCCCGCGTGAGGTCGGTCCCGGCCTGCAACTCGGCGGTGACCACGCCGAGGTTCTCGGAGGCCACTGACGAGACGCGCTTGACGCCTTCCACGCCCTCAATCTGCTCCTCGATGCGCTGCACGATGCCCTCCTCGACCTCCTCGGGCGAGGCGCCGGGGTAGCTGACCTGCACCTGGATCACGTCGAGGGCGGTCTCGGGCATCGTCTCCTGCTTGATGCGGGTGAGGCTGGCAAAGCCCACCGCCAGGATGGTCAGCATCAGCAGGTTCGCGGCCACCTTGTGGCGGGTCATCCAAGCAATGGCTCCGTTCATGGTTCAGCTCGTAGTGTTGGTTCAGTCGATGGACCGGTGGAAATCAGGCGTTCAGCGGGTGTCCGTGCGCACGGCCATGCCGTCAGTCACGACGGCGAGGTCGCTGAGGACGAGGGCGAAGGTGTCGGGCAGATCGGGCGCCGTCAGGATGACGCGGTCTTCCACCTCTTGCACTACCGTCACGGGGTGCATCGCCAGCTGCTCGTCGGCGACGGCCCACACTTGCGTCCCGTCGCGCAAGGCGGCGCGGGGCACATCGAAGTAGCGCTCCAGCTCGGCACCGGGCATGCTGACGGCCGTGAAGGAGCCGACCAAGAGCGGCGACCGCCCAGCCGTGGCGGCGTACGGGCGCGGCACGCGGACCACCACGTTCACCTGGCGCGTCGCCGGGTCCTTGGCGCCCTCGGCCCGATGGACGTAGCCCTTCCACTGGGCGCCGTTCGTGGGCGTGGTCACGGTGGCGGCGAGGCGCTTCCCGCTGCGGCTCCACAGCCCCTCGATCTGGTCGGCTTCGCGGCTGCTGAGCGGGACGACCACCTCGACCTCATCGGTGGCATAGATCGAGGCGACGGCTTGGCCCGGCGCCACGTACTGGCCCAGGTCTACCAGCTTGCTGCGGATCCGCCCGCTGAACGGCGCTTTGATCTGCGTGCGTTCCAGGCGGGTTTGGGCGTCGGCCAGCTGCGCCTCCGCGCTGCGCAACGAGGCGATCGACAGTTGCAGCTGCGGCCTGTAATCATGAAAATAACAAATCCCAGATAGCCGAGGAGCACTCGGTTTACGCATTAAAGTGTGAATTACCGCTGTATTTGGATGAAGTTGACCTACGAAGCACGCAGCAATTGGAAAAAC
>JBCCMF010000161.1:0-10253 GCA_039026435.1 Bacteroidota bacterium
AGGATCTGGCGGCGTGCGGCCGTGCCCATGGCTTGTGCGCGCTCGGGGGCGCTGAGTAGCGCGATGAGGCTGGCCGCGAGAGCGTCTGGGGTGTCAGGGGGGATGAGGTGGCCCGTTTCACCGTCGTCGATGGCATCGGGGATGCCGCCGGCGGTGCTGCCAACGACGGGTTTGCCGCAGGCGCCCGCCTCCAGGTAGACTAGGCCGAAGCCTTCCACGTCGGGCGGGGCGCTGCGGGGGACCATCACGAACACGTCGCACAGGTTGTAGTAGCTGACCAACTCAGCATCCGGCACGCGTCCGAGAAAGCGGACATGCGCGTCAAGGCCTGCCTCCAGCACTTGTTGGCGGAGGGCGGCCTCCATCGGTCCCGTCCCGCCGATCAGATACATCACGTCGGGGTGCCGCTTGACGATCTCCGGCAAGGCAGCCAGCACGGTATCGACCCCTTTGCGCCCCACGAGACGGCACATCGACAGGAGGACGCGGCGCTCTTCCAACCCAAGGCGGTCGCGCAGCGCCGAGGCGTCGGCGGGGGCAAAGCGCTCGGAGTCCACGCCGTTGGCGGCGACGCGCACGCGAGCGGGTGCCGCGCTCAGGTTGTGGAGCAGCCCGGCGGTGTAGTGGCTGACAGGGAAGAGGCCGTCGGCGGCGTGCAGGACGCGTTGGCGGAGGGCGCTGTAGCCCCAGCGCAAGGGCGGCGTGGGTAGCGGTGACAGCAACAACTCCCGCCCATGCGCGGCGACGAACACGCGCTCGATGGGACTGCGCCGCCGTGCCCACAATCCCGCGATGGCCGTAGACCACTGGACGTGCAGCGTCGCGTCGTATCCGTGCGCCTTCGACAGCTGTACGATGGGCGCCGCGGCTTTCACCGAGAGGGTGTCGTAGGTAGCCGCAACGCGGACGACCTCGAAGGGCAGTGTGGCGTCGAAGACGGCGTCGCCGTTGATGGCAGGCGCCACTACGGCGAAGGCCTCGCACGCCAGCGCAAAACGGTGCGCCAGCTCGATGGCGTAGGTCTGCGTGCCGCCCGTGTCAGGCGGGAAGTATTGCGTGACGAGCAGCAGCCGCATCAGTCGGCCTCGATTGCCGGGGCGGGGAAAGGCGGCGGGGCGCCGTCTTGCGTCGCGCTCTGCTTGGCCGCAGCAAGCTGCTGGTGGTAGCGCCCTTGGTACACCAGCAGCCCCACGACACCGCCCAGGATGAACACGTCGGCGAGGTTGAAGATGGGCAGAAGCGTGGCGTACGTGCCGCCCCAGAACGGCACCTCTGGCGGCACATAGCCGCGCCACACGTTGATGTGCAGGTAATCGACGACGCGGCCTTGGAAGAGCGGTCCGTACTCGAACCAGAGGCCGTAGAACACACGGTCAACAAGGTTGCCCAGCGCGCCGCCCAAAACGAAGGCTAAACTCGTCGTGTAGGGTGCGTAGCCGTCGCGCACGTGGTAGAGGTAGGCTCCAATCAGCGTGGTGGCCACGAGCGCCATGACCGGGATGAGCCAGCGCGGCCCCATCGTCAGGCCGAACGCCATGCCGGGGTTCTCGGCAAAAGTGATACGCAGCCAGTTGCCCGCGAGTGCCATCGACTCGCCCGGAAACATGCCGATGCGCACGGTCACCTTGATGACTTGATCGGCGATCAAGCTCAGGCAGATGATCCAGAGCAGGCGCATAGACGTGGACTGAAGCAGTGTGAGACCGGAGGACAGACGGGGCGCTGAACGCGGTGAGGCGCAGGGAGTTTGCGCGACAAGGGCTGTGCAGGCCTCGGGCGAGGCATTCGGGCAACAACGTTGCTTCGGTGGCCTTCAGCTCGTCAAGTGGCCACCGTCTCGCCCGCCCATCGGCATGCCGTGTGGCTTCGGCGGGCAGGCGTGCGGGGGCAGCTTACTTCTTCTGCTTCAGCTTGGCTTCGATGGAGATCTCCGTGTGCGGCACCGCTTCAAGGCGTTCCTTGGCGATGGGCTTGCCCGTGACCTTGCAGATGCCGTACGTCTTGTTGGCAATGCGCTCCAGCGCGCGGTCTAGATACCCGATGAACTTCTGCTGCCGGGCGATCATCATGTACAGTTTCTCCCGCTCCATCGCATCTGTACCGGCATCGGCCATGTGGAAGCTGTAAGCCGTGTCGTTCTCGGCCTGCTCGCGCGCGTCGGCGAGCTGTGCTTTCATGCTGTCGATGTCTTCGGTACCCGAGGCGCGGCGTTTCAGGATCAATGCCTTGAAGTGAGCCAGCTCCTCATCGGAAAACGGGGATTCTACCTTCTGTTTTGCGTCGTGCTCCGCCATAATGTCGTCTCGCTAAGCGCGGGCGCCGTGTACTCCGGCTGGCCCACACGGATGTGTTGGGATACATACGTCGAACGCCGATGCCATGCGGTCAGTTCAGCGTAAGAACGGCCTCCTACGCGACCCTGCGAAAGGGCGTTCCTAGCCGTGCATCATCCAAAGATCACCGTCTTGTTGTCGTGGACGATGATGCGGTCCTCCAGGTGCCACCGGACGGCCCGTGCCAACACGGTGCGCTCGATGTCGGCGCCCAACGCCTTGAGGGCGGTGGTGTCTTGGCGGTGCGAGACGCGGATGACGTCCTGCTCGATGATCGGTCCCATGTCGAGCTCGGCTGTCACGTAGTGCGCCGTGGCGCCGATGAGCTTGACGCCGCGCTCCTGAGCCCGTCGGTACGGGTCGGCACCGACGAAGGCGGGCAGGAACGAGTGGTGGATGTTGATGATGCGGTTGGGATAGGCCGCCACGAAGTCCTCTGTGAGGATCTGCATGTACCGCGCCAGCACGATCACGTCGGCCTGGCCGCTGAGCAGGGCGCGGAGCTGGGCTTCGGCGTCGGCCTTGGTCTCGCGGGTGACGGGGATGTGGTGGTACGGAATGCCGAACCCTTCCACGGCGGCCTGCAGATCGGGGTGGTTGCTGACCACCATCGTCACCTCGGCAGGCAGCTCGCCGCGCGACGAGCGCCACAGCAGTTCCAGCAGCGCGTGGTCGTACTTCGAGACGAGAATTGCCATCTTCTTGCGATCCGCCGCGTAGCTGAGCGCCCAATCCATCTGGTAGCGCTCGGCCACGGCATCGGCAAAGGCGCGTTCGAGCAGGCCCCGAGAGAGGTCGAGGTGCGGCGTCTGAAACTCCAGCCGCATGAAGAACGTGCCGCCCTCCGGGTCGGTGGAGTGCTGATCCAGCGCCGTGATGTTGGCGCCGTGGTTGTACATGAAGCTGGAGACCGCCGCGACGATGCCAGGACGATCGGGGCAGCGGATGAGCAGGCGGGCGGTGGTGGATGGGTTCATAAAAACGATGGTCCGGGAAGAGGTAAAACACTGCGTGGGCAGTGGCTGTGCGTCTCAAAATTGTCATCCCGAGCGCAGCCGAGGGATCTCCCCCGATCACGTTTTGCACAGCCTCAAAGGGGGGAGATCCCTCGACTCTGGTCTACGACCTCCGCTCGGGATGACAGTCCTGTAGGGTAGGCGCTTGGCTGAGGGCATCGCCCGGCTGTGACCTCTGCCTCAACCGGTTCGGCGCAAGCCCAGCGTGATCTGCTCTTTGCTAAAGATGTGCTCTTTTCCAAACTTGAACGTCTCGACGGCTTCGCCTTCGGGCGCGTCGGCAGCATCCAAGGCGTCTGCCAACGTTTCAGTCTGCACTGAGGCCGCGTGGATCGCCAAGGCGTCGGCAAGGGGGAGACCAAGCGCATCGGAAGCAGCGTATTGGACGGCGATGCGGTCGGTGACGTCAAATCCGGCGGACTTGCGCAGGTTCTGGATGCGGTTGACCACTTCGCGGGCGAGGCCTTCGGCGATGAGCGCGTCGGTGAGAGCTGGGTCGAGCGCGACGGTGACGCCGTTCTCTTGGCCCACCAGCCAGCCGTCGATGCCTTCGCTAACGATCTCCAGGTCGTCGCCTTCGAGCACGACTTGCTCGCCGTCTACGTCGAGGATGAGCATGCCCACGTCGAGGTAGGTGTCGATCTCGTCGGAGTTGAGGCCGCGCACCTGCTGGTTGACGCCCTTCATCAGCCGCCCGAGGCGCTTGCCCAGCCGCTTGAAGTTGGGCTTGGCCGAGCGCTGCACGACGCTGCTGCTGCCCTCCACGAACTCGATGCTCTTGACGTTGACCTCGCTCAGGATGATGCCTTCCACCAATCGCACATCGTCGGCGCTCACGTTTTGGTCGGTGACGACCATGATGCGCCCGAGCGGCTGGCGCACGTTCTGCTTGCTCTCGTTGCGGAGCCCGAGCACGATGGACGAGATCGTCCGCGCCAGCCCCATGCGCCGCTCCAAGTCGGCGTCGAGCGCGGCGGTGTCTACCGTCGGGAAGTCGGCGAGGTGGACCGAGAGGGCGGCGGTGCGGCCCGTGGCTTCGCCGAGGCGCTGGTAGAGCCACTCGCTGAAGAACGGCGCGATCGGTGCCATCAGCCGGGCGACGGTGTCCAGGCACTCGCAGACGGTCTGGTAGGCGGCGAGCTTGTCGGTCGTATCCGCGTCATCGCCCATGCGGCCAGCGGCCCAGAAGCGTCGGCGGCTCCGGCGGATGTACCAGTTCGACAGCTCCTCCACGAAGCCTTCTACGGCGCGGGCGGCCTTCGTCGGGTTGTAGTCGGCCAGCGCGGCGTCGGTCTCGGCGATGGTGGTGCCGAGGCGGCTCAGGATCCAGCGGTCCAGCTCCGAGCGCTCGGCCAGCGGCAGCGCGTCCTCGGCATAGGTGAAGCCGTCGATGTTGGCGTAGGTGGCGAAGAAGCTGTAGACGTTGCTGAGCGTCGAGAAGAACTTGCGCAGCGTGTCGGTCAGGCCGCGCTCGGCGAACTTGATGTTCTCCCACGGCGGCGTGTTGCTCATCATGTACCAGCGCACCACGTCGGCGCCGTACTTGGCGATCGTCGTGAACGGATCGACGGCGTTGCCCTTCGACTTCGACATCTTGTCGCCCTTCTCGTCGAGCACCAGCCCGTTGACGACCACGTTCTTGTACGCGTAGTTGTCCATCACCAGCGTGGCGATGGCGTGCAGCGTGTAGAACCAACCGCGCGTCTGGTCCACGCCCTCGGCGATGAAGTCGCCCGGGAAGTTGCGCTCGAACTGCTCCTTGTTCTCGAACGGGTAGTGCCACTGCGCAAACGGCATGGCGCCGCTGTCGAACCACACGTCGATCAAGTCCTCCACGCGCCGCATCGTCCCGCCGATCTCCGGCGGCGCAGGCCACGTCAGCGTGTCGACGAACGGGCGATGCAGGTCGAGGTCGGCATCGTCAGCAGGAAACTGACCGCCCGCTTTCTCGCGCAGCTCGGCGATGGAGCCGATGACCTCCACGTACTCGGGGTTGGCGTCGCTCACCCAGATCGGCAGCGGCGTGCCCCAGTAGCGGCGGCGGCTCAGCGCCCAGTCCACGTTGTTCTTCAGCCACTCGCCAAAGCGGCCCGTCCCGATGTTGCTGGGCTGCCAGTTGATCTGGCTGTTGAGTTCCAGCAGCCGGTCTTTGACGGCGGTGGTGCGGATGAACCAGCTCTCCACGGGGTAGCTCATCAACGGCGTGCCTTTGCGCCAGTCGTGCGGGTAGTTGTGGAGGTATGTCTGATGCTTGAACAGCAGCCCGCGCTCGCGCAGGTTGCGGTTGATGACCTTGTCGGCCTCCTTGAACCACAGGCCGCTGACCAGCTCCGCCTTGTCTGTGAACGTTCCATCCGGGGCGACCGGGTTGAACAGCGGCAGCCCCTCAGCCTGACCCACGGCGTAGTCCTCTGCGCCAAAGCAGGGCGCCATGTGGACGATGCCGGTGCCGTCTTCGGTCGAGACAAAGTCGGCGGATACCACGCGCCACGCCTCGCCCTTGTCTACCTCGTCGGTGAAGTAGCTGAAGAGCGGCGTGTAGGTCTTGCCGAGCAGGTCGGCGCCTTTTAGCTCGTCGAGGATCTCAACCTCTTGCCCCAGCTTACCGATGAGCGACTTGGCGAGGTAGATCGTCTCTGGCCCGTCGGTGGCGCTGCCCTCAAACGTGCCGCGCACCTTCACGTAGTCGACCTTCGGCCCAACAGCGAGCGCGGTGTTCGAGATGAGCGTCCACGGCGTCGTCGTCCACGCTAGGAAGTACGTGTCGGGCTCGTCCTCCACGGCGAAGCGGATGTAGACGCTCGGGTCCTGCACCTCTTTGTAGCCCAGGCTGACCTCGTGCGACGACAGCACCGTGCCCGAGCCGGGGCTGTACCACTGGATCTTGTAGCCCTGGTAGAGCAGCCCCTTGTCGTAGATCTGCTTGAGCAGCCACCAGACGGTCTCGATGTATTCGTTCTCGAACGTGACGTACGGGTTGTCGAGATCCACCCAGTATCCCATCCGCGTCGTCAGCTCGTTCCACAGGTCGGTGTACTTGAGCACGCTCTCGCGGCAGGCGGCGTTGTACTTGTCGATGCCAAACGCATCCACCTGATGGCGGCCTTCCAGCCCCAGCGCCTTCTCCACCTCGATCTCGACGGGCAGCCCGTGCGTATCCCACCCGGCCTTGCGCTCCACGCGGAAGCCTTTCATCGTCTTGTAGCGGCAGAACGCGTCCTTGATGGTGCGCGCCATCACGTGGTGGATGCCCGGCCGACCGTTGGCCGTGGGCGGGCCTTCGTAGAACGTAAACGTAGGCGCATCTTCCCGCGTGCTGATGCTCTGCTCAAACACCTGATGGCGCTGCCACCAGTCGAGCACGTCTTGTTCGAGGGCCGGGAAGTCGAAGCGTTTGAGTTCGGTAAAGCGCGTCATGGATGGGCAGCCGATGGAGCGGCGGACAAGGTCAGAACGAGTCGAAGGCGCGCAAGATAGCACATTCCCCACCGTGCTTCGGCGAAAGCGACGTTGATTTGGGTGTCGAACCGAAGCGCTGGGTATTGGGATGCCCTCCCATCCGTCCGAAGGTGCCGCCATGTCCGCCCCCGACTTCTCCGCCATGCGCCGTGTCATCATCATCGGCTCGGGCGGCTCCGGCAAGTCGACGCTGGCGAAGCGGCTGGGCGAACAGCTGAGCCTACCCGTCATCCACCTGGACGCGCACTACTGGAACCCCGGCTGGGTGGAGACGCCGCCCGACGCGTGGGCCGCCAAGGTCGATACGCTCATCAAGGGCGAGGCGTGGGTGATGGACGGCAACTACGGCGGCACGATGGATGCCCGCATTGCCAGAGCTGACACCGTCATCTTCCTCTCATTCTCCGTTGGCGGTGCCTCTGGCGCGTGCTTTCCCGTCGCCTCCGCTATCGCAACCGCACGCGCCCCGACATGGCGCCGGGCTGTCCCGAGCGGATGGAGTGGGTCTTCATCCACTACATCCTGATGTATCCCAACACGCGCACGCCAGGTATCCTGCGGAAGCTCGATGCCGTGCGCGACACCAAGCAGGTCTGCATACTGAAGACGCCGCGCGAGGTCGAGCAGTTCATGGGCGGCCTGAATGGGCAAGCTGCGACGTGAAGCGTTCTCGGGCATCGCATGGAGGTGTCGTGCAGGGGAAAGCATGATACGTTTGCGCAACGTTACCAGACGGGAACGGATGCGCGGGGCGGTTTGCGCCCAAACTGATGCTACTATTGCGGAATACTCCCCCCAAAGGCTGTCACCTGGGCTAATTCTTTCCATCTCTTGCGCCGCGCAGCCTCTGTCATTTACGGCAGCCCGTGGCGTGCAGCCTCCGCGGAGTACCTATCCACTCATTGGCACATCGCACATTATCAATACCAATATGGCAAAACAGATTTTCGAGAAGGCCCGTTGGGAAACGCTCCTGGCACAGGTCAAGACCGTCTGCCCTGAAGCATTCAACGCCGATGGCGATATTCTCAACCTCATCAACGGCGCGTGGCAGAATGAGGGGAACCGCAAGCCGTTCTCTTCGGGTGTGGACGGGACGATGCTCGGCTACTACCCCATGCTCCGCGCTGACGATGGCAAGGACGCCGTCGAATACTGTGCCGAGGAGTTCAAGACGTGGAAAGACGTAGACCTGGACGAGCGCAAGGCAAAGGTCACGCAGGCGCTGGATGACATGGAGGCGCACAAAGAGCTGCTGGCGTTCGTGCTCGTCTGGGAGATTGGGAAGCCGTATGCGCAGGCGCTGAGCGGCGTGGAACGCTGCATCAGCGGCGCGCGGTGGTACGTGGACCACATCGAGACGATGATGGACGGGCGCGGCCCGCTCGGCGTCATCTCCAACATCGCCTCGTGGAATTACCCGCTCTCGGTACTCGTGCATGCCTCGCTGGTGCAGGTGCTGGCGGGCAACAGTGTCATCGCCAAGACACCCTCCGACGGTGGCCTGTGGTCGCTGACGATGTGCTTCGCCTTCGCCAAGCGTCACGGCCTTCCTGTGTCACTCATCAGCGGCTCCGGGCGTGTGCTGAGCGAGGCGCTCGTCACGCACGACGCCATCGACTGCCTCTCGTACGTGGGCGGCAAGAGCAACGGCCGCATGATCGCCAACTCGCTCTTCAACAGAAAGAAGCGCTACATGCTGGAGATGGAGGGCATCAACACGTACGGCGTGTGGGACTTCTCCGACTGGGACAACCTCGGCAAGCAGATCAAGTCGGGCTTCAAGTACGGGAAGCAGCGCTGCACGGCATACGTCCGGTTCGTGGTGCAGCGGACGCTCTTCCCCCAGTTTCTGGCGATGTACCTGCCTGCGCTGAAGGCCTTGCAGTACGGCCATCCGCTGCTGGTGGAGGAGGGGGCGACCGCGCCGCCCAACTACGACTTCGGCCCGCTGATCAACGCCCGCCGCGTGAGCGATATCAGCGTGATGTTCAACGATGCGCTCGGCAAAGGCGCCGTCTCGATCTACCAGGGCGAGTTGGATGAGGCGAACTTCCTGCCGCACCAGGACATGTCGGCCTACCTGCCGCCTGCATCGCTGCTTAACCTGCCGCGCAACGCCAAGCTCTACCACAACGAGCCGTTTGGCCCGCTCGACAGCATCGTGCTCGTCGATAGCCAGGAGGAGCTGATCACGGAGATGAACGTCTCGAACGGCGCGCTGGTGTCGTCCATCGCGTGCGACCGTCCCGAAGAGGCCAACGAGATCGCGCGTCAGTTGCGGGGCTACAAGGTGGGCATCAACAAGATGAAGTCGCGCGGCGACCGCGAAGCTACGTTTGGTGGCATCGGCGAGTCCTGGAAGGGCTGCTTCGTGGGCGGCGAGTACCTGGTGCAGGCCGTGACCCAGGCGCACAACGGCGCCCGCCTCTTCGGCAACTTCCCCGAGTACACGCTCCTGCCTGAGCAGCGCGCCTAGCCAACTGGGGCGTCACTCAACCTCGCGCAGCACGCCGATGCTCCACGGGATCTCGCCGTACGGCAGGCCGCTCCGCACCGCGATGGGCACGCCCTGGTAGATGAATGTGTAGTCGTCGCCATCTACCTCCATCGCCTCGTCGTAGCCGGACCGGACGAGCTCGCCGTGGCTGATCGAGTCCGTCCAGCGCTCGCCCTCGAACGCGACGTTGTTCATGGCCGCGAGCGCGTGCGACGAGTCGGCGGCGATGGGTGACCACGCGCCGTCGAGCGCATCGGCGGCGTAGAGCTTGAAGTATCGTCGGTCGCCGGGGAGGGTGGCTTCGATGACGTTGATGAACTGGTCGGTGCCGTTGACCTTGTAGATGTGGCTGGCCTCGAAGATGTAGGTTTGTTGCGCGAGGACGGGTTCAGTCCAGCCGTAAGGGAAGTCGGCCAGCGCCGTCTCCTCGCGCCACATATTGCCGTTGTCTGAGGTAAAGAACAGGTGCATCTTCGCATCGTCGGCGATGACCCAGAAGTCGAGGTAGCGGTTGTCTTCGGGGCGCGGCACCTCCATCGGCTTCATCTCGGACCAGGAGGTGGGGTGGGCGATGTCGGTGGTGGTGGCGTAGGCGGCTTGGTAGGGCGGATCCCATTCGGGATTTCGGGTTTGCGCCACCATGTACCACCGCTCGTGCGGGCTGAAGTAGAAGACCTGGGGTGCGGCGGCGTAGCCATCGTGGTGCGGCATCATGATCGCCTGGCTGGCATCGGCCTCGACGAAATCGGCGAAGCTGAGGTACGCCAGGCCGTGGCTGCGCTCGTAGTCGCGCACGGTGAAGAAGGTGTGGTACAGCCCATCGTAGTACACAATCGACGGGTCCTTCATGGCGATCCAGTCGGCATCGGGGAGCGCATCCGAGCGGATGATCGGGTCGCCCGCCGTCCACGCGTAGCGGTCGTCAAGGACAGGCTCTTGCGCCGA
>JBCCMF010000162.1:0-10191 GCA_039026435.1 Bacteroidota bacterium
CGTGAATGTCCCCAGCGTTCTGACCAAACGAGCCAAAGCGCAGGGTATCCCAAATGGTTTGTAACGGGAGTCCTTGGGCTAAACCCAAGGTAATTCCTTCACTTACGGCTTGGACAGTAACAGCATTTACAGCATTATGGAGCAGCTTGCATCTAGTTCCTGAGCTAATCTCTCCACAGTAGAGGACGCGATCGGCCATTAGTTGCAGTATAGGCTGAACTCGTTCAAAGGTTCTCCTCGAACCGCTAGCCATCAGAGCTAAACCAATTCCTCCCTGGCTTTTAGCACCTACAGGACAATCGTTAAAAGGGGCATCTAACATTTCAACCCCCAGTTGCTCCATAGCTTGATGGAGTCGGAGTATTATTTCCACAGAGTTAGTCGTAATATCCACATAGACACTACCCGGTCGCAATTCTTGACTAAGGTTCTGTTCCCCCTCCAGCACAGCTGCGATAACATCGGATGGAGTAGGGAGGGAGGTGAAAATTACTTCCGAATAAGTCGCAAGTTCAGCACAACTATGGGTAATGCGGGCACCTAGGGACTGCAACTTAGCCATAGGATCTGAATTGATGTCGTAGACATAAACTGAGTAATTCTTGGCTAGAAAATTAGCTGCTTGTCGTCCTCCAATATTGCCACAGCCAATGATACCAAGAGTGGGATAATTGAGAGGTGATTCGGTTTCTGAACTGTTATTGATTAGTGACATATTACTTCACTCCTTGGGTCTAGCCTATATTGACCCTTAGCTGAGACCTGGAGAACTGGTCTATACTAGTTGCTCTGCTTTAGCATACTTAAACTTTGCACCACAAGCTACAGGATTCCGCCGAAGAGCTGCTGCACTCCACAACTCCAACGCTAGTTCGGACAAACTTTGACCATCCGCCTGGAGCATCCGCGAGATCATGCCTATTTTGCTAAAACAACCATATAATCCTGCCTCTAGCATATACGGCTCATCCGTATCGGCATGTACTCGGAAGTCGTATAGCGAGCATTCACGACAGCCCAAAGCTACATGTGCCCGCTTTACTGCATCGGATATTTTCTCCCATAAAGGAGGAGCAATATTGGCTGGACAGACTGGTCTTACCGCTGGTTTGTCAGGTTGTTTACTCGGCATTCCATCCCTTTGCAAGTCATACTTATCATGTATAGTTCTAATAGGATTGTCTGAGGTAACTAAATACTCAATCGCTGGCAGGACGCATAACTTGCTACCACGCTCAACTACTGCCACCCCTAAGCTGCTGGCTCACCAAGTCGTACGTCAGCGTAAGCAGCGCGTCGGCTGCTGGCGAGGCGAGCCGGAAGCCGAAAACGGTGGCCGTCTCCGGGCGGATGGTGAAGTCCACCGCGTTGAGCGTCCGCTGATGCGCGGGGCTGGCGACGGAGTAGCCGTGCGCTGTGACGGGGAGGTTGAACACGGCAATGGGCGTGCCACGCGGCGCCATCAGGTCAGCCTGCGCTGTGGATGGCGGCCGTGGCTGTGCCCAGGCGGTAGCGCTGAGGCTGCATAGGATAAGCAGGAGCAGCGCACGGGGCATCGCGAAACACTTGGCAAAGCTACACAGAGCCAGCCCGTACGCCGCTACCCGCCGATGGCTCCGCGCTACCAGCCCGAGCGGCGCGAGGGCGCGGCGCGGCGCGGCGGTGCCGGGGCAGTTGCTTGTGGTGCCTGGCTGTACCGCTGTGCGTGCACCTCGGCGGGGCTGTAGATGTCGGACTGTGCCGAGCCGTTGCCGATGCGTCCCTCCATCTCCATGCGCAGGAACGGGTCGTTGGCAATCTCCGGCGGCAGGTGAGCAGGCACAGTGGCCTGTGCGAGCGTGGCGGCGCCCTGGCGGCCCTCCAGGCGTACATCGGTGTAGTAGAACATGAGGATATCTTCGTACAGGCGGCCCTGCTCAGCCATCGTACGAGCGCCCACTTGGCTCAGGCCCACGCCGTGCCCAAAGCCGCGCCCTTCAAAGAGATAGCTGCTCCCCGACTTTTGCATCACGAAGAGGGTGCTGCGGAGCGACCGTATGCCCTCGGATCGCGTTACCACCGCCCGAAACTGCGTGCCCGGCATCTCCGTCGTCTGGCCGTTAGCGAGTTCTAACTGCATGGCCATGACGCGCCCTTCCACGCTCTTGGGGCCCATCGACACGCTGGTCACGCGCTCGCCCACGTGGTTAGATAGGACGTTCAACAGCTGCGTACGGCCGATCGAGGAGTTCCACGTGATGTAGTCGGGGCCTTGGTCGTACGGGTCGCGCTTGCCACGCAGGTACGGTTGCGGGCCGCCAATCCAGACGTCTTCGTTGTTTGCCGTATGGCCGCCGCTCGACGCGAAGTGGACGGCGTTGATCAGCGCGCCGTCATGCGTCAGCACTTGCCCAGCGGTGGCCTGTGCCGCCTGCTTGGCATCGGCGGTGACGCCTTCGAGGCCTTTGTAGACCTGGTCGCCCTGGTGGTCTACCACGTCGTAGGGCTTGGTGGGGTCGAGCTTGCGCATGGCATACGTCCGCGCCACGACCGACATCGCCTTCATGCCTTCGATATGGTGAGGGCCGTATTCTTTGATCACGACGGCCGCCACATAGTCGTCCATGCCCACGTGATTGACCACGTACAAGCCCTGCGGGCCGCTTGGGTCAGGGTAGACCACCAGCTTGCCCTGGTAGGCCCGCTGGATATCGGCGTGTTCTGCCGCCACAGACAGGGCCGAGGTAGAGGCGTGCACGACTGCGCCGCTGGCCGTCACGTTTTGCCCGCCCGCCGTGATGCGGAGCTGCCCGCGCTGGCGGGTGATCTGCACCGCACTCAGCGGGTCGTGCGTGATGGTGGATGTGGGCGTGCCGCGCTCGTTCAGCAGCTCAATCTGGCCCGCCGCGTGGATCGTGAGGGCACGCGGGCTGTGCTGCTCCAAGATCCGAACGCGGATCTCTTCGGAGGGCGGCGGCGTGGTCGATGGCGTGCGAAAGAAGGAGACGTAGACCGACACCAGGGCGATGACGGTGCTCAGGGCGATGAGACGCTTGGACATGAGCGCGCGGTGGGTTGAGGCACCAGCGGAGAGGTGAAATCCGCTACAGCCGGTTCGGAGAGAGTGTCCTTAGCATCGGCTAAACCCACGCTCACCTTAACCCACGCCCGTCATCGAACTGCACCAGGCGCGGTCCAACGGCGCCTCATATGGCAAACCGTTCCTTCAGCAGGCGGCTGCGGTCACGGCTGGCAATGACCTCGTGCTGCGCCGTCATCAGCAGCTTGTACCGCCCGCTGAACCACGCCACCATCGACTCGATATGGTTGACGTTCACCAGCGCCGAGCGGTGGACCCGGGCAAACGCCTCGGGGGGGAGCCGCGCTTCCAACTGGTCCAAGGTGTAGCTCACGATGTACGTCTGCAGCCCGCCACGCCCCTTCGGCAGCGTAGGCTGGTGCACATACAGCTTCGTGACGCCGTCGGCCACCTCCGCGCTGACCACATCAGCCGTATCGATGAGGAGCAGCTTATCGCGGTGGGGGATGGAGATCTTGGTGAGCGTTGGAAGCCCAGCGCCTGCAGCAGGCGCCGCCGCCTGTTCCTGCGCCTCCATCCAGGCCATCATCGCATCCAGCCGCTTCTGCTGCTCGGTCCGCAACCGATCGTGCGCCAACGCCGCCGAGACACGCTGCAGCGATTGCGCCATCCGCTCTCTCCCGATGGGCTTGGTCAGGTAATCGAGGGCGTTTTGCTCAAACGCTTGAAGCGCGTACTCGTCGAACGCCGTGGTGAAGATCACATACGGCCTGCGATTGGCGGGCAGCCTGCTCAGCACGTCCAACCCCGAGAGGCCAGGCATCCGAATGTCGAGGAAGAGGACCCCGATATCGGCGTGTGCCTCCAGTTGCTGCAGCGTCGCCTCGCCATCGTGGGCCTCGTACAGTGCACCGATAGCGAGCTCGTGGTCTATGGCGCCGAGCAGATGGCGGAGGCGGAGGCGTGCCGGCTCTTCATCGTCGGCAATCAGTACGCTGATCATGCTAACGTCGGTTCGTGATAGGGGACGGGCGGTGGACTCGCGCGGTGGATGGGCATCAGCAGCCGCACGGTGGTGCCTTGGCCGGGCGCGCTCTCGAAGACTACATCATGTTCTGCGCCGTACAGCTGTTCGAGCCGCGCCCGCACGTTTTGAAGGCCGATCCCGAGGAACGTTACATCCTGAATGCGATGCGGGCCTTGACCGAACAAGCTGGGGATGCCCATGCCCGTGTCGCGGATGACGAGGCGCAGGCCGCGCTCCTCGATAGAGATCGTGATGTCCAGCATGCCGCGCCCTTGCTGGGGTTCGAGGCCGTGTTTGATCGCGTTCTCGACCAAGGTCTGGAGGACAAACGCGGGGATCGGCAGCCCCTGCGCCTCCGGTGCGATGGCGATGTGGCATTGCAGGGCATCCCCGAAGCGGGCCTGCTCGATGGCCAAGTAGTGGTTGACGAGCGCCACTTCCTGGCGCAGCGGGACAAACGCGTCGCTCCCGGTCTGCAGGGTGTGCCTGAAGATGGCAGAGAGATGCTCCACGACCGCCTCGGCACTTTCGGGCTTCGCCTGGATGTAGCCGAGAATCGTATTCAGCGCGTTGAACAAGAAGTGCGGGTTGATCTGTGACCGGAGGGCTACGAGGTGGGCCTCGGCACTTTTGCGGAGCAGTGCTTTCTCACGATCGAGCAGCCGCATACGCTCGATAGCCAAGCCAAGCTGACCTGTGAGGGCGGTCAGCAGATCTACGTCCCCCAAGTTGTAGATGCCGTGCTTGGTCGCTCGGGTGCCCAGCAGCAGCAGCCCCTCTAGCTCTTGCGAGCTGGCGATGGGCATGATCAGCGCGATGTGAGCGTCTCGGAGGTCGTTGGCTACATCCTGGGGAAGCTCAACGGTCGAGATTTCCTCGTTGCGCGACCACCGCTGCCCGGCGTGGTCGAAGAACTGTGCCACCCGATCTGCCATCGATGTGGCGAGGTACGGCGGGCTGGGTTGTACCGCATAGGTGGACCAGTGCGGCGAATCGGGTGGGGAGACGAACAGGTACGCCGAGTTCGCCCGGAACCCCTCCACGAGCATGTTCAGGCTGGCATCGAGCAGGGTGCTGAGGTCTTGCTGCGTCCGGATGGTGCTCTGGAAGTCCGTCGCGGGAACGGGGTCCTGTGCCTGCCCAAAGGGCCACCCCTGTGCCCACCGTGGCAGCCGTTTGGCGACCTGCTCAAACAACCCGAAGAGGGCCACCGCTACGATGGCCAGGGCGATGACAAACGTGCGTTCGCCTTGCGCCAACAGTGGGCGGAGCAGCGCCCCAAAGGCGAGGAAGACGATGAAGAAGACACCCGCCAGCATGACGAAGCGGATGGTGCGTGCCAGCACATACTCCACCTTGCCAAACCGGATGGTGGCCAGCGAGACTTGCAGCACCGGAAACAAGGTGAGGAGCTGGGCGCCCAGCACCAGCCAGCCCGTAGTGGTCTCGCTGAACGCGCCCGCCAGCGGAACCAAGTCCAGCACCAGCAGCGCAACCATTAGGCTCACGCTGAGCGTGGTGATGGTCCCTGCAAACCGCCAGCCTTCGAGGTGGTCTTGCGCACGGTTGGGGAAGCCCAACAGCACATACGTCACCATGCCCGCCGTAGCCGCGATGTAGACCGCGGCGTAAAACAGCAGCGGGGCCACCAGCCGATCCAGCGTGAACGGGCCGAAGGGTTGACCGTCCATGCTGCCAAAGACGAGCACCGTCAGCACCAGCATGGGCACCACGGCCAGCCAACGAAGCCAAGAGAGCCCCACCACGGGGCGCGCCAGGACAACGGTGCCCAGGAGCAGCAGGCCCGGGAAGAGGATCCAGCCTACCAGCCCGATCAACGTCAGCCCCTCGAAGATCAGCGGGTACACCGTGCCACTCACTGGCGGGCCGAGCAATTGGATGGCGACCAGTCGGGCGAGGTTCACCACCACCCACACTGCCGAGACGCCAATCAGCGCGAAAGAGACGCGGCCCGCCATGCTGCTCCGCGCCAGCGGAAATACGAGCACCAGCCCGATCACATGCAGCAAGGCGCCAAGGCTAAACCCGATGATGGAGGCTTGCCAGAGAACACCGGAGAGCGGGTAGAGGAACGTAGGGTAGCGCGTGGTGGGTACTTCGAAGAACAGCGTCTCGTCGTCACGCGTGAGCTGGTAGCTCAGGACAGTGCCGGGCGTCGTCCGCTCAATGACGCCGCGCAGGTCGCCCGCTCGGAGAAACGACTCGTAGTTGAGGTAGAAGAACACATCGCCCTCGCGGATGCCCGCCTGAGCAGCTGGGCTGTTCGAGAACACATAGCGGGCGCGGATGAGGCCGTCTACATCGTCCCACACCACCCAGTCGTAGCTGCGCTCCAAGGCCATGTCATCCAGGAAGCCCACCGTCTCAGAAAACGCCGCCCACTCTTGCCACATCCGCCCCAGCGGGAACAGCGCCGCGCCGACCATTGACAGCAGCAGCAGCCGGGGCACTATGCGGGTGAAGGGCGATGGGCGTTTAGTGGACACAGGGGGAGACAGAAAGACCGAGCGACAGCCGCCTAACTACGGTGCCTGCGGCGAAAGTGCAACACGAATGAGCCGAACCGTTCACGCGGCGGCTGACTCGTCGATGCCCGACACCGTGCGGCCCTTCCATGTGACTTGCCCGCGCCAGTGAAACCGCGCAGAATCGAGTTGGATGAGCGCCGCCAGGAGGTAGGAGAGGGGGGCCAGCAGGGTAATCCAGAAGGGCAGCCGACCTACCCGGTCGGTGACGAACTTCAGCCCAAAGAGCGACAGCCAGAACCCCCAATGCACCAGCAGCGCGGCCAGAAAGGTGAGGACGAAGCCCACATGCAAGAACGCGAACGACGCCCAGTGTCCACCCAGGAGCAGGTACGCATTTTTCTGGAAGCCCAGCCGGGCATCTGGGAAGGAGTCGTACATGTAGACGTCCAGGATGCGGCTGCCGTTGAGCATCACCGGGGTCATGCCTTCGCGCTTCAGAAAGCGGCCGATCATCACATCCTCCAAGATCTCCGCCTTCATGGTGCGGTGCGGCTCATGCTGGTGGTAGTGCACCGCGTCGATCATCCAGCACTGTCCGTTGAGCGCACCCAGCGCCGACATCCGAAAGTGCCGGACGAGCAGCCACGGCAGGCCGATCAGGAAGACGTTGATCACCATGCTCACCAGCACGAGGCCTCCGCCTTTGAACCGAGGCATTACCGTTATTGCATGACGGTTTGAATAACCAGAGGCTCGCCCGATGAATCGCGACAAGGCCCTGTCATCTTGATAGGCTACGTCGGCATCGAGGAAGAGGTAGTGGCTGCCTGTGGCGTGACGCGTGGCCTGAAACAGCGCGTGGTTCTTGCCCATCCATCCCGATGGTAGCGGGGGGCCGTTCAGTGGCCGGACACGCTCATCCTGCGCGGCGTAGCGTTGGAGCACTGCCCAGGTGGCATCGGTAGAGTGGTCATCGTAGACCAGCACCTCGAAGGCCACGTCGCGCTGAGCCAGTAGGCTGTCGAGCAGGCGCGGGAGGTTGGCTTCTTCGTTGCGGGCAGGGACCACAATCGACAGCAGGTCCACGGTGCGTTTCTGGGACCGCTGCCGTGCGTAGAAATAAAACAGATTCGAGGCCAGGAGGAGCCAGAAGCCAGCGTGCAGCGCGGCAAACGCGAGAGTGAGCAGGGGGAGATCGGGCACAGGCAGCATCAAAAAGGGAGCGGCACAAAACGCAGGCGATAGGGTTGGGTTGAGCCTTTGCCTACCAGACGCCACCAATCCGCCGAGGAATCACACGATGGTTTCAAACACCCTGCACCGCATCACTGACGGTATCGTCGGGCAAATCGACCGCTACGAACACGTCGATTTCGGTGCGCTGCACGGTCGCAACGTCGAGGTGTGGCTTCCGCCAGGCTACGATCTGCACGCCAAGCCTTACCCGCTCATCGTGGCCCATGATGGGCAGAATCTGTTCTTCCCCCACGAAGCGTATGTAGGGGTGGACTGGGGCGTCGATGAGGCGATGCAGCGCGTGGCAGGCGGAGTCCGGCAGGCTGTGGTCGTGGGCATATGGAACAGCCCCAAGCGGCTGCAGGAGTATATGCCCGAGCAGCCGCTGGCCCCCGAACGCTTTCACAAGCTGCGCGCCTCGTTTGCCAAGCGCTTCGATGGCATGCCGTGCTCGGATGCCTACCTCGAACAGCTTGTCGGGCGGGTGTTGCCGTTTGTGGAGGCCGAGTACAACGTCACCGCTGATCCGACGGAGCGCTTTCTGATGGGCTCCAGCATGGGTGGGCTCATCTCGCTCTACGGCTTGTGCCAATACCCACACCACTTCGGCGGCGCGGCCTGCCTCTCGACGAGCTTGACGATCATCGGCGAAGCGCTCCACGACTACATCGACCGTGCTCCGCTGGACCCGCACAGGCACAAGGTATACTTGGATTATGGCATTGAGGCAGAGACGCCTGCGTATGAGCGCGCCGTGCAGCGGCTGGCGCAACAACTCAGGCACCGAGGCTATCACAATCCGGCACAGCTCGACGTATTTGAGGAGCCCTGTGCCCCGCACTCGGAGGCTGCATGGCGAGCCCGGTTGGACCGCCCGCTTCGCTTCCTATTGGGCTGAGGCTGTTTGGTAACTCGACCTGGGGCTGCGATGGGCCCTTTCCGGCGCATCTCGACCCGATACTCTACGGCTTCGCCTCCGGTTTTTTGGCCCGTAGCCCCGCTACGAACCGCAAAATCGGATCAACCTTCGCTCGGAAATGACTCCATCTCGCCTACCAACCCAGCTACCAAACAGCCTCTAAAGCGCGGCGGCGATCCGCTTTCGATGGGCAGGTGTATCATTGGAAACGCTTCTGAAATGTGAAGATAAAGTGAGCTGTCGTGATTCAAGAGCCAGCTTCGAAAGTGTGAAGGGGGCATGATGATTTATTTATTTAGATCATAAGTGGCGTGGTGGTAAATAAATTTGTGAGAAGCGCTTCCGGCTGGTAGACAGTTTAAGTCAGTGGCGGGGCACACCCCTTTATGGAATCTTGATGTTGGGTCGTTCGATGCCTTTATTACGATCACGCAATCGCACTGTGCTGACTTTACCTGCATGCCTGGTATTCCCTCACAGATTCACGCCGTGTCCGTAGCCGTCCCCGCAACGGCGACGCTGACCGTGCATGCTATTGCGCTTCGGAATGACGTGCTCGTACGCCTACTCGTGCTCGTCAGCATTCTAATTCTAGTCCTAGCGACCTAGATCGACCCCATCAATCCGAAGCACGTGAAAGGCACGACATAACGCAGGCAGAGGGTTGATGGACAACCCCAGCCGCGATGTTCGTTCGGTGCACAGATCGCAAGACCCCTGCTCGCAGGTCCTTAGCTGGGCCAGGCCGAGGTGCGTCTGCTAATGCCGACCATCGCACCACCATCCTGTCCACGAACACGACCGCGTGATGCCAACCCCATCCACCGACCAACGCACGCAGACCTCTGGCGATGGCGCTGCCACCAAGCCGCCTGTGATGCGCACCTCGACCACGCTCATGACGGGCGCCGAGATCTTCGTCCGCTCCCTCGATGCCGAGGGCGTTGATGTCGTATTCGGCCATCCCGGCGGTGCCGTCATCAAGATCTACGACGAGATGGCGCGCATCCAGCCCAACTTTCTCCATGTGTTGGTCCGCCACGAGCAGGGTGGGGCACACGCCGCCGAAGGCTACGCCAAGGCCACTGGCAAGGTGGGCACGGTGCTCGTTACCTCGGGCCCCGGCGCCACCAACACCGTCACAGGCATCGCCGATGCGTTCATGGACTCCATCCCCATCGTCGTCTTCACCGGGCAGGTGCCGACGGCGCTCATCGGGAATGACGCGTTTCAAGAGACCGACATCATCGGCGTCACCCGCAGCATCACCAAGCACAGCTTCCAGGTGCGCGACGTACGCGACTTGGCGCCGACGATCCGCAAGGCCTACCACATTGCGCGCACGGGGCGGCCGGGTCCCGTCGTGGTCGATCTGCCGAAGGACATCTTGTTCGCCAAGGCGATGTTCGACTACCCCGAGGAAGTAGCGCTGCGCGGGTATCAGTACTCTAGTTCGCCCAATATGGCGAAGGTCGAGCGCGCGGCGCGGATGATTGCCGAG
>JBCCMF010000163.1:0-10159 GCA_039026435.1 Bacteroidota bacterium
GATTGTTGTAGGTCTCCACCCAGACGTGAGCGCTGGTGTACAACGGGTCTGCCAAGTGGTCGAGGAACCATGAAGTGCATTCCTCAGACCACTCACGCGATGACGTAGCTACGCGCAGAAAAACGCCCGTGTCAACAAAATACGAGGCCATCAGCGCCGTACAGGCTCCTCTTTGATATTCCCGTGCAGCGGTTTACCCTGTGCCTGGAGCACGCCACCGGGCAATTCTACAATCTTCACGTTGCGCTTGAGCGGAGGCAGTTTACGCGTAGTGCGCTTAGCTTGAGTTGGTGTGGCTTTAGGCATGTTGTTGTCGGAACGGTTGGGATCGACTGACATCGTGAATATATCCGCTAATGTGCGATTTGTTGCAATGTCCAGCGGCCATGCTTGCAGCGTTGGGAGCGGTCTGCTGCGATCCGGTGTCGAGCCGTCCACGGCCATCTCGCCTCACGACTGGACGTCGAAGCGCAGTAGGGTCGGCGGCCCGTCGCGGCCTTCATTGGAGATGAACAGCGTGCCGTCGGGCATGAACGCGATGCCTTCGGGCTGTGCGAACACGTTGCTGGAGAGCGACCGCACGGTCTGGACAGCGCCCGCCGGGTCGATTACGACCAGCATCTTGCGTACAGACGAGAGGAGGTACCAGTCCCCGGTGAGGGGGTGACGCGCCAGGGCAGAGGGTTTGAAGCCGCTGAGGTCCACCGCTGAGGAGAGGAAGCTGCGGATGCGGTCGTTGATGCGCTCGCGGGTTGTAGATGCGTCGATTGCTGCTTGTACTTCAGCCCTGTCGATCAGGAAGAGGGGGGGCTCCATGAGTTCTTCCGTGCGGAGGTCGAAGGCGTAGATCGCCTTCTTGTCCTTCTCGCCCTTCACACTGAACTCCTTGCAGGCAATCAGCAGCCTGTCGTTGATGGGGTCGTAGGCCAGCCCCTCGGTGTCGTGCTTGGACTTGAGCGCGTTCTCATGCCGGTCGGTGTCCACATCGTCGGTGTCCCAGTCCTTGACTTCGTACAGGTCGCCATCGCTCTCTAGCACCCAGAGTTTATCGCCCACACGTTCGATGCCCTCGTAGTCGCCGCGATCTGAGAACTTAATCTCGTTGCGGATGGCGCCTGTCTGCGCATCCAGAAAGTAAATGCGCCCCTTCTCGTCTTGCACGGCGGCCAGCGTGTTGAGGTCAATGACCGTCAGCCCAGAGACCTCGAACAGTTCGTTGTCGAGCGCTACCGTGTGGGACGGGCGCGCAAAGTCATAGGGCAGATCGAACATGGTAACGCCCTCTGGCTGAGGTGTGGATGGGCTGAACGCGAGCGTGACAGCAAGGAGGAGGGTAGCGATTTTCATGCGGTGTAGCGTGCAGACTCATCAACTCAGCATTACCTTGGTACCCACAGCCCTCCCCCTGCGATCCCTGACCCCGTAGGCGCGCCCTGACGGTGACGCATAGACTGACGATCCTCCCCTATGGCTAAAGACAAGAAGCTCGGCTCCAAGCGAGGCATCGAAACGATGTTTCGCACCTCGTACCGCGTGAACATGGACCTCAGCTCGTTGGCCGACAACAAGGCCAACATCATGATCTCCATCAACGGCCTCATCGTGTCTATCATCATTGCCTCGGTCGCGCCGCGTGCCACCACCGACCCGTGGCTGCTGATCCCAACGAGCCTGCTCCTCGTGACGTGCGTGTCGTCCATTGTCTACGCGGTGCGTGCTGCGCGTCCGCGCGTGAGCAGCAACGCCATCTCGCTGGAGGACGTGCGGGAGAACCGAGCCAACATCCTGTTCTTCGGCAACTTCGCCAACATGTCGAAGGACGACTACGTGGAGGGCATGACCGACCTCATGCAGAGCACCGACCTGCTGTACCTCAACATGGTACGCGACCTCTACGGATTGGGGAGCGTGCTGGCGCGCAAGTACCGCATGGTGCGGATCTCGTACACCATCTTCATGTGGGGCTTCACGCTCAGCATCGGCGTGTTCATCGCCTTCTTCATCTACTTCGCCATCACCGAGTAGCCTTTGCCGCGCCGAAATTGTGAACCCGTGTCCGGTTTGATGGATGGGCTTCGCAATAGGGGGAAACGTTTGTTCGTCGAACCCACCTTGCAACGGCTGTGCGCGCACTCGGGCTTTCTGTCTGCTGCACCCTGCTTCTGCTCAGCCTGGCTGGGCGCGGCGTGCAGGCGCAGACCCAACTCGGGCCGATCCAGGTCAGCGGCGGCATCGGGTTCGAAGGGCAGGCTTACGCGTCCGACGGCATCGCGGGGCGCCGCGCCCCGGCCAGCATGCGGACGTACGCCAACGCCAACGTCTCGCTCTACGGCCTCACGACGGGTCTCAACCTCAGCTTCGACACCGACCAGTCCCGTCTACGGCGCAACGTAAACCGGCTGCAGCTGGATACGCGCTGGGCGCAGGGGCGCGTGGCAGCAGGCGATGTGAGCCCGCGCCTCTCGCGCTACAGCTTGAGCGGCACCATCGTGCGCGGCGGGCTGGTTGAGTACAACCCCGGCACACTGCACCTGACCGTGACGGGCGGCCAGCCGCGCCGCTCGACGACCCTCGCCAACACGCTCACTGATCAGCAGGACGAACGGTGGCTGGTAGGTACGCGCTTCGGGTGGGGCAAGCCGCGGGAGACGCATTTCCACCTGATTGGCGTGTACGTGCGCGATGTGTTGCCTTCCACGCTCGAACCTGGCACAGTGAACCCCGCCGAGAACTTCAGCCTGACGCCCTCCGTCTCGACCAAACTGCTGGATGGGAAGTTGACGATGACGGGGCAAGTCACGATGTCGGCGTTTACGTTGGACACCCGGGCGCCGCAGGCCTCGGGCAGTCAGATTCCCGGCTGGCTGCGGTGGGGTATCACGCCGCGTGCCGGCTCCCAGGTCGATTACGCGGGCGAGGCGTCGGCGGCGCTCAACCTCGGATGGTTTGGCGTGCAGTCGAGCTATTCGCGCATCCAGCCCGGCTTCGAGTCGCTGGGCTTGCAGTACACCCGCGCCGACCAGGAGGTCGTGCGGCTGCAGCCTCGGCTGAGCCTGCTCAACAGCCGTGTCAACCTGGGCTTCACGCTGGCGCGCACCCGCAACAACCTACTCGATCAGCGCCAATCGACGCTCGAGCGCGACCAGGGCGGCGTGACAGCACAGGTGCGGCTCCTGCCGTCGCTCAGCCTCAGCAGCTCGTACATGCGGATGGGCAACACCAACACGCCTCGTTCAGGCGTTGCCGACCGGGCCAGCCTGCAACAGTCGCAGCTCTCGCAGGCGGTGATGCTCGCGCCCGTGTTCACGGTGCAACGCCCCGACGGGCTCTCGCACACGGTGGCGCTCTCGCTGGCCTTCCAGCAGACCGACGACAACAGCCTGGCGGTGCAGCAAAACCTGCGCCCGGCGGTGGGCAACGAGAGCACGACGGCCATGCTCAACTACGCGCTGGGCTTCACGTCGGGCCTCTCGGTCAACCTGCGCGGCAACGCGCTGCAGAGCGAAGCGGGCGGCGCCACGACCGACGTGCGGGGTGTGCAAGTCGGCCTCGGGCAAACGTTCATAGACCGCGCGCTGAACGTGCGCGCGAGCGCAGGGTGGACGCAGACCGAGTCGGCGCGGTCGTTTGTCCTGCCCGAGGTAGGCACGCAGCGCAGCCGCATCCAAACGGCGCAGTGGCTCACCACGCTCAGCGCCAACTACCGCCTGCCCGGCGGCGACGCCATCCGCTTCACGCTACGGGGCGTCGTCAATGATGCCCAGACGACGGGGGGGCGCGACTTCAGCGAGGTCCAGGCTGCCCTCCGGTATGATCACCGCTTTTAACTGACTCTGACGCCCCGAATCATGCTTTCTCGGCTATCCGATCCGATCCAACGTAGTTGCCTCGTGGTGGTGCTGGCGCTGCTCGGCACGGCTACCGCGCAGGCACAGGGCACGGCGCAGGTAGGTGTGCTGGGTGTGCCGCCCACGCTCGACTCGCCCTTCATCGCCGATCTCGTGGAGCAGATCGACCGCGGCGTCTATCCGGTCCAGTTCATTTACTCCAGCCCATCGGCGGGCGCGGCGTCGTTCAGCTTTCGGATCACGCTGGCACTGGATGGTGAGACGCTGCTCGACATCGAAACCATCCCCGAGACCATCGCGCCGGGCGCGTACCTGCGTCAGCAGTTCGACGACGCGCCGCGCATGCAGATCGACGGCGGTGTGGATGCTGTCTTAGAGCAGTTCAATGGCGAGATCGCCAGCCAGGTCGAGCGCAACGGGGCTCTGCCCGAAGGCCGGTACACACTGACCATCGCGCCCATCGTGGACCCCAGTTCGCTAATCCTGACGCTGGCGTCTACCGTGACGTTCAACGTGCGCCTGGCCGAGCCGCCCGTGCTCTTTGCGCCGAACAACGGCGTGGACGTGATGGCATTTGCGCCCATCTTCACCTGGGTGCCCGTGCTGGCTTCGCCGCAGAGCATGGTCGAGTACAGCTTCCTGCTCGTCGAACTCCTCGACGGCCAAGACCCCGATGACGGCCTCGACGGCAACCGGCCCCACGCCGAGACGGTGACGGCCGAGACGACGCTGCCGTACCTGCCCGAATTCCTGGAGCTGACGCCTGGCGCGCGCTATGCCTGGCGCGTGACCGCTCGCGACGCGAATGGCTTGTTGGCCCTCGCGGAAGACGGCGAAAGCGAGGCGTGGACGTTCACCTTTACGCCGCCGACCATCTTGGGGCAGACGAACTTCCCACTGCAACTCACGGGGCCTCTCAACGGCGTATTCGTTGATGCCTCGCAGCCCACGTTTGAGTGGACGGGTTTCTTGCCGCCCGACTTCAACAATGACCTAGGCCCTGCGCAGATAGACCTGACGCCGCTGAGTGGCTTATTCGGCGGCACGACATCGGCTTTGCCGTTTTCCGTCGCCCTCCCAGCGTCCGCCAACGGCAGCTATCGGCTTTCGCTGTCGGAGGCAGGCCAGCTGCAGTCAGGGACTCGCTACAGCTGGGAGATCACGCGTGGGCCGAACACGCTGAGCTTGCCGGGGGTGTTCAACTACACGGCAGGGGGAGGCGGCATCACGCCCATCGACACGCCGCCGCAGCCTGCGCTGGCGGTGCAGCTGGAGGCACCGAGCAATGGCGCCACGGTGCAGCGCCTAGCCCCTCGGTTCGCGTGGACAACGACGCAGCCGCTCGCGTTCGGCGCTTCGCAGAAGCTGGTCATCCGCCCCGTCGGCGGCGGGTTCGACCAGAGCATCGACATCGCGCCCACTGGGGGCACGAGCTACAGCCACACGCTGACGGCTGCCGAGCGGACGCAGCTGGAGCCAGGCACGTCGTATGGTTGGTACGTCGAGATCGACGGGCAGCCGGCGAGCAACACCCAGCGGTTCGTCTATCGACCCCGGCTCCAGGCAAGCCTACTCGTGCCCACGCAAGGGCAGGTGATTGCCCAAGATGACATCCCGTTTTCGTGGCAGCTCTTGCTACCGAGCGGGCAGTTCAGCGCGGATGTGGATGTGCTGGTGTGGGCCAACGATGGCGATACGCCCGCGCGTTTTCCGGTGGATAACAGCGGCCTCGTAGGGGCGGTGACGCTCACCAAGAGCCAACTCGCCAGCGCTGGGGTGCCCACGTCGGGCGGTCAGCGTTTATCATGGACCGTGGCGCTGCGGAACAGCGACGTGCAAGCGCTACGGACGGGTACCTTCAGCTTTGCCCTGCCGCAGCTGGCGGGCGTGTCACCCCTTGGCGTCGCGCAAGACCTGCAACTGACGTTCGGATGGTCGGGCGCGCAGCTGCCTTCGGGCGGCGGCTTCATCCGATTCAAGCCGACCAATGGCAGCAGAGGGGGCATTTTGTCCGTAGGGCGGTTGGCCAGTGGGAGATATACCACCTCGTGGGCCGAGGTCACGCTCTTCCGCCCCGGAACCGAATACGAGTGGCAAGTCCTCGGCGCCGATGGCCAGCCGATCTCAAACACGAGCACGTTCACCTATCGACCGGGCCTCTCCGCAACACTGACGGGGCTGGCAAACGGCGCCACCGTCTCTGGCGCCGACCTGACCCTGAACTGGAATGCAGGGGTGTCGGCCAGCGAGGCGATCCAAGCGGGACTGGAGGCGAAGCTCGACGTCGTGGCCCCCAACGGCGCCGTGGTGGCACAGTATGACCTGGGCGATGTGGGCACCAATGGCGGTCAAGGCGCTGCACGCATCGCCACGGCTACGCTGCCCATCGTGCAGGGGCAGCCGTATACCCTGCGTTTAGTCATCCAACGACGGGACGATGCTCGTTGGCAGTTTGCGACGGATGCGTCCATCACCGACGTGCGGTTCCTCTCTGGCGGAACATCGATGGCGACGCCGACAAACCCCATCGGGCCGTCGGCGATGAACGACGCCAACCCGACCTTCACGTGGACATTCTCGGGTGCCCTCCCTCAAGGCGGTGGGTTTGTGGAGGTCAGCGGCGCTACGCTTCCTCGGACCTATCGAGAGCTGATCTCGTCGTTGGCGCTTGGCCGGGCGGTAGAACTGACGGTCGCCAACCCGTTTGCTCGCCGACTGACGCCGGGTCAGCGATACAGTTGGCGGTTGCTGGACGCCAACAACGTGCCGCTCAGTACAGCCGTTTCGTTCACTTACCTGCCTGCTGTTTCAGTCAGGCCCACGCTGACCGGGCTCTCCACCGGGCAAACGGTGGAGGGGACCTCCGTGCAGCTCGACTGGGCGATCGACCTAAAAGCGGATGCGCTCTTCCTGAATACCATGAACTTGGAGGCCATCCTCTACCTCACGCCCGATGACGGGGACGAAGTGCAGGTGCCCTTGGGCGAGGTCACGGTGCAGCCGCGTGGAAGCGCGACCATCGATGTGGAAGAGCTGGCGGTCGATCCCGCTAAGCGCTACACCGTCTCGCTGGGATTACGCTCGGGGTCGCAAGCGCAGTGGCGGTTCCGGTCACGGGCAGTAGCCACCAACGTGGGCTTCAAGAGCGCGGCGAGCAACCTCATTACGCTGACCGGGCCGCGTACGCGCTCTACGATCACCGGGCCTGCCCTGACGCTCTCCTGGAGCCGCCAGAATGCGCCTTCCGAAGCAGGCACGGCACGCCTGACGCCCAGCGGCGGCGGAACACCGGTCACGCTCCCTGTGGGCAACCTGCGCGACCGCGAACTGGTGCTGACGGCGGCGCAAGTGATGCAACTCCAGCCGGGCACCACGTACCGCTGGCACCTGCGCGATAACAGCGGCCAGAAAGTAAGTACCTCTGCCTCGTTCGTATGGGAGCCCGAGTTAGAGGCATCGATCTCTGGGCTTATCAGCGATGCCGAGGTGACCGCCCAAGAGCTTGACCTGAGCGTGTCGGTGCGGGCACCTGCTGGCATGACCGGGTTGGTAGAGCCGTTTCTGACGGTCGTCAGCGAAACCGATGCACAAGCTGCGCAGCAGCAGGCCCGGCTCATCAAGATTCAGTTGGATGACCAAAACCAAGCGCGGGTAGCGCTGAAGGCCGCTTCGGTATTGGTGGATCAGGCGGCCACGTATAGCTTTGGCGTGGCGCTGGTTAATCAGCAGACCGGGTGGCAGCTGGCTACAGGGCCGCTGGTCGAGCGGGTGCGGATGGGTAGCCGCGCGCCGTCGTCCACCGTCAGTGTGCAACTCCAGGCGCCCGCTGCCGACAGCCTCGTGGTAGCTCTGCAGCCCACCTTCCAATGGGCGTTTAGCGGCACGCCAAGCATCCAGTCGCTCGCCGTCCTCGTGCGCCGCGCCGATGCACCCGGTGGCGTGCCGCAGCGCTGGCCCGTCGCCAACCCCAGCGCGCAAAGCACGAGCTTCACGCCCACCGCGCAGCAGGTCGTCGCCATCCCGATGCAGCGCGAACTGGAGGGCACCGCGCTGGTCTGGAGCTTAGAGGTGAACGGCCATGAGACGACCGCCCGGCAGGCGTTCCGCTACCGCCCCGAGTTCGACTTCACCGCCGTGCATCCGGTTAATGTTACGGTGGGGCAGACGCAACGCTTCCAATGGCGCGGGGACCTGCCCGCATCGTACGCCGCCCTCGGCCTCACGCGGACGCTCTTCGCCTACGACCCTGACCGCCTCGATGCGATCTGGGGCTGGCCCGACGTCGGTGCTACCGAGGAGACCATCGACCTGGGCGAGCAGCTGCCCGCCATGTTTGGCGGCACGCTGGGCTGGACGGTTGGCTTCGTGAACCCTGCCACGGGGTGGGTAGCCACGGGCGACGACGTACCGAAGGTGCCGTTTGGCAACGCCGTCACGCTGGTCTCGCCCGCCAACGCCGCTTCTGTCACCGACATCCTGCCTACCTTCACCTGGCGCTACGCGGAGGGCTTCACCACCGCCCCCGATGTCACGCTCGTCATCCGCAAGTACAGCGGCTCCAACCAGGGCGAGTGGTCCATCCCCGTGCCCATCGAAAACGGCGTACTGCCCACCAGCTACACGCTCACCATCGACCAGGCGTTTGCGCTCAGCAACGTGGATGGCGACTTCTTCGACTGGCAGATTCGCATTGGCGACCGCGTGGCCAGCCCGGGGGTAGAGCCGTTCAAGTACAGGCCCGTGTTCGAGGCCCAATTAACCAGTCCGCAAAACGGCGCCGACTTGGCGGGCACGGAGCAGGTGTTTCGGTGGTCGCTGAACCTGCCGCCATCGCTGCAAAACCAGGACTTGACCCCTTGGGTCGTCTTCATCGATCGGGGCACAGGCGAAGCGGCTGGCTATCAGACGACATTGGCTGACAGTGAGCTGGCGATTTCACAGCAGATGATGGAAGGGCTGCGCCCGCTCGGCCTGCCTATAAATCCGGGCGATGTGCTACTGTGGGACATCCGGCTGCGCAATGCCACCAACACCTGGGAGGCCGAGAGCAGCCAGGGGCGCACCGCCCGCTACGCCATGGGCGGCGGCGTCGATACCGTGGCCGATCCGCTAGCCGATTTGCTCAAGCCCGCCTCGGGCGAGACCGTACCCGTGCCGCACGTCGCGTTTGCTTGGCGGTACGACACGCCCACAGCGCCGCCGAGCGGCCTCCGCCTGCACATCGACCGCCAAGATGCTTCGGGCAGCTACGACGTCCCCGTAGTAGGAACACAGTACCAACTCGACCCGACCGATTTCGCCCTGGCGCCGCAGGGGCTCTACGCGTGGTACCTCACCAGCAACAACACGCAGGTCACCGATAAAGCGCTGTTCCGCTACGTGCCGCAGCCGATGGTGGCGCTGGAGCAGCCCGTCGGCGGCAGCACCGTCACGCGCGCCGTGCCCGAGCTCACCTGGCGCTACCAACACCTGCCCGAGCGCATCGACCCGGACCGCCTGACGGGCAACGAGCCGATCAGCGTGCAGTACTTCGCCGAGCACATCGACAGCGGCCGCTTCCTGGCGTGGAAGGCGCCGCTGCCCGCGGTGAGCCTGGACGGCAACGACCCCTCAGCAGGCTACTCGCTGCTGCCGCGCACAGGTGAGCTACGTCCCGACGCGGATCGGTCAGAGGTGCCGCCGGTGAATGAGAGCGCGCTGGCGCCGGGTCGGTACCGGGTGTGGGCGTCGTTCGTGCCGACGGGCGTGTTTGCGGGCTACGATCTGGCGAATCTCAAGAGCAGCCCGATCACCTTTACCTACCAGCCCCAAGATGACCCGTCCCTCGTGACGCTGACCGCGCCTGCGGGCGGCGATGTGGTGCCTGTGCCGCATGTCGCGTTCTCCTGGGAGACGCCTGCCCAGGCAATGCCCAACACGATGATTCATATTGAGCGCCAGGATGCGGCCGGGAGCTTCAGCGCAACCGCAGATCTCGGACGGTACGACCTCGATCCGTCCGACTTCATGCTGGTGCCTGGGGGCATTTACCAGTGGCACCTGTCTTCTGACGGACAGCGCGTCTCGGAGCAGCTCATCTTCCGGCATGTGCCGTCGTCGATGGTGGCGCTGGAGCAGCCCGTCAGCGGCAGCACCGTCACCAGCACCGTGCCCGAGCTCACCTGGCGGTACCAGCACCTGCCCGAGCGCATTGACCCGGACCGCCTGACGGGCAACGAGCCGATCAGCGTGCAGTACTTCGCCGAGCACATCGACAGCGGCCGCTTCCTGGCGTGGAAGGCGCCGCTGCCCGCGGTGAGCCTGGACGGCAA
>JBCCMF010000164.1:0-10151 GCA_039026435.1 Bacteroidota bacterium
CAAACGCTGTCACCGCGTCGGCGTGGAGGCCTGCTACGGCCTCGGGGTGATCGTCGAGATCGGTCAAGCCTGTGTTTACGACGTCGTAGCCGAGGCTGCGCATCCGCTCGGCCAACGGGTTGTTCGGCCCGAGGTCAAGCACGCGCGCCGGGGCGGGCAGCGTCGCCTGCAGGAACGCTAGGGTGCGGTCGAAGCGCAGCTCGCGGGAGGCGCTGTGCGGGCTGTCGAAGCTGGCACTGCTCATGCCTCGCCTTCCGTGCCTTGCGCGTCTCCCGACTGCCGACGGCGCCAGCCCAGGCCCAGCAGCACCGCCGCACCGATGTAGACGAGCGCCGTCGTGGTGCCTGCAATGGCGGTGCCCAGCGTGTGGCTGCGCGGGTCGAAGCGCATCGTGAGGATGTGCTCACCGGCAGGCACGGCCACGCCGCGCAGCAGGTAGTTCACGCGGTGGATGGGCACGGGCTCGTCGTTCAGGAAGGCGGCCCAGCCCTCGGGGTAGTAGACCTCGCTGGCCACCAGCAGCCGGTCGGCGTCGGTGCTCACCGTCCAGGCCATCTCGCGCGGGCCGTGGCTCTGCAATGTCACCTCGGCCGTGCTCGCCGAGTCGATGGGCGTCGTGCTCAGGTTGTCGCCGCTGAGCACCAGCGCCGTCGTCCGCGGATCGAAGCTGGCATCGCGGAGGCGCGCCCACGTGGCTTCGGGGTCGTCTACGACCTCCGTCTGGCTCACGAAGTAGGCGCGGTCCACGGCATCGATGTTCTCGTAGACGGCGAGCTGCGGGTTGTCCTGGCTGCGGAAGACCTCTTGCGTGCCGGGCAGCGCGAAGGGCGCGATCACGTACCGCCCGTTCATCAGGTCGATGGCGTTCTCGTTCGGAATCCCAGTCCAGTCGTAGATGTGCTCGATGTAGTCCTGGTAGTAGCGCAGCTTGGCCGCGTGGTACCCCCCGAGCGACTCGTGCACGTACGACGGGCGGGGATTCTGCATGGGCTCGCCTCGCTCAAACGAGAGGACGCGGAAGTGCCCATCGCCACCGCCCAGGGCGGCGCGGCGCGTCTCCAAAAACCGATCGTAGTCGAACGTCTGGATGGTACCCTCCGCATCCGAGGCGGGGGTCAGCCTATCCTCGTTGAGGTGGCGCCGCGCCACGCCCGTCAGGTCAATGATGGCGAGCACGGTCACGGCGAAGAGCGCCAGCCACATCGGCAGCTTCTGGTAGCGCGCCCCGAGCAGCAGCAGCCCGCCGAGGATGAGGAAAAGCAGCGTGCGCAGCGCGTCGGTGTTGAACGTCTCGACGCGCTCGTCCTGTATGCGGTCGAGTTCCTGCTCGACGAATTGCACCACACGCGGATCGGTGGGCGCCACGTTGTTGTTCTGCGCCACCTGCTGCGCGAACTGCGCGAACTCGCCCTCCTTCTCGAAGTCGAAGACGACCGACTTGCCCACCATCAGCACGAGGACGAGCGCGACGGCGCCGCCGAACGCGTACTGCAGTGTCTTGGTCGTCTCGGTACGCGCGCTCGCCTCCTTGGCCCAGGTGGCGGCGTAGTTCAGGCCGATGCCAGCGAGGATGGCCAGCGTGAGCGCGACGGTACTCAGCCACGTCTCGGGCACGCGCCAGGCGTCGAACAGCGGCAGGTAGTTGAAGGCGAGGCGGTTGAGCGTCTCGAAGTTCTCGCCGAGCGCAAAGAGCAGCATGAAGAACGTGGCGAGCCCCAGCCCCCACACGGTGGCCGTGCGCACCTTCACGAGCGCCAGCACGGCGAAGACGAGCACAAGCCCCCCCACGTAGTGCGGCCCTTCCGTGAAGATCTTCGGTCCCCAATAGAATTCCCCGCTGGCCCCCCCGGCAGCGTTGGCAATCAGCAGCGTCCACAGCTCGTACCCGGCATGGCTCCACGCCATCGCGTAGTCCCAGGCCAGGCTGCCCTCCCCGGCCACGCCGCCCGACGCCATGCCGCGCTGGCTGAAGTCCTTGTACTCCAGCACCGAGAGCGTCGGCTGCGCGATCATCAGCAGCGCCAGCACGGATCCGGCCACGAGCCACGCGGTCGACTTTCCGAAGGCGAGCGCCTGCTTCTGCCGTGCCGCCACGACGCCTTCCACCAGCCACCAGATGCCGCAGAGGACGACGAGGTAGTAGGTGATCTGGTAGTGGCCAGCGCGCAGGTTGATGGCGCATGCTATCGCGAACAGCAGGCTGGCGAGCAGACTGGGCTTGCGGAGCGCGTGGGCAAAGGCCAGCAGCAGCCACGGCGCAAAGCTCAGCGCGATCACCTTGGAGTTGTGCCCCGCAATGAGCAGCACCGGCATGTAGGTGGTCATGGCAAACGCCACCGCCCCGAACACGCTGGCAAGCGGGTTGCGCGTGACGTAGAAGACGAGCAGGTACATGCCGCCCAGCAAGAACAGGATGTGCGACGTGGGCCAGAGGAAGGCCCGCAGCTGGCGCGGGATCTCGTCGAGCTGTGGGATGAGGGTGGGGTACGAGAGGGCGTAGGCGGGCATGCCGCTGAACGCCCGGTGCGCCCACAGCGCCTCTTCGCCCGTGGTCTCGCGGTAGTCGATGACCGACTCGGCCATCGCCCGCCAGCGCGTCGTGTCGCCGCCCACGAGGGTGCCATCGGAGAAGTGGACGGGCGCGAAGAACACGAACGACGTCACCACCAGAAAGACGGCGCAGACGATGTGCTGCTTGGCAAGGCCAAGCCCGTCCCACGCGCCAAACCAAGCAGGTGTGGGCGTCGCCTTGGGCTCGCGGACTTTAGCTCTTTTGGACGTGGCGCGCGCGGTGGATCGCTTTTTCTTCGCCATCGGCGTAGGTGGGGTTGTAGGGAGGGCATGCCCTCATGGAGTAGGCGATGTAAGACCAGCTAGGCTGGCGATTGCTGCTTGATTCCAGAATCCCACGCGCTTCAGCCGTGGGAGCATGTCAATCGATGACTTTGGGCACGCGGAAGAAGGTGCCGTCGGTGTCGGGGGCGTTTTTGAGCGCGTCCTCACGGGTGATGCGCATCTCCGACACGCTCGGGCGGGTCACGTTGACCTGCTCGAGCACGTGCGCCAGCGGCGCCACATCGGTGGTATCGACCTCGTCGAGCTGGGAGACGTAGTCGAGGATCTGGCTCATCTGCTGGGCGAGCGCGGCTTCTTCGCCTGCGTTGAAGCGGAGCCGAGCCAGCCGGGCGATGTAGCGGACCTCGTCGAGCGTGACCGACATGCGATGTACTCACGTAGTTGAGACAGGCCGCCGAAAACGGCTGCTCTGAGCGGACGTTCCACACAGCCTGCTAGCACCGATACCTGATTGCTCGCCTCGTCAGGCGTGCGGTTGCCTGCTGGAAGGCATGGGGTGTGCATGGCATCAGGGCGGCGTTCTCGCAAGTGGCGGCACAACCCGCGCGGGCGTTGTGCGTCCATGAGGGGCTTCATACCGCGAGCGGCTGGACGCGCTTCGTCTGGGTCAGCCGTGCCGCGTAGGCCAGAACATCCTCTCGCTCAAGATCCTCGCAATCGGCCAGCACGTCCTGGATGCTCATGCCCGCGCTGAGGCGTTCGAGCATCATCTCCACCGGATAGCGCAGTCCACGCACGCACGGCTTGCCGTGACACATGGCCGGATCAATGGTGATGCGTTCGAGCGACGTAGGGTATGGCCGATGGGTGAGCAGATGCGCAAGTTCTCGTATGCTGAGCCACCTCAATCCTACCCATCTGCCCTCCCCACACCAAGCGAGATACGCGAAGCCCAACAAAGACCACAGCGAACAGGGGGCCGTGGCGAGCTGGGGCCCCGCGCCCAGTAATGCGCCCGCATTGTTCTGCGGGTGTGGGCGTGGGGTGATGATGCCCCGGAAGGCGCCCGACGACCGGGCGGCGCTAGCCGCGCGGACGGGGGCTGGAGCCTGGAGGGACCGCTTCACCTCAACGAAGCGGTGGGATCAATCCCACGACAGACTCTATGCAACACCCTCGCATTGACTCGGCAAAACTGTCAAAGGCTCAAAGCAATGTTAATTTTCTCTACTCAGGGCCCACTCAACAAAGATCTTAGCCCTTGACACCTCTTCAAATAACTGTTGCACCTTTTCCAAAAAATCATCCAGCAAAACATGCAACTGCCTTGACAAGTTTGCTTTGTCAATTACGATATGTTCTGATAATAATTTACTAGTTTTCATATCGAGACAAGATACTTTCACCTTCTCATTTGATGGCTCAAATAGCAAGGTCCGCTCAACACCTTGCTCAAAAAGTTCTATTCTAAAATCCGAGTTCCTACCAAGCCGTCCAATGTTTTTTGGCAAATCTATCACTATTGTGGAAAAATCTGTACCCACATCCAAATTCCAATCCAAACCAAAGCCTTCAATGACAAATTGAAATACTTTCTGCTCCTCTAGGCATTCACATATGTCTATTAACAACTCATCAATATCATCATATCTATCAAGAGGACCAATGCACTCAACCGCATCTCCTGATGGGAAACATTGATTATCCAGCTTTATCACTAACACTATTACTTCCTCAATTAGAATCAGTTATCGGAAATGCGGTGCGGAATCCACCTTCAGGCTTGGGAACTAACCTAGCTCTTGTAGCACTCACTATTTCACCATTAGGCATAATGACTTGTCCAAGACCGCTTGGTATATCTACCTCCGTAACTTCCGTGATATCTGAGTACTGAGATAGGAAGCTTGCGGCGTCATCGTTGCTAAGCCACTGACCTTGTTGGGTATTTTTTTGACGCGCTCTGTCCAATAGCTTCCCTGTTATCTTCGTTCCTGAACCGTGCTTCTTGAAGGTATGCCCAAACTGTTTCACACTTGTTGCTTTCACCCCGTCAGCAAAGACTCCAGCAAGTCTCCCTCCACCAGCTAAAGTTGCAGATGCAACCCCCTCATAATAACCTTCTGTATCACCAGAGAGCCCCCGAATGTTAGCGATGGCCAGGTCGGTCGTCCCTGTCGGATCAATAGCAGATGCTGCTTGTGCTGTTTGCTCAACAGCATGCTGGAGCGCAGGGTCGCTATTGTACTTCTCGGCAATTTTGCTGGCAGCGTAGCTAAGTCCCACCTTGGCCCGATTGACAAACTCATAGGCAGCAGCAAAAAGCGCAGAACAGCACGGCTCCTCTCCTGTCGGGTCGGTCAACACAAGCGGGTTGTTCAGCACATAGTTGTACGGACTGAACGCTGCATACTTATCCGCCAGCGGGTCCACGACTCCCCACCTTGCCACGACCGGGTCATAGTATCTTGCCCCCGCATACAGCAACCCCGCCTCCGTATCCAGCTCGTGCCCCGTGTAGTTCTCCGTCGTTCGCGTCCCCTCCACCACGCTACGACCCGCCTGCTGCAGACCAAACGGGTAGTAGTCGTCACGACCTACCACCTCACCCCCCTCGTTCACCGTCGCTCGCAAACTACCCAGGTGGTCCGACACGTAGTAGTACCGCTTCCGACCCGGGTCCTGACCCACCCCGTACAACTGCACCTGCCACACACTCGGCGCTACGTCGCCGTCGTCGTGACTCACGCTCAACACGCACAGCTTGCTGCCCATGCTCTGCGGGTGGAACGACAGGCTCAGCGCGCGCTCGGTCCCTGGCGCCACCGCGTAGGCTGTCTCCGGGTCCTCGCTCCACGGCGTGCCGTCAATGGCTAAGCTGAAGTCCACCCGGTTGCACAGGTCGAAGCGCAGTGTGAGCGCTTCGGTGCCGGGATTGCTTACCCGAAGTGTCTGATACGGCGCAGTCTGCCCCGCCTCCAGCGCGCCGAAGTCCAGCTGCGCCACGTCTGGCGCCAGCACGAAGTGCCGGTCGTCCTGCGCCGCCTCCGCCTTGCCCTCGTGCACCAGCGTCACCACACGCCGCAGCGCGCCGCCGCCCGCGCCCGGCTCGCTCTGCCGGCCCGCCGGGTGCTCCAGGTCCGTGTGCGACAGCCGCAGCGTGCCCCGCATGGCGCTGCCCGTCGTGGGTGCCCCTGGCTGGAACACCACGCTCAGCACGTGCGTCGAGTCCGGCTCTAGCACCAGCGCCCCCGCAAACGTCACCGGCGCCTCGTCCACGAGCAGCGCGAAGTCCAGCCCCCAGTCGGTATCGAACGTATAGTCCACCTCCAGGTCGGCCAGGCCGTCGTTGGCGATCTGGTAGTCCAGGCGCCGCGTGTAGCCCGCCGTGACGGTGCCGAAGTCGATAGGGCCAGTGCTGGGCGAGAGCGTCAGCTTGGGCCGCTCGCCCGCCGGGCGCTCTACCGCTTCCGCCGTCAGATCCACCGTGTGCGGGCTCGTGGCGTCGGCATCGTCGTGGTCAATCAGCAGCTGTTGCGTGTAGGGTGCCGCACGCAGCTGTGTGGGACGGAAGGAGACGGAGAAGAGCAGCGGCTGTCCAGGCTCAATGGCATAGGTGAAGCTGTTGGCTTGCACCAGGAAACCAGCGCCGCGCAGGCGGAAGACGCCGCCGTCGTGGGTGGGGTCGGTGGAGAGGCGGATGGTGCCGCGCAGGGTGCCGGAGCCGGTGTTGGAGAGGGCAAAGAGGCGCTCAGGCTCGTAGCTCAGCGGGACTTCCCCAAAGTCGTACGCTGCCAGTTCAGGCACCAGGTGGAAGCGCTCGGCGTCGATGGGGACGAGCACGTCGGCGCTCTCGATGGCGTTGCTGGTGCCCGTCTTGGTCAGGCGCACGCGGTAGTGCTGCTCCGTGGCAAAGCCGATGCCCAGGTGAGGCGTAAAGGTATGGCTGGTGGTGGCATCCGTCAGGCCCGTCTGGGTCACGAGCGCACTGCCCGTGGTGCCGCCGCCGCTCGCGGCCACGCGGTAGAGCTCGAGCGTAAAGGGGCCAGCGCCGGAATTGGCGTTCCACCGGATGGTCGTGGGCTGGTTGAGCACCCACTGATGGCCGTCAGTAGGTTCGAGGAATTCAACAGGAGCTACAGAGAACGTACGCTCGGTGAACGTGCCCTGACTGCCGGTGTCGTCCATCACCGTCACCCCCCACGTGATGCTCTGGCCCAGGCCCCAGTTAGCATCGGGCGTGTAACACAGCTGTCCGTCGGCGTTGACTTCATCGGGGAAGACCCACTGCGTAGTGCCGCCCACCCCACCGAGGCGCACGAGGTAGCGGTTCACCACCGTCCCAACTGGCATGCCCGAGGTGGCCGGAAGCCAGCACAGCGGCGTGTCTGAGGCCTGCCAATCTACCCCGTTGGCGGGCGAGACGAGGCTCACCGCAGGGAACGCTGATGGGTCGGTCACCACGTTTATCCATCCGCTCTGCACCGCAATCGTCTCATCGTCGGCTACGGTCACCCACAGCTGCCCTTGCCCCAGCGGCAGATTGCCGGGGGCCAAAACAGACGTGCCAAAGCACGCTGCCTCGCTCGTTCCACTAGGACATGTCGTGCTCGCCCCTGGGCCTTCGTACAGCACGTGCGGCGGATTGACTAAGCTGGCAGGGTCAAGGGAGTCCCGCTGCCAGTACGTGACCTTCATCTTGATCGTATCTGGTAACGTTTCAGGCATTAGCCGCCACGTAACCGACAGTGGCTCACCTCGCTGCCAATTAAACTGAGCAGCTTCTGGATTCGGCGCTTCCAAGGCCAAAGCGACTGAGTTGATGTTGATGGTCTGGCTGTGCGTGATGACCTGGTCAACAGCCGTTACGCTCAGTGTATAACCGCCGCTAGGTGTATCCCATGGAAGACTTATCTCACAGAAAAGCTCACCCGACTGCGGAGCACAGGTCTCGTCGCCCAACGTCACGTGGAAGGTCTCGTTACTGCTCGCAGCGTCCCAGTTCTCTGTCCACTCCACCCGCACCCTCTGCCCAGCCTGGAACGTGGCGCCCTCCGCCGGGCTCACTACGCGCAGCCGCTTGGGCACCGTAAACTCCCCCGACTCCCCCACTGTCCCCCCCTGTGACACGCGCAGGCGGTACCTCTCACCTGCCTGTAAGTCAGCGGGCACGTTCCAGTAGTTGTACGTGGGGCTGGCCGGGCTCGTAGCCGACAGCCCACTCTCGGCCGATGACAACGCCACCCCATCCCGCACAATCGCCAGCGTGAAGTCCATGCCAGGGTGCACATTGTTCGCCCCCCAGGAGACGAACTGATTGTCGCCTGGCAGCACCGTGGCACCAGGCGCCGGGTTGCCCACCGTGATTACGGCAGGGTTCTCTGTCTTGAAGGTCGTATACGCCGACCAGGTCCCGGCACCGTTTGCGCCATTAATCCGCACCCGCCAGATGTAGTTCGTGTTGAGCGCCAGGTTGAGGCCACCCATATCCACGGTGTGGTACGCCCATGACGACTGCGGATTGTAGTGTTGCCCCACCCCCGAGGTACTGTACACCACAGCGTTACTCGACTGCCGCCGGATTTCTATCTGGTACTCGTAGAGCTTGCTGTGAACCTTGGTCCATACGAAATCGACGTTGCCCGAGGCCGTGACGTTCGTTGTGCCATGCGCTGGCAGTTGGTTACTGGTATACCCGCTGGTGGTCTGGATGGACCTGATACCTGACCATGAGCCCGTGTTGCCGTAGGCATCGCGCCCGCGCACTCGCCAGTAGTAGCCGTCGTTGTATTCTAGTGAAACCGTCACTGACGTCCCACTGTAGCTGTACCACGACTGGATGATGTTGCCCGAGAAGTTAGAGACCGAGGTCGATACTTCGATGTCGTAGCTGCTCGCATTGGCCGCCGCGTTCCAGTACAGCGTGGGCCACGGCGCGGAGGTGGTACCGCTGCTGGGGGACGAGAGGCTCACCTGCGCCGGCGGCGTGGTGAACGTGGCGCTGCCCCACCCGCTACAGCTGGGGCTGGCCGCACTGTTGCACGCTTGAACCTTCCACACGTAGCTGTTGCCATTGCTGAGATGCCCGCTGGATACCGTCACACTCGTCCCGCTGGTGCCGCTCGACCAAAGCAGCGTACCGCCCTGCTCCAACCGCACGTTGTACCACGTGGCGTTACTCACCGCCGCCCAGTTCAACGTCGGCGTCAGCGTACCGACCCCTGTCACATGGGGCGACCTGCTTCCAGGCGTACCGGGTGTAGCTGGCCTTGTAGTAAACGACATCGTAGACGACCACGGGCCGTAGGTGTTGTTCTCGCCCTTGGCTCTCACCTGCCAGTAGTAGGTGGTCCCGTAGGCAAGTGTCTGGGGCCAGACATAATCAATAGCCGTGCTGTAATAGGGTTGACCAACATCCGTGTGCGTGGTGGCGCCGGAGAAGCTGCTGTTGGTAGCCAGCCGGATCTGGTAGGTGCTGACGATGTTGTGAACCTTATTCCACCGGAACGTCAGGCCGCTTACCAACTGCCCGCTGGTGGAAGGCTGCATCAAGGTCACGCGGTCAGGCATATCTTTGAACGTACTCGCGGCCCAGTTGCTTTGGAGTCCGCCAACGCCCAGCGCCCGCACGCGCCAGTAGTACGTGCGGCCCGGTACCAACGCTGCCGTCAGATTGTAACGCAGCGTATTGCCCTGATCTGGCGTGCCGCCCGTAGTGACGTTGACCAGGGGAGAGCTGTAATTGCTCTGGTCGTCTACCTGTATGGTGTAGCCACCCGTAGCCCCAGTCACGGGGTGCCAGCGCAGGGCCGTGATGGTCCCTGTAGTGCCCAGCGGCGAGTTGAGCGCAGGAGGCGGGGGGGGGCTTTGCATAGTAAAGCTCCGCTGCGCCGATGTGGTTGTGCTGCTGTACACTTGCCGCTGCACCTTCCACCAGTAGGCTTGGCCAGGGTTGAATACCTGCGTATCTATCGACGCGCAGCCCTGGTTGGTAGGCGCGTTGGGTGCCAGCGTCACGCTCTTGGTGCCTAGCTGGGTCGTGTACGTCCCGTAGATGAGCGTGTAGTGGTAGTCGTATACCCCACCTCCTGAGTGGGACCAGCAAAACGTTTGGTTGGAGCTGGGCAGGAGCACCGCACCTGCGCTCGGGCTCAACAGGGTTGGCGTACTGCCGTGCGGCATACCATAGCCATCATATGCTAGCACCGAAGGCACCGTCGTCAACGACAGAAGCAGGAGAACCCAAAGAAGAACGTGTCGCGTCATGGCTGGCTCAGTAAGGTCAGGTCGAGAACCGTAGGCTGTGACTCGCCTACGCCCGCAGCACTAGCAGCGGGAATCGAGAGAGAAAAGAG
>JBCCMF010000165.1:0-10123 GCA_039026435.1 Bacteroidota bacterium
CAGATCCTGCTCGACAAGCTGGAGACGTACAAGATCCAGATCACCGACATCAACGCCATCGTTGGCCCCACGGTGACGCTGTACGAGCTGACGCCCGCGCCCGGGGTGAAGATCAGCCGTATCAAATCGCTGGAAGACGACTTGGCGATGGCGTTGGCGGCGCGTGGCATCCGCATGATCGCGCCCATCCCAGGCAAGTCGGCGATTGGGGTGGAGATTCCGAACCGCATCCGCGAGTTGGTGCGCGTGCGCGACCTGATCGGGACGAAGAAATTCCGCGATACCAAGATGGCACTGCCCCTCCCGCTCGGCAAGACCATTGAAGGCGAAGCGTTTCTGGTGGACCTCACGAAGATGCCACACATGCTGATCGCGGGCGCGACGGGATCGGGCAAATCCGTGGGTGTCAACACGATTATCACGGGGCTGCTGTACTCGTGCCATCCGTCGAACCTGAAGTTCGTGATGATCGACCCGAAGAAGATCGAGCTTCAGCAGTATGCGCGGCTGATGGACCATTACATCGCCATGCCGGAGGAGGCCGAGCAAGCGATCATCACGGATGTGACGCTGGCGCTGGGCGTGCTGCGGTCGTGCGAGAAAGAGATGGAGCACCGCTATGACCTGCTCTCGAAGGCGATGGTGCGCGGCATCAAGGACTACAACCGCGACGTGCGCAAGGGCAAGCTCAAGGCCGACGACGGGCACCGCCACCTCCCCTACATCGTCGTGATCATCGACGAGCTGGCCGACCTGATGATGACGGCGGGCAAAGAGATCGAGGGCCCGATTGCGCGGCTGGCCCAGATGGCGCGTGCGGTGGGCATCCACCTGATCCTGGCCACACAGCGCCCGTCGGTGGACGTGATCACGGGCTTGATCAAGGCCAACTTCCCGTCTCGGGTGGCCTACCAGGTGGCGTCCAAGATCGACTCGCGCACGATCATGGACCAGAACGGCGCCGAAGGGCTCGTGGGCAACGGCGACCTGCTCTACAGCCTGGGCAGCACGATGGTGCGCTTGCAGGGGCCGTTCGTCTCGGTCGAAGAAGTGGACCGCATCACGGAGTTCGTGGAAGCACAGGCCGGGCAGGGGCCGTACATCCTCCCACCACTCGAGGAAGCCCCCGACGCGGGCGGCCCACCGACCAGCAACACCGCCGACCGCGACGACCTCTTCGCCGATGCGGCCCGCGTCATCGTGCGCAGCCAGCAGGGCTCCGTGTCACTGCTGCAGCGCAAGCTCTCCGTGGGGTATTCCCGTGCTGCCCGCATCGTAGATCAGCTGGAAGACGCGGGCATCGTGGGCCCGTTCGAGGGCTCGAAGGCGCGGCAGGTGCTCGTCCCCACCGAACAAGAACTGGAAGCCCTCCTCTAGCATCGATGGCCTTACCCTCCTCACGCCGCTCCCCTTCGGCATTCCCAACGTTAGGCATCATGGGTGGCGGGCAATTGGGCCGCATGACGGCGCTGGCCGCGATACGCATGGGCCTCAACGTCCGCTTCCTGGTCCCGTCACCCGCACCGCCCGTTGAACAGCTGGGCGTGGTGACCGTGGCCGACTGGAAAGACGCCGACGTGCTCCGCGCTTTCGCCGAGGGCTGCGACGCGGTCACGGTGGAGAGCGAGTGGGGTCCTGCGGATGAGATGGCCCAGGTGCTGCCCGATGGCGTCGCGCTTTGGCCCGCTCCGGCGACGCTCCAAACCATCCGCGACAAGGGCGTGCAGAAGCGCGTGCTGCGCGATGCAGGCTTGCCTGTGCCCGCGTTTACCAACTGCGCGGCGCAGGCTGAGGCGCTGAGCACCGCATCGGCGTACGGCTACCCGGCGCTGCTCAAGCGCTTTCGCGGCTCGTACGACGGCTACGGCAATGCCACTGTTCATTCACCTGCCGATCTGGAAGCGGCGTGGCCCAAGCTCGCCGACCACGACGGGCTGCTCGTGGAGGCCTGGGTACCGTTTGTGCGCGAACTCGCCGTCTTGGTAGCGCGCCGACCCGGTGGCGAGACGGTGGTCTATCCCGTGGCCTACACCGAGCAGCGCGACCACCGCTGTCATGCCGTCGTGGTCCCTGCGGAAATTGACGAGGCCATCGCACGTGAGGCGCAAGCCCTGGCCGTGAAAGCCGTGGAAACCGTCAACGGCGTGGGGCTAACAGCCGTCGAGCTGTTCGAGTTAGCCGATGGCACGCTGCTCATCAACGAGATGGCGCCGCGCCCGCACAACACCGGGCACTACTCCATCGAAGGGAGCCATACGTCGCAGTTCGAGAACCACGTGCGCGGCGTGCTCGACCTCCCCCTTGGCGATCCCGGCATGCGGACGCCCGTGGCGGTGATGATCAACGTGCTGGGCCACCGCACCAAACAGCCGTCCTCCACCGATGGCCACCGCGAAGCACTGGGCGTGCACGGGGTAGATGTTCATCTCTACGGCAAAGGCGCCACGAAGCCCAAGCGCAAGATGGGGCACGTCACTGCCACAGGCACCGATCCTGCCGAGGTGCGCGCGCGCGCCGAGCGTGCCGCCGCTCTCATTCACCTCTAATCCACCCGAGCACTATGCCAACCCCCTCCCCGCTCGTCGGCGTAGCGATGGGCAGCCAATCCGACTGGCCCGTGATGGAAGCCGCCGTGGCGATCCTCAAGCAATTCGCTGTCCCGTTTGAGGCGCGCGTGCTCTCGGCGCATCGCACGCCGCACGCGATGCAGGACTATGCCGAGACGGCGCACGAGCGCGGCATCCGCGTTATCATCGCAGGCGCGGGCGGGGCGGCTCACCTGCCGGGCATGCTTGCCGCCAGTACGCCGCTCCCCGTCATCGGCGTGCCCGTCCCGACGCGCAATCTTAAAGGTATGGATTCGCTCCTCTCCATCGTGCAGATGCCGGGCGGGGTGCCCGTCGCCACCGTGTCGATTGGCAATGCCAAGAATGCAGGCCTGCTGGCCGTGCAGATTCTCTCGACGGCCGACGCCTCGCTCCAGGAGCGCATGATCGCCTACAAGCGGGACCTCATCGCACTCGTGGGGACGATGGACGCCGATGTCGCGGAACTCGCTGAGGCCTTGGGGCAATAAGCCCTCAGTAGGCGGCGTTGTTGCTGCACCTCCCTCGGCCTCGTGTTCCTCTCGCTTGCCCCGCTCTCCGCTCATGGACCCCTCGCCGAACACCACGCACCAAAGTAGCCTCCTCGTTCCCGGCTTGCTGCTCGTTCTGCTCTTTCTAACGAGCACAAACTTCGCGGTCTTCTTGAAGCAGCAGTGCCACTGGACGCAGAAGATCCCGTTGGTCTCCAGGCTGATTACCTGCCTCGCCGAGCCCCAAGCTGAGGTGACGATCAAAATCGTTGAAGAGGACGGGTGCTTCGAGCCCAATGTGGAAGCCTTCCGGGCCTACGACACCTTCGACGCGCTCGGCGATGTGGCGCCTGACCGCACCGCGCGCGCAAACCGGACGATTACTATCCAGCGCAGTGTACCCGTAGCCGAGCACGCTGTACATCGGGTCGTCATCACGCGCGGCGGAGCTACGTCGCCACAAGGGCTGCAGCTATATCGCAACACCGGGCTTGACTGCAAGCAGCGCACTGTCCGCGTCTACGATCTTCACCCCGAGTAGACCAAGGCGGCCAGCAAACAGCTGCAGTACTCGAATCCTCGGGCGTACACAGCGTCGCCCTGGCTGGCACGCGGTCCAGCGATGTTTAGCCGAAGCGGCCGATGGGTGTTGAGCCATGCACGCGTCGCAGCATCGGGCTGCGGTGTTGTGAGCAGGTTTACAACATGACACGGCTTGGCCATCCGCCGGGCGAAATCCGCCGTCAGTGCCGTGCCGCCGTGTATGCGCCCTAGCACGAGCATCAGCGTCGCGTCGCTATCTCGCACGTTGAGGCGCGTGCGGTGAATGTAGAACGCCGTTGACGTCTCGCGGAGCGGATAGTGCATCGGGATCGGTCCGTCCTCAGCCCGCCTGCCCCGCGGACACCACCCGGCAACGTCAAGCCCCAGTGACCGGGCCGCATCGAGCGCCGCGCGGTCTACGCCCGTCTGTCCGCCAGCGACGATGGTCATCAGTCCTTCCAATTGTTGCGCACGCTGCTGTAACCTTCGCAGAATAATTTCGTTTTGTGGTGCAGTTCACTCGCCTCGACCTATCCCAACGCACCGCACTTCTATGCGTACGCTCCTCACCACTGCCCTCCTCATCTTCTGCCTCATGCCTTGGGCAGCCCAAGCGCAAGACGGCGTAAGCCGCATCTACGGCAAGGTCGTCACCGACGATGGCGACACGTTCGAAGGGCTCATCCGCTGGGACAAGAACGAGGTCAGCTGGGTGGACATCCTAGACGGCACCAAGCAGTCGTACCGTCCGGGCCGTATGGAGAACGCCAACATGCGCCGTCGGACGCGCCGTACGGATTCGAAAGCATCAGGCATTCGCTTTGGTCACATCCAACGGCTGGAGCGCGTAAGCGGTAACAAGGCGCTGCTCGTGCTGCGCGGCGGCGACGAGGTCGAGTTCACAGGCGGCGCTACCGACATCGGCACCGACATCCGCGGCATCATCGTGGAAGACGACCAGCGGGGCGAGGTGGAACTGCAGTGGCGCGACGTTGACTACGTGGAGTTCTTGGCGGGCACCAACACCCTCAAGTCCTACTACGGCACCCGCATCTTCGGTACCCTCGAAACACGCGACGGCGACCGCTACAAGGGCTTCATCTGTTGGGACATCGACGAGGTGCTCACGGCCGATGTGCTCGACGGCGATGACCGAAACCGCCGCCGCCGCAAGATCAAGTTTGGCAACATCGCACGCATCGAACGCGACTCGGGCAGCAGCGCGCTCGTCGTCCTGCGCAACGGCGACGAACTCGAGCTGCGTGGCACGAACGACGTCAACAGCAGCAACAGCGACATCCTGGTCATGGATCCCGGCCTCGGTCAGGTGCGCGTAGAGTGGAATGACATGGATTTCGTCGAGTTTGAGCCCAAGCCTGCTAACTTTGGCTACGAAGACTTCATGGCCGTCACCCCGCTGTACGGCACCATCACCACGGACGACGGCGACAAATTCACGGGCTTCGTCCAGTGGGACCGCGATGAAGCCTACACCTGGGAGCTGCTCGACGGCGATATGGACGACATCGAGTTTAAGGTCGAGTTCGGCCTTATCGAATCGATTGAGCGCGACGGCCGTGGCGCCCTCGTCACGCTGAAGGATGGGCGTGAGCTCGAGTTGGAAGACTCCAACGACGTCAGCTCAGACAACGACGGCATCGCCGTGCTGCTCGACGATGGCGACGAAGTGATCATCCGCTGGCGCGACTTTGAGCGCGCCGTCTTCCACAGCCGCTAATCATCCCTACGCTTACGCAAAGGGCTGGTCTCCATCCGAGGCCAGCCCTTTTTGCATTCGCGATGCCGACGCGACAATCTTTGGGACATCGGTTCGTCAGGTAACGCCCGTCAGGTGTAGTATACTCCCAAAACCACCTCAATGACCTGACAACCGCGCGTGGAGAACGCCCCTTTCACAGAGTGGAGCATCCAGATCCAACGGTCGGACAAGGCCGCTTACACGGCGCTGTTTCAGACGACGCAGGTGCCGCTGCTGCGGTACGCCTGGCGCCTGACGCAGGACGAACAGGCCGCCAGCGACGTGGTGCAGGATGCTTTTCTGAAGCTGTGGCGCATCCGTGAGCGCCTCGACTCAAGCAAATCGCTCAAGTCCCTGCTGTATACGATGGTGCGCAACCTCGCCCTCAACCACAACCGCTCGGCCAGCCGTGACGGCGGCGATCTCGACGAGATCGACCCGGCGTACCTCTCGTCGGCGCCGCGTGCCGATGCCGATGTGGCCGAATCTGACCTGAGTGATTTTCTCCACGGCTGTATTGCCGAATTGCCACCCCGCCGCCGCGAGGCCTTTATGTTGAGCCGATTCGAGGGCCTCACCCACGACGAGATCGCACAACTGATGGGGCTCACGCCGCGCACCGTAAACACCCATATCGTCCTCGCGCTCAAGACGCTACGCCAGCGCCTGAGCGGGTATGAACCTAGCCTGATGGCGCTATGACCAACCGCCCACCTTCTCCATTACCGCCGCTGCTCCAGCGCGCCCTGACCGATGAGCCCGCCGAGGAACAGGCCGCGCTCGCGCAAACCTGGGCGCTGCTGGAACACGTACGCCCTGCCGAACCGTCTACCGACGCCTTCTCGGCCTTGGGGACGGAGATCTGGTCGGCGCTGGATGCTGAGCTGATGCGCGAACCCGTGCCTCTGCCCGACGCCGTCCAGCACGCCCTGACCGATGAGCCTACAGACGAGCAGGCCGCCTTGACGCGCACGTGGTCGCTGGCTGACGAGGCGCGTGCGGCTGAGCCCGCCGACGCGTTCTTCGCAGCCTTAGGTGCCAAGATCTGGGCTGTGCTCCATGCGGAGATCAGCCGTACTGTGCCGCAAGATCGCGCCGCCGTGCGCCGCCCGCGCCGAACTAGCCGACGCGTTTGGGCGCCTGTATTCGCCGTGGCGCTCTTGCTCGTTGTCGCGGGGCAGTGGTACCGCGCACAGCCCCTCAGCACGACCACCGCCGCTGGGGAGACGACGCTGCTGACGCTGGCCGACGGCTCTACGGTCGAGCTCAACAGCGGCTCGACACTGCACTACCCCCGCACCTTCAGCGACGAGCGTACCGTTGAGCTCGACGGCGAGGCCTACTTCGACGTCGTCCACGACCCGGCGCGTCCGTTCCGCGTCCAGACGTTTAATGCCCAGGTCGAGGTGCTTGGCACCGCCTTCAATGTCCGCGCGCGCTCCGGCGATGCCGATGCCGAGACGACCGTGGCCCTTTACGAAGGCGCTGTGCGCGTGGAGCACACCAGCACACAGACAACGACGCCGCTCGCACCCGGTCAACGGATAACACTTGGCGAGGCCAGCGCTGGACCTGTCACGCCGTTTGCGCTCGATGAGATACGGCCGGACTGGCAGCTCGGGCGCTTCACCTTGACCAACCGCCCGCTGAGCACGATCATCGCCGAGGCCGAGCGACGCTTCAGCGTAACCATCGAGCTCTCGCCTACGTTGGGTGACGAGGCGCTGACGTTGACGCATACCACCGACGACGTCTCTGCCCTCCTCGCCGACATCGTGGCTATGAAGGGGTTGACCCTGGAGACCACAGCCACGGGCTACCGCCTATCGAGGCCTTAACGAGTGCCCTTGACATTCGGCCCGTTCACCCAGAGGTTTCGGCTCATCCGCTTCACGTTTGATGCTAGCACGTCGCTGGCTTGACGTATGTCCCCTCTTGCCTCACTGCGCCTGCTCGTGTGGCGCGGTCTGTGGGCCGCGGGGGTGGCGTGTGTCTGCGTGGCAGGCCTGACGGCGCCAGTGTACGGTCAGCAGCCGCACAAGCCCCTGTCCGCCGTGCTTCTCGATGTGGCCGACCAGCACGGGGAAGACTTGATGTTTGATCCCCAGGTGATCCCCGACGAAACGGTCTCACCGCCCGTCACGACGCTTGATTTCGAGCACGACGTGCGCAACCTCATCAAAGCCCACCCGCTGGCGCTGCACCGCCTGCGCTCAGGCACATACACCATCGTCGAGGCCTCCGTGGCGCCACCGCTCCTGAGTCACATTGCCGGGCTGGTGCTCGATGCCGCGACGGGGGAGCCGCTGCCGGGTGCGCACGTGCTTTTGGCCGAACGGCCTGCAGGCACCGTCACCGATGCCGCCGGGCTGTTCGGCCTGCGCAACCTGTACGCGGGGCGCTACGAGGTCGTCGCTTCTTACATCGGCTATGAGACGGCAGCGCTCACCGTAGAGCTGCTGCCTACCAAGTCGGCACAAGTGAAGCTCCATCTCAAGCCCGACCCCATCCGCATTGCCCCGCTGATTGTCGAAGATCAAGACGCGCTTCTAGCGCTGCAGCTGGCTGCCCAGTCGCTCTCAGGAGACGATCTGTCCGAGGTAACAGGCGTAGGCACACCCGACGCCGTGCGTAACCTCGGTGCGCTGATGGGTGTACGCGTGGGCGACGCCTTGGCCGATGTGCGCATCCAAGGCGGCGAGTCGGGCGAGCACCAGTTTCGCCTGGACGGCGTCCCCGTCTTTGACCCCGTACACCTGCGCGGGCTGCTTGGCGCGTTCAACCCGTTCTCGCTCAACCAGATCACGGTCCACAAAGCCGGGTTTGGCGTCACGCACGGCAGCCACCTCTCGGGCGTTGTATCCGCCGAGCACCTGCTCGCCCCTGCCGATGCTCGGCAGATCGATGCGCAGATTGACCCGCTGGGCATCAACCTTCGGTTGCATGCACGGACGGGGACGGCCACAAGCCGGTGGTCGAGTGTGTGGATGGGCGCGTTCCGATCCAGCCTATGGCGCCTGTATGAGCCGCCGCGCCTCCAGAACCTGTTCACCGACTGGAACACGCCCGACCTCTTCTTGCTCAATGCCTCTATAGATGCATTGGTTGAGGTGAACCCCACCGTAGGACAGTTTCTTCGCGCGCAGCAGCAGCTCAACCTCGCCACCATCAGCGACCCAGAGTTGGGCTTCACCGATGCCCACCTCGCTGGCCGGATACAAGGGCCCAATGCACAAACGTGGTCCTGGTCGTTCTACCGAGGGGCCAACCAGCTCAACGCCAACAGCCTGCCGCTGAGTCGCTTCGAGCTGGCGTTGGACCGGGCACCCAACGACACCAGCGCCGTCTTCAACCGCGACGATTACGACTGGGAGAACACGCTAGGGCATCTGAGCTACACGCGGCTGCTGGCGCGAAACGTGCTGGCCACGGCCAAGGCGCGTGGCAGCGACTATCGGCTGAGCCATACCTACGCCACCATCAACTATAGCGGCGACAACCGCCCCTTTGTCGACGACGAGGCCATCGTAGAAAGCCGCATCAACCGTGGCCTGCGCCCCGCCGACGATGGCAACAAGCTCAACGAGTGGGCGCTTGAACTGTCGCTGATGACCACGCAGCAGACGCGGCATCAGCATCAGCTAGGCCTCGAACTGATTCGCACTGCGCACCGCATCCGCGTAGAGGACGTCTACCTCGCCCCTATCTCCGACGAGGGGACATATGGCCGGTTTGCCGGATTTCTGGAGTCCGACTGGCGACTCAGCGCTTCCTGGCGGCTCCAGCTTGGCCACCGCGCCACGTGGTTGCCTAGCCGTGGCACGCTGTACTATGAACCTCGGGCGGCGCTTCGCTTCAGCCAGATCACCCCGTCGGGGCAGCTGGTGGCCGCTCGGATTGCTGGCGGCGTCTATCGGCAGTTCATCAACCAGTTTGACATCAGCAGCGTGAGCCCGAGTGCGTTGCTGCCTTCGCTCAGGTTCTGGCTGCCCGTGGACTCCACCATTGCTCCGCCTAAAGCACTGCACCTCGCCGTCGATGCGCAGTGGAGCCCGCATCCGCACTGGCAGATACGCGCCGAGGCCTACCTCAAAGATCAGCCGCACGTCCTTCAGATTGATTACCCCACGCTCTGGGAGCGCTTCAGGACGGATTCCACTCGGCTCAAGCAAGCCGCCTTCCTGCGGTCAGGGAACGGGCGCGGCGCGGGCGCAGCCGTCAACATCGTGTTTACTACCGATCACATCCGCGCAAGCGCGCGCTATGAGAAAAGCTACACGCGCCGTACGCAATTCTTTGGCGCCGACACCGTGTCGGTCCGCGCTCCGTGGAACGAGCCGCACCGCGTCGCGCTGGACCTCGACGTCCACCCGGCCGAATGGCTTACCTTCACCGCCCGCAGCCACGCCGTGTGGGGGCGCCGATGGGGCTTCCGGCAGGCCTACTATGACTACTTCGCCTCTGACCCACGCGGCGTGTTTGTCTTCGGTCCCTACGACCTCAAAGCCCCCGACAATCATCGGCTGCCTGCACTCTACCAGCTTGACCTGGGTCTCGCGCTCACCATTCCCGTCGGCCGCTCCGCCTTGCAAATTCGCGGCGACGTCCTCAATGTGCTAGGTCGTAACAATGTCGCCGATTGGAGCTTAGAAACCGTGGAAGACGGTGAAAACATCGAGTATCAGCGGCGATCACGCTATCTTCTTCCGCGCACGCCTTCCTTATCTGCCCGCTTTAAATGGTAA
>JBCCMF010000166.1:0-10107 GCA_039026435.1 Bacteroidota bacterium
CCTGCCGGGCGGCTTGCTCGAAGGCATGGGGCGCCTCGTGCGCAAGCTGGCCAAGTTCTACATCTTCCCCTTCTGGGACGACGCCACGGGCAAGGTCTACGAGGACGATATGGTGAGCGTCCCCGAGGACGAGCGCACGCTATACCAGTACCTGATCCAGACGGGCCACATCGAGACCCTCAAACAGCGCATGCCCTGACGGCATCACCCAGCCGAAGACGGCCTGGATTTCCACTCATCGACCGCATGGATGAGCTCGGGGTAGAACGCCAGGAAGTCGGCCTCGAAACCGTCCCATTCTGCCTCCAGGTAGCGCGCGGCGCCCGCAAGGCCCGCCGGGCGGCTCAGCCGGCGGTCGATGCGGCCCAGCGTGCGTGCGATGCCATCGATGGTGCCGTTGCCCACCAGCCAGCCCTCGCGGCACATGCGCGGGATGATGCGCTGCGGCGCAGGCGGCAGCACGCCCAGGTGCGGCATCATGCTGGCACACGCCTCGCCGACGAAGTCCAGCATCGGCACGTCGCAGTAGGTGGCCCAGTGCAGGGTGAGGTAGTGATCGTAAAAGACGTCCACGATGATGCCTGCGAAGCGGCGGAACGGCGGTTTGAGCCGCGCCCGGCTGCGGAAGTACATCGGGTGGTGGTCGAGGTAGGTATCGACGAAGCGGTGGCGCGCCACGCCACGGCGGATGGTGGCGGGCATGGCGTCACATTCGCGCTTCCTCGCCATATCGGGCAGCAGGTTGCCCACGCGGTCGGCGCCGTCGGCGTCGGCGAGGTGGAGGTGCGCCAGCCAGTTCACGCGCTGCCCGCTCCAGAGCCGCGGTAGCGGTCGTAGATGCCCTTGACCTCGGCCGGGTCGCCGATAATGGTGAGCACGTCGCCCGCTTCCAGGACCGTTCCGCCACGCGGCACCATGATGTCGCCGTCGCGGCGGATGAGGGCGATGAGCACGCCGTCGGGCCAGCGCAAGTCGCGCAGTGGCTGGCCGATGAGCGGTGCCGTGGCTTGGTCGGCCGCGAGGTGGAGCGACAGGTAGCGGTCGTTATGCAGCAGCGTCTCCTTCAGGTCCTGCGCGTTGCGGGCGTTCAGCCACTCGTCCATGAACGGCGCCTCGTCGATGCGGCTGGCGATGTTGGCGAGCGTGCGCAGGTGGCGTCCGGGCGGCTCCTCGGGGCTGATGAGGAAGAAGAACGCGTAGACGGGCGGCGTATCCATCTCGCCATCCAGGTCAAAGTCGATCTGCATGCCGGGGCGGCAGCGCACCATGACGAGCTGGCTCTGCTGGAGGTTGGGGATACGCTGATGCGGCAGTGTGGCGCCGTGCGAGACGGGCGTGACGCCGTACTTCGAGCCCTCCATGAAGCCATCGATGAGCTCTTGCTTCGACAGCGGTAGCCGCTCGGCGAGCAGTGCGGAAGCCTGCTCCACCAGCACGTCGTAACCCACAGGCTCTTCCAGGTCGATGACGCCCGCGTGCGTGACGAGGTATTCGTAGCGCGTCTCGTCGGTGAGGCCTTTCTCCTTCAGGATGGTGCGCAGCTCGCCGTCAAGGCCTTCGTAGCGGTACTGTCCCAGTCGGGCGAAGAGGTGGTAGATGGCGCCCTCGCGGACGACGTGGGCGTTGCGGCGCACGTAGTAGCGGTACCAGAGAAGACCCGCCAGCAGCATCACGCCCGTCAGCAGAATCGCCAGCGTGCCCATCTGCGCGATCAGGAAGAACGGCGCCACGATGCCCACAATCTGCAGCCACGGGTAGAGCGGGCTGTGATAGCCGGGCACGTACGACGGAATCCGACTCTCGCGCATCACGATCACGGCGAGGTTGATCAGCGAGAAGATCAGCAGCTGGAACGCGCTGGCCAGCTTCGCCACGTCCTCGGTCTCGAAGGCGACGATGAACAGGATCATCAGCCCAGCGGTCGCCACGATGGCTTTGGTGGGCGTGCCTTTCTTGCTGAGGTCGGCGAAGCCCGTGGGCAGCAGGCGGTCGCGCGCCATCGCCAGCGGGTAGCGCGAGGCCGAGAGGACGCCCGCGTTGCCTGTGGAGGCAAACGCCGCGATGGCCGAGATCACGATCAGCAACAGCCCCAGCTGCCCCGGCAGCCAGTTGAAGAACGCCTGCGCCGCCGTAGCCACGGGCGTCAGGTCAGAGCGCAGCTCGCTGGGATCGAGCACGGCGATCATAATGTAGACGCCCACGATGTAGATGAACGTGGCCGTTCCCAGCGACAGCGCCATGCCCAGCGGGATGTTGCGGTCCGGGTTCTGTATCTCCTCGGCCACGCTGGCCACCTTGGTCAGCCCCGCGTACGACACGAACACGAGCCCGATGGTGGCGATGAGCCCTTCGGTCCCGAACGGGAAGAAGGGCGTGAACTGCTCGCGGTGGATGGCGCCTACGTCCTGGCTGAACACCTCGAACAAGCCCTGGGCCACGAAGAACGCCACGATGCCCACGAGCGTCATGACGAACGCCCGCTGCAACCCGCTCGTCTCCTTCGCCCCCACGATGTTGAGCGCCGCAAACGCCACCGTCAGCGCCACGGCCAGCGGCTTGATGGGCACCTCCAGGAAGAACACGAGGTAGGCGCCCATCCCGATGAGGGCGAACGCGCTCTTGAGCACCAGCGCCAGCCAGGTGCCGAGGCCGCCGAGCGTGCCCGCCAGCGGCCCGAGGCTGCGGTCGAGGAAGTAGTAGGCGCCGCCCGCACGCGGCATGGCCGTGCTGAGCTCGGCCACGCTGAACATGGCGGGCAGGATGAGGACGCCCGCCAAGGCATAGGCCAAGACGGCAGCGGGACCGGCTTTGGCGGTGGCCAAGCCGGGGAGCAAGAAGAAGCCGGAGCTGAACATGGCGCCTGTGCTGATCGCGTAGACGTCGAATAGCGTTAGGCTTTTCTTTAGGCGTTGGGTGGGGTTGGGCACGGGGTACGCGGTACAGTTTCGGTGGACGCTAAAGATAGGCATGCGCACGCAGTGCCGTGTGATGACCTTAGAAATCTTTCTCTGATAATGGCTGGGGGTTCAATGCTCTCATGAGGCGTCTTCGAGAAACTCATGCTGATTAAGTCGCTGTAGGCTCCGTTCGTTTGGACGTTCATTTTGTAGCGACAAAACGAACCAAAAGCGCTGTCGATCTCGCAGACGCACAGCGGATGCCCAACGCGCAGATCCGCACCTAGCGAGCCGTGTGGTCAGCGATGCTTCGTTTCGCGCTGCTGTTGCTCGCTAGCTGAACGCGCCCATCCGCTCTTCCCAGCGCGCTCCTGGCCGCGACATCGACGGTGGAGGCTCGCCGTGCTCGTTTGAGATCACTGGGTTCTCTCAGGTAGCTAACCACATTATGTCAGCGCCGTCGTCTCTGCGTACTGGAATCGCGGAGGCTTTTGAACGGGCGGACTGCTACCTTGCAGGTCCTCTTCCGATATACCCGTTCTGTTCTGCCATGCGCTTGCTCATTGCCGTTGTCTTGCTGACTTCCGTGCTCCTCCCGGATGCATGCGCTCAGCGCACTGCCATCCAGTACCAGCCCGTCACGTTGGACTTCGAGATCGCGTCCACTTCGGAGACGGCGGCGGTCAACCCGTTCCTCGACTACCGGCTCAACGTCACGTTCACCCAGGGCGAGGACACGTATCTGATCCCCGGCTACTACGCCGCCGATGGCAATGCCGCAGAGACGAGCGCAACGGAGGGCGGGACCTGGCGGGTTCACTTCACACCCCCAGCCCCCGGCGACTGGGCGTACGACGTCTCGTTTCGCAGCGGACAGGCCATCGCGGTGCAGTACGACCCGTACATCGGCGAGCCCGTGGCGCCGCACGACGGCACCTCTGGCACACTGGACGTCGCGCCCGTACCCGCATCGGCGACGGGGTTTGATCGGCGCGGGTGGACGATGCACGGCGGCACGCACTACGTCCACACGCACAACGGCGAGCCGATGGTGCTGGTGGGCACCAACTCACCCGAAAACTTGCTCGCCTATGCCGACTTCGACGGCACCTACCAGGGCAACCCGGAGAAGAACTTCATCAAGACGTGGAGCCCACACATGCAGGACTGGCAGCCCGGCGACCCCACATGGCAGGGCGGCAAAGGCAAGGGGATCATCGGCGCGTTCAACTACCTGGCATCGAAGGGCATGAACGTGGTGTATGCCATGACGCTGACGCTGCACGGCGACGCCGAGGACGTGTGGCCGTTCATCAGCCATCACAAGCACGACTACGCGCGCTACGACGTGAGCAAGCTGGCACAGTGGGGCATCGTCTTCGAACACGCCGAACGCCTCGGCATCGTGGTGGAGCTCGTCACGCAGGAGCAGGAGAACCAGCTCATCCTGGACGACGGCTATACCACGCTGGAGCGACGGCTGTACTACCGTGAGCTGATCGCGCGCTTCGGCCATCTGAAGAACATCATCTGGAACATCGGCGAGGAGAACGGCGAGCACGACCACTACTGGCCGCAGGGGCAGGACGACCAGCAGCGCTACGCCATGATCCGCTACATCAAAGACACCGATGCGTACAAGCACCCCGTCCTGATGCATACCTTCGCCGTGGAGTTTGAGCGCGAGCCGCTCTTGAAGCGTCTGCTCCGCTTCGACCGCTTCGATGGCCCTGCCATGCAGATCTACGACGCGAAGAATGTCCACGGCGACATCAAGCGCTGGATCGACGACTCCGCCGAGTTCACGCGGCCGTGGATCGTGATGATGGACGAGCTCGGGCCCTGGCACACCGGCACGCGCCCTGACGTCGAAGACGCCGCCCACGACACGCTGCGGCAGGACGTGCTCTGGGGCGCGCTGATGGCGGGCGGCGCAGGCGTGCAGTGGTACTTCGGATGGCTCACGCCGCCACACGACCTCAACGCCGAGGACTGGCGCAGCCGCAACAACATGTGGGAGCAGAGCGCCGTGGCCCATGCGTTTTTTGAGCAGTTCGACTACACCGCCATGCACAACACCAACGACCTGATCGATGCCGAGGACGCTTACAGCTTCAGCCTCCCCGGCGAGACGTACGCCGTCTACCTGAAGCACGGCGGCACCACGCGGCTCGATCTCTCAGACGCCGACGGCACCTTCAGCGTAGGCTGGTACGACACGCTCCAAGGCGGCGACCTCCAGGAAGGCAGTGCAACAACGGTGAGGGGCGGCGGCTGGGTCTCGCTCGGTGCCCCGCCCAGCAAACCCGACGCCGACTGGGCTATCCTCGTGCAGCGCATTCCTTAGCGAGAGATGGACACCTCAAGGGCGCCAAGAGTGTGGCTTTACCCAGCAAAAGGCGCGACATAAAAATCCATACATGAATACCAGTGTCTATTTGGATTTCGTACAAACGAAATTATCAACATCATTGCCACTGATCAGAATCAGATGACAAACGGCTTCAGGGTGGTTTAGCTTGCATTCCCGTCCCCATCGCGTGTGCGATTCACGACCTGTCCCGCTTATCCCATCGCGAGTCTGAACCGTGCATCGTGACTACGTTGAACGTCGGTCAGTCGTGTGGTGAGAACCATCGCAAAGACCTTTTTCGATCCTAAAAATCGGCTTCCTCCTGTTCAGCCACTCCCCATCCGTGCTTCGCGTTCGATGCTGAGGGGAAGTGTAAACACGATGCCGGGATGCTATCGTAGCTACGGTACCCGACGCTGCCAATCGCTTTTTAGCTTCGTTGTGCCTCCACAATATTGACCAACGAGTAACGACCTACATGTCGAATTAGATTGATTCTAAATTTCTGATTTTCCCGATCTTTCTGTAAACCTAAGTAGTTGTATAGGCAGCATATCAATCATGCCGACAAACAACTCAAGAGGTACATAATATGGCTAATACCGTTCAGCCCCTTTGCCTGGCCTGCCAGCATCTCGACCGCCAACAGCTCCAGGATCCTGTCTGTGCAGCCTTCTCCGAAGGCATCCCGCAAGACATCTGGCTCAACCGTCGCGCGCACTTCAGCGCCTTCCCCGGCGACGACGGTCTCCAGTTCGAGCTGGCCGTGATCGACCCGTCGATGCTCAATTAAGACGTGTCCCGACTACGCCAACAGGCGTTCAGTTTACTTCGCATGCCGACGTGCTCCTCAAGCGGGTGCGTCGGCATGTTTGTTTTGGGAGACCTCCGCGCTTCAAGGCCACGTACCCTTCGCCCAACAATGCCCAGCGGTTTGTAGCTTGCTGGGAGTCAGCAGCCTCCACATCAGCCCTGCCATGCATCGTCCGATCCTGCACCTCGTCCTTGCGCTCGTCTCCATCGGCTGCGTAAGCGAGGCCCCACGCGCTACTGAGCAACCGCCCAACTTCATCTTTATCCTCGCCGACGATCTGGGCTACGGCGAGCTCGGTAGCTACGGCCAGCAGCACATCCGCACGCCCCACCTCGACCAGCTCGCGGCCGATGGCATGCGCTTCACGCAGCACTACTCGGGGAGCCCGGTGTGTGCGCCGTCGCGGGCCACGCTGCTGACGGGATTACACACAGGCCACGCGCAAGTGCGCGACAACTTCGAGCTGGGCGGCTTCCGCGACGAGGAGGAGCGTGGGCAGCTTCCGCTGGCGCCCGGCACGTTTACGCTGGCGCGGATGCTCCAAGAGCACGGCTATGCCACGGGCGCGATGGGCAAGTGGGGGCTGGGCGGACCGGGTTCTACGGGCGTGCCGCACGAGCAAGGCTTCGACCTATTCTACGGCTACCTCGATCAGAAACAGGCGCACAACTACTACCCCACCCACCTCTGGCGCAACGCCGCGTGGGACTCGCTCGGCAACACGTATTTCCACCCGCACCAACGTCTCGATGCGCCGCCGGCTGATCCGAGCGGCTACGACGCGTTCAAGGGCACAGACTACGCGCCCGCGCTGATGCATGACGAAGCCCTCGCGTTCATCCGCGAACATCAGGCTGAGCCATTCTTCCTCTACGTCCCGTCCATCATTCCACACCTCGCGCTGCAAGTGCCCGATGAGGAGTTGGCCGCCTACGACTTCGACGAGGAGCCGTACCTGGGCGACCACATGTACCTGCCGCACGAGCGCCCGCAGTCGGCGTATGCGGCGATGATCACGTACTTGGATCGTCAGGTCGGCGAGATCCGCGCGCTCGTCGAAGAGCTGGGCCTGGCGGAGAACACCTACATCGTGTTCACGAGCGACAACGGCCCCACCTACGTGGGCGGTGTGGATACCGCGTTCTTCGACAGCAATGGGCCGCTTCGGGGCGAGAAGGGCTCCGTCTACGAAGGCGGCATCCGCGTGCCGACGATCGCATGGGCGCCGGGGCGCATCTCGGCAGGCGCGACCACGGATCACGTCTCCGCGTTTTGGGACTGGCTGCCCACCTTCGCCAAGCTAGCAGGCACGGCTCCGCCCGACACGCTCGTGCTCGACGGCCTCTCGATGGTGCCCACGCTGCATCAGTCAGGGGCGCAGCCTGAGCACGAAGCGCTGTACTGGGAGTTTCACGGACGCGGCTGGGTCGGCGCGCAAGCCGTCCGGCTAGGCGACTGGAAAGCCGTCCGCCACGGCGGACGTGACGATGCCGATGCGCCCATCCAGCTCTACAACCTCGCCACTGATCTCGCCGAGGCTACTGATGTCGCCGCCGATCACCCCGAGGTCATCGCCCGTGTCGAGGCGGTGCTCGCATCTCGCACGCCGTCGCCCGTAGAGCGCTGGCGGTTTGCGGCGCGCGAGTAGCTATCACGTCGTCGTCGGGCGCTGCGGGCTCTTCGTCGGACCATTCGACTTGATCGTAGAGCTCTGACAGCGGAAGTGTGCCATCGAAAAGGTTGCTGGTTGCCTCTTCGTCCATACCAGAGACGACGCGTAGCGTCCAGATGCCAGCCTGCCGCTCGTAGCACGTCACCATCGCCCGGTCGGTCTCCACGATCCAGTAGACCTGCAGGCTCGGCAAGCTCGTTTAGGCCTCCAGCTTCTCGCGCCGATCCCGCCGTTCGGTGCTGGGCGAGCTGACTTCGACCACCATCGTCGGGTTGATGAGCGACGCAGGATTCTCATCAGTAAACTCCGATTTTCCACAGACAGCGGCGAAGTCGGGGTAGACGTGGCACTCCTCGTGAACGCGCACTCGTTGCCTGGGTGCATAGACTCGGCCGCCTCTCACCTTGATGCGCTGGCGCAGTTTGCTCCCGACGTTGGCAGAAACCAGATTGTGAGTGGGTGGCGCTCCGTTGAGCGTCACGATATCGCCGTCCCAGAATTCGTTCTTTACGTCAGAAGTGAGGTCGTAGGCGAGATACTGATCTGTGGACACGCGGCGATGGGCGAGCATGTCGGTAAGACTTATTGGGGTGCTTGGACAGCTTCAGACTTGGTGCCGATAAGCAGTTTGAGCACGAAGTGAACCACGAAGCACGCTGTCATGAAAATGGCCAGATCAACGCTGAGTGCCTGGAGATCGAACGGCTCGTTAAGTGGGTTGTAGTGATAGCCCGTTGCCGCTTCAAAGCCCCACACGGCGAAGCAACCGAGAACTATGGTGAGGAGCCTCATTCGGGATTCGGTCATTGGAGGCCTCATACAAGGTGAATGCTTGGTGACATGTGCTAAAGCCGAGCATTAGCTTGGTTCCGCTGCCAGCGTTGAGGCCTTTTTTGAGGCAGCACGCGTGGGCTAACGACAAGGCTCAGGGCAGCCAGCACTAGCTGTGATCTTACAGAGGGGAGCATACGATGGAGAAGCGCTTGCTGGCGGCACCGAGAAGCGGAAGGCTGCGCCGGAGAGCAGTCATGTGCTCTATCAATCCATAAAACGCAAAAGCCGCTAAGTCGACGTGACCCAGCGGCTTAGATACTGCGTTAATGTGCCCGGGACTGGAGTCGAACCAGCACGCCCTGTCGGGCACCGCCCCCTCAAGACGGCGCGTCTACCAATTCCGCCACCCGGGCAAGGGGAAAACGGTGATCCCGCTAGGGCTCGAACCTAGGACCCTCTGATTAAAAGTCAGATGCTCTGCCAACTGAGCTACGGGATCAGCACCTACCAAAAAGGCAGGGCATAAAAGATACGCGACATGCCGCGCGGCGTGCAAGCCGCAAGTGTGACCATACCGTGGACCCCGATTGAACTCTCAGTGAGGAAGGGCGATTCGGCGTGGGCTGTGAACCTCCGAACCGGGTCATGGTGTACGGTGCCGCTCACGCCCCCCTTCTCACGCATCTTCCCGGCTGCCTCGATGACATCGGTTGTTCACGCCACAACGTGGTGGGCTCTTCTCTTTGGCCTTTCTGTATCTGTCCATGCCCAATCCGCAGACACGCTAGTGGTCGATCTCTCGTCGGCCGTCACCCGGTCGCTGGAGATCAGCCCGGAGGTGGGGCAAGTGGCCACGCGGCAAGAGTTTGCCGAAGCCCGCGCGCGCCTCGCGCGCTCCAGCCGCTTCTTGACCGAGTTCACCGCGCAGTCGGCGCATGCGTTGGCACCGGGGCTCGAAAACCCCAACGGTACCGATCTGGGCGCCTTGTACCTTGACCCCGACGTGCGCAACAACTGGGGCGATGTGGCACCGTTCAACGTGGTCGAGGTGGAGGCGCTGCAGCCGCTCTTCACGTGGGGACAGCTCACGGGCAGCATCGAGGCGGCCGAGCAAGGCATCGCGATAGAAGCCGCCAAGGTAGAACGCACGGCCATCGACGTGGCCTACCGCACCGCCGAGTTGTACTACAGCCTCCTGCTCACCGAGGAACTCGCTCAGCTGGTAGCTGAGACAGGCCGCGTGATGGAGCAGGCGAAGACCGAGATCAACAACCTCCTCGACGAAGGCGCCGAGGATGTGGACGATGCCGATCTCTTCCAGGTGCTCATCACCGAGCAAGAGTACTTTCAGCGCGTGGTGGAGGTTGAGCAGCGGCAGCAAACCGCGCAGATGGCGCTCAGGCGGCAGCTGTTCCTCCCGGAAGGCACCACAGCCCGTCCCGCTGACACCAAACTAGAGCCGATCGCGTTTGAGCTGGCCACGCTGGACGAGCACATGGCTACCGCGCTGGCCAATCGCGCCGAGCTGGACCAAGCCGAGGCAGGCGTCGCGGCCCGGGGTGCCTTGGTCAACGTGGCCAAGTCTGACCTGTACCCG
>JBCCMF010000167.1:0-10072 GCA_039026435.1 Bacteroidota bacterium
TCCAGCGCCAGGCCTTCACGCGCTCGGACACCTGCGTCAGCGAGAGGTAGACGACGGGGATGAGCACCAGTGTGATGAGCGTGGAGGCCGTCAGTCCGCCAATGACCACGCGGGCCAGCGAGGCCTGGATCTCGGCACCCGCGCCCCAGCCGAGCGCCAGCGGGAAGAGCCCCAGCACGGTCGTGAGCGTCGTCATCAGAATCGGGCGCAGGCGCAGGCGGCCCGCCTCGGCCACGGCATCGTGCAGGTTCATGCCTTGCTCGCGCCGCAGCAGGTTGATGTAGTCCACCAGCACGATGGCGTTGTTGACCACGATGCCCACCAGCATGACCAAGCCCATGATGCTCTGCATGTTGAGCGTCGTGTTCGTGAGCATCAGCGTGGGCACCACACCTACGATAGCCACGGGCACGGCGAACATCACGATCAGTGGATCGAGGAAGCGCTCAAACTGCCCGGCCATCACCATGTAGATAAGCACCAGCGCCAGCAGGATGGCGATGATGAAGTCGCGTTGCGCCTCTTGCTGCTGCTCGTACTCGCCGCCGTACGTGATCGAGAAGCCCTCGGGGATGTTCATCTGCGCGAGGTCGGCACGCAAGTCTTCGACGGCATCGCCCAGCGCCACGCCGTCTTCGAGCGACGCCGAGATGTAGGTCACGCGCTGCCCGTTGATGCGCTGGATGTTCGTCGCGGCGCGGCGGCGGTCGGTCTGCACGAGGGCGGAGACGGGCACGATGCGGCCCTCGGGCGTGCGCACGGAGATGTCCGAGAGGTCTTGCACCGTCAGGCGGTCTTGGGGACGCAGGCGCACCATGATCGGAAACTCGTCGCCGCCGTCGCGGAACTGGCTGGCGCGGCTGCCGCCCACGCTGGTCTGGATGGACCGCGCCACCTCCTGCACCGACAGGCCCAGGCTGGCGATCTTCTCGCGGTCGAACGTGATGTTCTCTTCGGGACGACCCTCGCGGCGGCTCAGCCGCACGTCGGCGATGCCCGGGATTTGCTGAGCCCGCACCTCGATCTGGCGGGCGATGTTATCCGCCACCTCCAGGTCGTAGCCGCGTAGCTCGATCTGGATCGACTCGTCGCCATCGCCGCTGCTGAACAGGCGACGCAAGATCCACAGGCCGGACTGCGCGCGCACGCGGATGCGAGCGCCGGGCACCGTGCCCACCACGGCTTTCCGGATTTCATCGGCCAGCTCGGAGCTATCGACGGAGCGTTCGCCAGCGGGCGCCATGCGAATCTCCAGCTCGGCTCGGCCCCAGCGCGCATCCGACATCACGCCGAGGACGTCACCCTCGGGCAGTAGTGGCCGGACCTGCTTCTCCAACTCGCCCAGGTAGGTCATCACCACCGCGATGTTGGTGCCTTGGGCCATGTCCAGCGTGACGCTGATCTCGTCAGAGTCGGTGGGCGGCGCGAGCTCGACGGGAATGGTCGGGAAGAGCAGGATGGCGCCGAGTAGCAGCACGCCCGTCACGCCAAATACCGCCACGCGGTGCCGCAGTGCACGCTCCAAGAAGCGCTGATACCGCTCCTCCAGCTTGGTGAAGAACACCTGGAAGCGCGAGCGCTTAGCCATCTCGTCGCTGTCCTTCTTGACGCTGAGGAAGCGGCTGGCCAGCACAGGCACCAGCGTGAGGGCCACGAGCAGCGAGCACGCCAGCGCGAACACCACCACCAACGCGAGGGCCTGGAAGAGGCTACCGATGGTGGACTGCATGAACACGAGCGGCAGGAAGATGACGCAGGTGGTGAGCGTGGAGGCCACGATGGCGCCCGCCACCTCGCGCGTGCCCACCCGCGCCGCTTCGGTCAAACTGACCCCCTTCTCCTCGCGGTGCCGCACGATGTTTTCGAGCACCACGATGGCGTTGTCCACCATCAGCCCGATGCCGAGGGCGAGGCCGCCAAACGTCATCTGGTTGAGCGTCAGCCCGCCGAAGAACAGCACGCCGAACGTGGCGATGACGGAGATGGGGATGGCGAGCGCGATGATGAACGTGGACGAGCCGTTGCGCAGGAACAGGTAGAGCACAAAGATGGCCAGCAGCCCGCCCCAGAACGCCGACGTCTGGACGTTGGCGATGCTCTGGCGGATGAAGGTGCTCTGGTCGCTCGTCACGCGCAGCACGAGGTCGTTGCGCTCGGCGTTGATGCGGTCCACCTCGCGCTGGATATCGTCGGCGACGGATACGGTGTTGGCGCCGCTCTGCTTCTGGATGCTGATGCGGATGACGGGCATGCCGTCGAGCTCGGAGAGCCATCGCACGTCCTCGTAGCCATCCTCCACGCGCGCCACGTCGCCCACACGTATGGGTTTGCCGTTGACGTAGCGGATGACGGTCTCGTCGATCTGGTCCATCGACTGGTACTCGCCCAGCGAGCGCACGTACAAGTCGCGGATGCCGTCTTTCACGTTGCCACCGGGCAGCGTCGTGTTCTCTTGGCTGAGCGCTTGCCGCACGTCGTCGGGCGTGAGGTTGGCGGCTTGCAGGCGGTCGCGCTCGAGGTCCACGCGGATCTCCCGGCTCACGCCGCGCACCTCGATGGTGCCCACGCCAGGGATCTGCTCGAAGCGCCGCGCCAGGTCGCGCTCCAGGATGCGCGTCGTCTCCTCCAGCGGCCTTCGCGACTCTACCGCCAGCGACACGATAGATATGTTGTTCGGGTCGAACTTCCAGATGCGCGGCGGCTCGGCCTCCACGGGCAGGTTGTCGCGGATGCGGTCGAGCGCGGAGCGGATGTCGTTGGCGGCCTCGTCCAGGCTGGTGCCCTTCGCGAACTCCAGCCGGACCTGGCTGCTGCCTTCTTCCGAGCTGGACGACATGCGCTCCAGGTTGGGAATCCCCGAGAGCGCGTTCTCGACCGGATCGGTGATGATCTGCTCCATCTCCTCCGGTCCTACGTTAGCGTAGCGCGTGAACACCGTCAGCCGCGAAAACTCGATGGGCGGCAGCAGGTCTACGGGGAGGTAGCGGAAGCCCACGATGCCCACCGTGACCACGACGAGGTAGAACATCGCGGTGGCTACGGGGCGCTTGATGGAGAGGTCAGTCAGGGAGGCCATGATGCGGAGCCGGGGAAGTCAAGAGCAGAGGAAGGGCACCCGCGCCGTCAGATGACGCGTGGCGCGAAGGGACTGGGCGATCAGGCACCCGCTTTGGCCGGGGCCACCGGTGCAGCGCTCGTGGGCGTCTGCGTGAGCGTGGCCTCGGCGTCGCTGGCGTCGGAGGTGGGGCTGCTGAAGCGCTCGCGAGCCATGCGCTGCTGCTTCTCCATGAACTGGCGCAGCAGGTCTTGCTCCTGCATGTTCTGCAGCTCGGCGATGCGCTGCCAGGTGACGGGTCGCGCCCGCGCGTCGGTAGACTCTTGGCCGGGCGTGCCGAGCAGGTTCTGCCCCACGGTCACCACCCAGTCGCCCGCTTGCAAGCCGCTCACACCCACCATGCCTCGCCCTTCGGCCAGCACATCCACCTGGCGGAACGTCATCGGCGTCGCCTCGGTGAGCGCGGGCGGGTCGTTCGGGTCGAACGTCTCGGGCTCTTCGAGTGGCGTCTCGGTGCCGAGCGAGCCCGCTACGTAGATGCCGCGCAGCCCCGTGTTCGGGTCTTCGTAAAGTGCGCTCGTGGGGATGAGGGTGGCCTGCTGCGTCTCGCCGTACAGGATGTCTACGTTCACAAACATGCCGGGGCGCAACCGCATCTCGCTGTTGTCGAGATCGACTTCGGCGCCCGCGCTGTAGCTGCCGATCTCCAGGAAGGGCGAGATGCGCGACAGGGTGGCCTCGATGGGATCGAAGGCAAACGTCTCGGACGACACGATGACGGGCATGCCCGTCTCGATCACGTTGATCTTATCGTCCGGGATGGCGACCTCCACGCGCACCTCGTCGAAGTTACCGAGGGCGTAGAGCTGCGTGTTTGGATCGACGCGCATGCCGACTTCTACATCGCGCATGCCTACGCGGCCACTGATGGGCGCACGAACGACCGTCTGGCGCACTTGCTCTTTGCGCTCGTCGATGGTGGCCTTGGCTTGCTCGATGCGGGCTAGCGCCTGCTCATAGCCTGCGGCGGCTACATCGACTTGGGCTTGCAAGGTCTCTAGTTCTTCTTGGCTTTGAAACTCGCGGTCGGCGAGTTGCTTGGTCCGTTCCAGTCGGGACTCGAGCTCGCGCTTCGTTGCCTCGGCGCGGCGAGCGTCGGCTTCGGCGATCGTGAGGGCGGCTTCGTCCTGCCGCAGCTGTTCGCGGGCCTGCACGTCGCGGAGGTAGACGAGGGGCGTACCGCGCTGCACATAGTCGCCGTTCTGCGCATCCACACGCGTGACCACCGCCGAGATCTCAGGGAAGATCATCACTTGGTTCTCGGCGACTACGGTGCCCGTCACGCGTTCTTGCAGCGGCAGGGCGCCGAAGCGCGCTTGGATCACCTCGACCGATGGCGTGCCGCCGCCACCGCCTCGTCCACCCCAGCCACCACCGCCGGGCGAGGCGGCTTGATCAGAGGAACAACCGAAGGTGACGATGCACAGGGCGGCCAGCAACAGCCGACCCAGGCGAGCAGTAGAAAACGACATACGATACGGGATGAACTACGGAGAGGAGAAGGGCCGTGGAGGCCGGGCAAGGCTGCCCATAAAGCAAGGTTGTAACGGTACAAGTACCCTCAGCATTCCGCGGTGGTGTGACGCGTCCGTAAAGCATCGGCGTCTGCGCGTGAAGATCTCGCGTACCAGCGACCTGACCCGCCTCTCGGAGCCGATGGCGCTATCGTCCGTTGAGGCGTCGCACCACCTCATCTTTCTCCATCCAACCTCATGAAAAAAGCCCTGGCTGCCCTCGGCATCCTCGTCGGCCTTGGCGCCATCACGTTCGTCGCGGGGCCGCGCGCCGTCAGCGACGTGACCCTGCAGCCTGTTGACCTTCCCGACGACCTCGAGGGCTACCTCGCGGCGGAAGAAGCAGCTGTTGAGGGCCTTCGACCGGGCACCGAGCGCGCCGTCGTGTGGGCGGATGGCGTTAACCAGCAGACGCCGTACAGCATCGTCTATATCCACGGCTTCGGCGCGACGCGGGGTGAGACCTACCCGCTCGCCGACTCGTTGGGCCAGCAAATCGGCGCCAACCTCCACTACGCGCGGCTGAGCGGCCACGGCCAAGAAGGCCCTGATCCAATGGGCGAGGCCACCATTACGGATTGGGTGAACGACGTGCATGAGGCCTACCGCATCGGGCAGCAGATTGGCGAGCGCGTCATCCTGATGGGCACGTCGATGGGCGGCGCGCTGACGACGTGGTTCGCCGCGCAGCCCGAAGCCGCCGACCTGTTCGCGATGGTGCTCATCTCGCCCGCCTATGGCATCCGCGATACCGACAGCGAAAACAGCCTGCGCACCGTGTCGAAGCTGCCGTGGGCGCGGCGTATCGTGCGGGCCGTCATCGGCGAGCGGTGGAGCAGCCTCACGGGCGACGTCAACCGCGACTACTACTGGTCGCGCGAGTACCGGAGCGACGCGCTCGTTTCGTTCATCCAGGCCGTCGACTTGGCTACGGGCACCAACCACGCCCAGATCACGGCCCCCACACTGATGATCTACTCGCCCGACGATGCGGTCATCAGCCCGCCCAACATCGAGCGGATCTATCCGGCGCTTGGTGCAAGCCGCAAAGACAGCGTGCAGGTGCTCAACTCCGCCGACCAGTACGACCACGTCATCGCAGGCGATTACATGTCGCCCAATACCACGGATCAGGTGGAGGCCGAGATCCTCGCGTTCCTCACGCCGCTCATGGCCGATCAGTGACACAGCATCTCTGCGCAGCGCTATGAACCTAGACCCCATTTTTTCAGCGCCTCAGCTCATCGTATTGGCAGGAGCGCTGCAAGGGCTGCTGCTGTGCGTGGCCAGCTTCTTCTGGCATAGAGGAAATCGGACCTCCAACCGACTCTTTGGCGGCGTCATCGGCCTGCTTACGCTGATGATGCTAGCCGTTAGCCAAGGGTTCGGAGGGGCGACCCCCAGAGACGCGCCCTATGGTGTCATCCATGCCTGGGGCGCGCTGGCGCTGCTCCTCGGGCCGATGATTTACTTCTACATCCGCACATCGGTAGATACCCACTACCTGTTCAAGGGCTCTCGGCTGCTGCATGCCGTCCCCGCTCTCCTCCACCTCACCTTATTGATCCCGCTGCTCTTCGTAGACGCTGACTTACGGGCAGCCTATGTAGACAGCTACATCGACCGTCAGCTTTTCCGAAGCGCCGTGCCTGAGATCCGTATTGGCTTTATTGTGACCAGTGCATATGCCGTGGCGGCGTTCATCTGGATCCGTCGATACGAAACACACATCACCCAAGTCGCCTCCTTTGGCGACGCGACGCGCATCCGCTGGCTCAAGTGGTTCACGGGCTTGGTGGTGGTGCTCCTCTTTCTCTTGGGGCTGTTCGCCTTCCCGGAAGCGTATCGGCCCTTTGCGGCCATCAGCTTGACTGCGTTCATGAGCACCCTGGTGTTCATCGCCTTGGTGCGGCCCACCGTATTTCACGGCATCCCGTCGGCGCTGCGCCTTACCGAAGAGACCAGCAGCAAAGCGAAGTATGAAGGCTCACAACTGGACGACACGCAGAAAGAAAGTCATCTGGCTGCGCTTTTGGCGCACTTCGACGAACAGAAGCCGTATCTGCAGCAGGAACTCACCCTTCGGGATGTGGCTGCTGCCCTCAGCATTCCCCACAGGTACGTCTCGCAGGTGGTCAATGAGAAGCTGGATCAGCACTTCATGGACTTCGTGAACAGCTACCGAGTAGAGGCCGCAAAACAGATGCTGCTTGCTCCCGAGTGGCAACATCTCACCATCGACGGTATCGCGGGTGAGGCTGGCTTCAAGTCACGCTCGGCCTTCTATACGGCCTTCAAAAAAGTCACAGGCACAACGCCCGGCGCTTTCCGCAAAAGCGCTGCCGTGTACTGAGGCGGGCGTTCACCCTCGGCGCCTCTTCGCAGGTTCTCATCTGGTGCATCCAGCCCGATAAACTGACCGGATGCATGTTTCTGGACATCCGCATACGCTCGGCTGGACATCCGGTGGGTCCTCTCCTCCTCATCTTAGGCGCGCTCAACCGTCATCCGCACGGGAGTAGCCTGGCAACGTTGTGTGCACGGGCGCTCGGTGCGGGTCCTCGCAACCCAAACTGCCTACGCGCGCATGGCCACATCGTGGAAAGTACGCTGGCTGCTGCTAGCCTGTGCCCTCGTCATGGGCACCGGAACGCTGGCCCAGGCCCAGTCACACACGACCATCTCGGGCATCGTGCTCGACGCCGAAACAGGCGAGACGCTGCCGTATGCCAGCGTCCGCATCGACAGCCTGGACATCGGGGCGGCCACCAACGTGGAGGGGCGGTTTGTGCTGCTGAAGGTACCGCTGGGGCCGCACCGCCTCAGTGTCTCCTACATCGGCTTCCAGACCAAGACGCTGACGGTGGATGCCCAACCGAACCCCGACCCGCTGGAGGTGCGGCTGGACCCGCTCGAAGCCGAGTTGGGCGAGGTCTTCGTGACCGCCGAGCAGTACGAGATGATGCAGACGGCGCAGTCGATCAGCCAGATCACCGTGTCGCCACGCGAGCTGGCCGCGCTGCCCAGCTTCGGGGAGGTGGACATCTTCCGCTCGCTGCAACTGCTGCCCGGCATCAGCGGCAGCAACGAGGGCTCGTCGGGGCTGTTCGTGCGCGGCGGCACGCCCGATCAGAACCTGGTGCTGCTCGATGGCATGACCGTCTACCACGTGGACCACTTCTTCGGCTTCTTCAGCGCTTTCAACGCGGATGCGATCAAAGACGTGCAGGTGTACAAGGGCGGTTTCCCAGCGGCGTACGGCGGCCGCACCTCCAGCGTCGTGGACCTCACCGGAAAGAGCGGCGCCAACGACCTGCGGGCGGGCGTGGGCGTCAACCTGCTCAGCGCGTCGGCAGTGGTGGAGGCGCCGCTGGGCCGACGGGCCACCGTGCTCGTGAGTGCGCGCCGCTCCTACACTGACCTGATCCAGACGGGCGTGTACAACTCGATCTTTGAGACGCTGACGGGCGACGAGGCCACACCAGAGGCCAGCAACGGAGGGGCCTTTGGTGCCGCTTTTGCTGGACCTGGCCAGGCGGTAGTCCAACCCGATTTCTACTTCTACGACGTCAATGCCAAGGTCACGGTGCGCCCCACCAACAGCGATGTGCTCGCGCTGAGCGTGTATAACGGGCAGGACAACCTGGACGAGTCGCGCTTTACGAGCACGGCGTTTGGCGACGGCCAGGAGGTGGCCACGACCATCCTAAACGACATCTCCGACGTGACGCAGTGGGGCAACCTGGGTGTGAGCGGCAAGTGGTCGCGGCAGTGGGCGCCTCGGCTGTTCTCGAACAGCGTAGTGTCGTACACCGAATACTTCTCCGAGAACGTCAGCGCCTCGCTGCTGGAGAGCATCCGCGCCGATGCCGACACGGCCGAGTTCAGCCGCGCGCTGGGGAGCCTGGAGGACAACACGCTCTCTGACTTTTCGGTCCGCCTCGACAACGAGTGGACGGCGAGTCCGGCCCACAAGCTGGGCTTCGGGTTCCAGTTTACGCGCACGGATGTCCAGTACGAGCTGACGCGGAACGACACGCTGCGGGTGCTCGACACGGACCAAAGCGGGCAGGTGGTGGCCGGCTACCTGCAGGATACCTGGTCGCCCGGCAGTGCCTTCACCGTGACGGGCGGCCTGCGGCTGACGCACTACGATGTGACGGAGGAGACCGTGCTGGCGCCTCGGCTGTCGGCTCAGCTCAACGTGACGGATCGGCTCAAGGTGAAGGCGGGGGTAGGGCGCTACCATCAGTTTGTGGCCCGCGTCGTCAACGAAAACGTGACCGAGGGCGCGCGCGACTTCTGGCTGCTGGCCGACGGCGAGGACGTGGGCGTCCAGCGCTCCACGCACTACCTGGCAGGCATCGCGTACGACGCGCCCAACTGGCTCTTTGATGTGGAAGCGTACCACAAGGACCTGACGGGCCTCTCGGAGTTCTCGCTCCGCTTCCAACGCGGCGATGCCGACTTCGAGAGCAGCAACTTGTTCTTCGGCGGTACCGGCGTGGCGCGCGGGCTGGAGGTGCTGGTGCAGCGGAAGTTCGGCGCCACTACGGGGTGGCTCTCCTACACGTTGGCCGAGGTGGAGCACACCTTCCCCGCCCTCAACGACGGCGACCCGTTCCCGGCGTTGCACGACCAGCGCCACGAGCTGAAGCTGGTGCAAAGCTCGCGCCTGGGCGACCGCTGGAGCCTCTCGACGACCTTCACGCTGGCCACGGGCAAGCCCTACACCACGCCCGAGTCGCAGTACGCCATCACGCTGCTCGATGGCACGGAGCAGAGCTACATCCATGTGGGCCAGAAAAACGGCGAGCGCCTGCCCGCCTACCATCGGCTGGATACGTCGGTCCACTACCGCTTCCCCGTGCAGACGGCCGAGGTGGACGTGGGCATCTCGCTCTTCAACCTGTACAACCGCACGAATGTCTGGTACCGGGAGTTCGACCTGACGCAGACGCCTTTCGTGACTACCGACGTGTCGTTCCTCGGCCTCACCCCCAACCTTTCGCTACGTGTAGACCTGTGACTGCTATGCCCAAGACGCTGCTGACGGCACTGCTCGGCCTCCTCCTCCTGGCGGGGTGCGACGCGGTCGATGCTTCCTCCGATGCGCCTGAACTGGTGGTCGAAGCCTTCCTCTTTACCGATCAGCCCGTGGACAACATCCGCGTCACCGAGGCCATCCCCCTCGCCGCGCTGGACGCAGCCGATTCGCTGGAGGTACCCGTCAACGACGCCACCGTGACCTTGACACGCGACGGCGTGGTCTTCCCGCTTGTATCCTCCGGCAGCGATGGCTTCTACCACTACGCCGGTACCGACTTGGTGGTAGCCGAGGGCGACGCGTTCCGGCTCACGGTGGAGCGCGGCGGCACATCCATCCAAGCGAGAACTGTCGTGCCTCGGCAGCCTGAGTCGGTAGCGCTGTCCTCCGATGAGA
>JBCCMF010000168.1:0-10032 GCA_039026435.1 Bacteroidota bacterium
TGAACGCGGCGAGGCTAAAGCCGAGGTTGCCGTAAAACGAATTGATTAGGTTCTTGTACGAGGTCTGCCGGGCATCCAGCTCGGCGCGGAGGTTGGCATCGGTGGCGCGGCGCATCTCGCCCTTGGCCTCGAAGCGCAGGTCGGTGAGGCGTTGGAGCAAATCAGGGAAGAGGCCGAGGGTGTCGCGGCGAGGCTTCACGTCGTAGTTGAGCATGATGCTCGGGTAGAGGCTCTCTACATCGGCGTAGACGACGGGGCCTACGACGCCGGTGATGAAGACGTCGGTGTAGCCGCCGACGGCTTGGCTGCCCCACTCGCTCTTGGGCAGCGCGTGCCGCTGCCGCAGGTACTCGCGCACGAACAGCGACTCGATCTTAGACGCCGGACCAGTACGCGCCACCTGCCCATAGGTCATGGGCAGCATCTGCGTGAGGTAGAACGTGGAGCCGGAGAGGTGCCGCGCCAGCCGTTCGGTCTCGATTACATCGTCGAGCGCGTAGTCCAGCAACCGCTTCGGGTCGGAGCGCCAGACGCCCGCGATGGCGTCGCCCGCCACGTAGGTGCGGCCCTCGGGCGCAAAGCCGAAGTAGCGCGCGGCTACCTTGAGGCTGTAGCCCGGCATGTTGCGCTTGAACAAATCGAAGCTCATCACCTGAAACAGCGTGTCCACCACGTGCCGCCCGGCGATGTCGAGCGCGGGGAAGTCGATGGTGCGTTCGGCGAAGCGCATGCTCGACGGGAACGAGCGCGGTTCGCTGCCGTCACGGCCGATGGCGAACGAGATGCCGTAGCGTTTGCACCGCGTCATGACGTACGGCGCGTCGAACGCATAGAAGTTGTGCCCCTCAATCACATCGGGGTCCTGCTCGCGAAGAACGTTTACGAGATGGCGCAGCAGGTCAGCCTCCGTCTCGAAGCCTATGCCGTGCGGCACCTCCACCTCCGGCGCCATGTGCAACAGCGATTGCCAGCCGCGGTTGTCGGAGAGCGCGACGATGATGATCTCATCCTCGGGCCGCTCAGCATCGGGGAAGCCTGCGGATGAGGCCACTTCGATGTCGAGTTGGAGGCGGTGCAGGTCGTCGAACGCCATGTCGGTGAAGCACGTGCGGCCGCTCTGCATCAGGTACTGCTGGGCCGGGTTGTTGATGAGGTAGAGTTCCTCGGGGCGGCCCTGCGCGCGCTCAGTGACGCGCTCGATGTGGCGGATGGCGTCCCAGTAATCGCGCCAGCGCGTGAAGACAACGAGGTGGCGGTAGTAGTTATCGCCGTGGAGAGGCTGGAAGCGGTAGCGCGAGCGGTCGAAGTCGCGCAGCAGGGCTACATCGGCGCAAAAGAAGAACGGATAGAGCGGCGCATCTTCCGACGTGACCTGCGTGCCGTCGGCGCTACGGATGTAGAGGCGGACGGCGGCAGGATCGGTATCACGGTCTGAGCGGAGCCGCTGCACATCCACGATGCGCGGCGTGGCGTCTTTGCCGAAGAGCGCGACATCGGAGGCCGTCATGTAGCGTCGAGTGGATGGGCGGTGGGGCTCGAATGCACGCCCGCAGGACTGCGTTCCAAAGGTGCACCCGGGACGAAGGCTTCACGATCTCGGCTGAACCCGCTGCACCATCTGCCTTTGAACGGACATCCTGTTATTCTAGCTCTCCCGATCTGACCCGTGAAAGGTTTACTCAAAGTGACTGGCGTGGTCGCGCTGGGCATCGTTGGCCTGCTGGCCACTTCGCGCTGGCTCGACACCAACCGTGCCGACTTCCCCTCTGACCCAGACAGCCCAGACAACCCGCTGCCTGCCTGCTCCGCCGCACCGAACTGCGTGCGTGTGACGTGGCTCTACGCCCAGGCCCCCACTGCGGTCCGTGTGGCCGTCCTCGACGCCTTTCAGGAAACGGGCGCGGCCAGCTACGCTGGTGCCGACAACCGACTCGAAGCCGTGTACAACGCGTTTGCCTTTCAGGACGACGTCACCGTTGTGATTGAATCGCACAACGATGGCACAGCCTTACACCTGCGCAGCAACAGCCGCGTGGGCTACAGTGACTTCGGCGTCAATGGCAGACGCGTGAGGGCGCTACAGACAGCGCTCGGCGTCCTTCTTCGGTGAAACCAAATACAGCGGTACAAGAAAAGGGATGCCCCACATGCGTGGAACACCCCTACGACGGCCTCTCTCGTTTCTCAAGAGAGAGTATTGAGCAGCACCAGCGGCGCCTGAGTGGTCAATCAGCCGCTTGGATCAGTAGCGGCGACGCTTGCGCGCGTTGCGAAGTGCCTTCTCTTTAGCCAGGCGGCGCTCTTCCGAGGGCTTGGTGAAGGCCATGTTGGAACGGTAGATGCGCAGCACGCGGCTGCGGTTGACAGCACGCTTGAACCGGCGCAAGGCGCGGTCGATGGACTCGTTATCTCGTACTTTGATTCCTACGGACAAGGCTACTCTCTCCTGTGACGTATGTTGAGGTTCAAAAAGGGCTTTGGATAGCTTTACAAGCTACGTAAAACAGCAAAAAAAAACAACCCTGCCGACGAGGGGTGAGCCCGTCGGCAGGGATAGACCTGTGCACAAGCACTGGGTACTTATGCGCGGTAGTAATTGGCCAGCACGGCCTTCGTCAGCTTGCGTACGCGTTCCGACGACTCGGTCTCCACGTGGTCAGCCAACTGCTCCATGATGATGTAGCCACCGATGGCGTTGAGGGCCTGCAGGGCCAGCACACGCATGCGCTCGTCCTCATGGTCGGTGTAGATGCGCATCAGCGTATCGGTGCTGGAGCGGAAGTTGACATTCTCAGAGAAGTTTGTCGAGAAAAATACAATGTGTTGCATCGCAGAAACCTGGATGCTTTCGACGGGCGAATCTAGCGACGTGATGAGCTGCTGCTGAAGATTTGCCCAGTCAGTATTGGCGTAAGTGGCTTCTGCTTGTACATTCAGCGGCGCGAGGGCCAAGACAAACATAGCGAGCCCGAAGGCGATTTTGGACAGACGTTTCATGGTTTCCCTCCCTTGAAGCGTGAATGGTTTAAATGGGTAAAGCGCGTTTTGAACACAGATGCTCTGTACGGGAGGATCGGCTAGGTGTTACACTTTTTCTAGTGCTTCTTTTCATGTTCACTGCCAACACACTGTATATGCACACTCGTTACTCTCTTGTACTGGCAACTCGAAACAGCGGGAAGGTTAAGGAAATGCGTAGTTTACTTAATCAGCTTCCCCTGACGCTTCACGCCGTCAGCGACTTCCCTGATGCGCCCTTGGTGGAGGAAGACGCGCCCACCCTCAAGGGCAACGCCCACAAAAAAGCCGAGGCCCTTTTTATTCACACAGGCTTCGCCGCGTTGGCCGACGACACAGGCCTCGAAGTGGAGGCTCTGGACGGCCAGCCCGGCGTCCATTCGGCGCGTTTTGCAAGCCCCGACGCCACTGATGGTGACAACCGCCGCCACTTGCTTGCACAGCTCGACGGACACGGCAATCGTGCGGCACGCTTCCGAACGGTCATCGCCTTTGTAGAGCAGGAGGGCACACATTACTTTGAGGGGGTCTGCGAAGGGCACATCCTTGATGCCGAGCGTGGTGATGGCGGCTTTGGCTACGACGCCCTCTTCCAACCTGTAGGCTACGACTGTACGTTTGCCGAACTGAGCCGCGAGGAGAAGAACGCCATCAGCCATCGCGGTCGGGCTGTGCGCGCCTTCGTCGCCTTCCTTCAACGCCGTTACGCGAGGTAAAGCATGGTTGCGCTCATCCAGCGGGTCAACGAAGCGCGCGTCGAGATCGACGGGGATACCGTCGGCGCCATCGGGCCGGGCTTGCTCATCTTGCTCGGCATCCACACCACCGATACCGAGCGCGAGCGCAAGTGGGTAGCGCGTAAGTGCGCCAACCTCCGCATCTTCCCCGATGAAGAGGGACGGATGAATCGCTCCATACGCGATGTGGGGGGCAGCGTGCTGGTGGTCTCCCAGTTCACCCTCTACGGCAACACGGCCAAAGGCAACCGCCCGTCGTTCATCGAGTCGGCGCGTCCTGAACTGGCTGAGCCGATGTATGAGGCGTTCGTGGATGACTTGGCAGGCCTGCTCGGCCAACTCGTCCACACGGGACGCTTCGGCGCCATGATGGACGTGCACCTCGTCAACGATGGGCCAGTCACGCTGTGGGTAGAGCGTCGCGCCGGCGGCCGTTAAGCAACCGTGCGCCTTCACGAGACGGTACAGCGGCTGGTCTTGCAACTGGAATGCCGTGCGAGGGTTGTAGCGAGCCACCTTCTCCGTGCAATTCTTGCTACCTGCAATGCCACTAACGCAGACTCGGTACGAACATATCCTCCTGGATGCCTCCGATACGCCCGTCCTTGCTGGGACAACCACGAAGGTTGTGGAGCTCGTGATTGATCAACAAGCGTACGGTTGGAGCCCTGAAGAACTGCACTTCCAACACCCACATCTCACGCTTGGCCAGATCCATTCAGCTTTGGCCTATTACTGGGACCATCGCGAAGCGCTCGACGCTGACATTGCGCGGCGCCTAGCCCGTGTAGACGAGGCCCAGCTACGCGCACGCCCCTCTGCGCTACGGGCACGCATCAGGGCGCAAGGGCTCTGCTGATGCCCATCGCGCTCTACATGGATCATCACGTACCACGTGCTATTTCCACAGGGCTCCGTTTGCGTGGCGTGGACGTGCTCACCGCGCAGGACGACGGTGCACAGACACTCGATGATGGGGCTTTGCTAGACCGGTCCACAGCACTTGAGCGCGTGCTCTTCAGCCAAGACGATGACTTCCTAATCGAAGCCGCCCTGCGACAAACGGCCAAGCAAGCATTCGCTGGGATTGTCTACGCACATCAACTGCGCATATCCATCGGTAGGTGCATTCGGGACCTTGAGTTAATTGTGAAGCTAGGCGATCCTGAAGAACTGTCCAGCCAAGTGCTTTTTCTCCCACTTTGATTTCGAACATTCAGCTGTTGGAGGGCATCGCGCCAAGCCTAGTTGATTATTCGTACCGGAGCGCATACACCGGATTCACGCGAGCGGTCTTGATGGCCCGGTAGCTGACGGTGAGCATCGCCAGAAGTAGGGCGAGGCTGCCTGCGAGCAGGAAGACGCCCACGCCGATGTCGATGCGGAAGGCGAAGCTGTCGAGCCAGCGCTGCATCAACACGTACGTCAGCGGGGCGGCCACGACGAAGGCGACCGCGACGAGCACGGCGAAGTCCTTAGCGATGAGCTGCACCAGGCCCACTTCGGTGGCGCCCAACGCCTTGCGGATGCCCATCTCGCGGGTGCGTTGCTCGGTGACAATAGACACGAGGCCGAACAGGCCCAGGCAGGCGATCAGGATCGACAGCAGCGCAATGCTGCGCACCACCTGACCCACCTGTTGGTCGGAGGTATAGAGTTCGGCGAGGTGATCGTCGAGGAAGCTGTAGTTGAACGGCCGATCGGTAACAAACGAGGGCCACAGCGCCTGCACGGCGGCAATGGTCTCGGTGGGATCGCCGCCGTCGAGGCGGATGGAGAGCTCGCCGAAGAAGGTCTCGGGGTTTACGTTAACCGCCAGCGGCTCCACGACGTGATGCAGCGAGTTGAAGTTGAAATCGTCCACAACACCGACTACATATCCCGGCTCGTCGATAAAGCCGAACTGCATCTGCTTGCCCACCGGATCGGTCCAGCCCAGTTCGTTGGCCATCGCCCGGTTGATGATGAAGCTGTTGGCATTCTGATCGGCTTCGCGCTCTTCCGAGAAGTCGCGCCCGTCTACGATGTCGATGCCGTGGAAGGCGAAGTAACCGTAATCGACGCGCATGTGCGAGGGGCCGATGCCGTCCTCGCGGCCTTCCACGCGGATGCCCGCCTGGTGCATGTTATTCCCGAGCCGCTGCGCCGACGCGGTCACGGCCTGCACACCCGGCAGTTGCTCAATCTCGGCTTTCATCGTGCGGTAGTTGTCGTTGGCTTCGCTGCTCATCGGCACCAGCATGACCTGCTCCATGTCGAAGCCGAGGTCGCGGGTCTGCATGTAGTCGAGCTGCCGCACCACCACCAGCGTGCCCACGATGAGCGCGATGGAGACGCCGAACTGCCCAACGACGAGCACATTGCGCAGGACGGAGCGCCGCGCTTTGCCCACGCCTTGCCCTTTGAGCACGAGCACGGGCTGGAAGGCCGAGATTACCCAAGCGGGGTAGCCACCAGCCAGCAGGCCCACGAGCAACACGCCACCCACGGCCGCCAGCCAGAACAGCGGCTGGCCTAGCAGGCCGAGGTCGAAATCCCGCGCGCTGATCGACTCAACGATGGGCAGCGCCGCGGCCGTGAGTACCACTGCGAGTACCGCTGAGAAGACCGCCAGGACTAGCGCCTCGCCCACGAACTGCCGTTGGAGCTGACCCTGCAGGGCGCCCATCGACTTGCGCACGCCGATTTCCTTGGCGCGCTTGGCGGCCTGCGCCGTGGCGAGGTTGGTGAAGTTGATGATGGCGATGCCAAGCACGAGCAGCGCGAGGATGGCGAACACGCCCAGATAGGTACCGTCGAACTTCTTCCAGTTGCGGTAATCGTGCGTGATGTGCATCGACCCGAGGTGGATATCGCTGAACGGCTGCAAGTACAGCTCGTACATGTCCAGCATCTGCTCGCCCGCATGGCGCACCAGGTAATCGTCGAACTTCGCGTTGAGCGCGTCCATGTCGGCGCCGGGAGTGAGGAGGAGGTACGTGTTCAGCCAGTTGCTGCCCCAGTTCTGCATCCGCTGCGCGTCGTTCTCGGCTGGTATGGCGAAGACCGCGTCGAACTGGAGATGCGACTGGTCGGGGACATCCGCCATGATGCCGCGCACCACCGCTTCTCGACCATCCGGATTCAGCAGCGTTTTGCCCATCGCGGGCTGATTGCCAAAGAACGCGTGTGCCGCCGACTCGGTCAGGATGACATCATCGGGCGTTCGGAGGAGTTGGCTTGCATCGCCGGCCAGCAGCGGAAAGTCGAACAAGTCCAGAAACGCTGGGTCGGTTTGGATGGTCTGGTCCAGCGTGATCGTCCTCTCCTCGTATTGCCATACGTTGTTCACGCCAAGGATGCGGGCGAAGGCTTCGACCTCCGGGAAGTCCTCCTGCATCGTCGGCCCCATCGGGTACATCGACAGCGCGACGTGTTGCGGCGCCTTGCCGCCGAAGGTCTGGATCTCGTTGACGCGGTAGAGGCGATCGGCGAGGCTGTGCTGGCTGTCGAACTGCCGCTCGTTGGCGATGAAGAAGAGGATCAGCAGGCAAGCTGCCATGCCCACGGAGAGCCCCAGCACGTTGAGAACGGTGTAGCCTTTTTGGCGGCGAAGGTAGCGAAGGGTAACCGTCAGGTAGTTGCGAAGCATCAGAGAGGGGCTGAGGCGTGTGAGGAGAGCACAGACTTAACGGGCTACGCCAAGTTTTCGCATGAGGTTACGCTGCAATGCTAATTTTTTAGCCACATCACCTGATTTTATTTCACCAACAGCATCTTCTGGACCTTCACCTGCTGCTGTGCCGTGGCTAGGCTTGTGGCCGTCATGCGAGCGAAGTAGACGCCGCTGGCAAAGGTAGGCGCGTCCCACGTTGTGCGATGGGCGCCGGAGGCCTGCTGGCCGTCGAGCAGCAGGGCCACGCGCCGCCCGAGGATGTCGTACACCTCCAAGCGGACCTGATGCGCCTCAGGGAGGTCGTAGCGCAGCGTCGTGCTCGGGTTGAACGGGTTCGGATAGTTCGGATGCAGCGCGAACGCGCTCGGGACGTCCTCGTCCTCCACATCGGTGGAGAGTACCAACATGCCATCCTCTGCCGTGATGCTCAGCCCGATGCCCTCCACATCGGTCACTGTGGCCGACCGCACTTGCAAGGTCGAGATGCCTAAGTCGGCGTCTTCTACTACTGAGAACGTGAGGTGCGCGACGGCTGCTTCGGGCTGTAGACCTGTGGCAAACAGCGTGGTTAGGCGGAGAGTCCCGTCGTTGTCAGGCAGCCGATCGGGGGAGGCGGCGAGCAGCGCATCGGTCCCCGGAAACGTAGCGGGCTCGACGGCTTCGAGCTGGAGGTTGCGCGCGTCGTAGGCGAGGGCGACGTCTACCAGCCCGGCTAGCACAGTGCCCTCCACGAAGAGCGTAGCGCGAACGGTGTCGTCGGCGGGGTCTTGCGTGGCGACGTCGAAGTAGAGGCGGGCGTCTTGGGCATGGGCCTGCACGGTCAGCGCGAGCATACACAGGGCGAGAAGGTAGCGCATGGGTATCTGAGGGTACGGGATGATCAGGATCAGAGGGTGCCCGGGAAGGGCAGGCCTGCATCGGGTGCATCAGGCCTGCCCAGCAACAGCAGCGACAGGGACCGGACCGTTTGGGTCGTCACGTCGAAGCTGTAGAAGCGCGCTTCGCCATCGCGGTCGGATACAAACAGGAGGCGCTCGCCATCCAGCGTCCAGGTGGGTGCCCGGTCAGCCGTGGAGCCGTCAGTCAGCGCTTCGTCAGTGCCGTCGGCCAACACGAGCTGGCGCAGCTGCTGACCGCCAGTAGGCACGCCCTGCACATAGACCAACGATGTGCCTTCAGGCGACCATGCCGGGCTGCTCGCAGCTCCCCCGGTTGTCCGGCGCACGGGCTCCGTGCCATCAGGCCGAGACGTGTAGAGGCTGGCTGTACCCTCGGCATCAGACGTAAAGGCGAGGAGCGCGCCGTCGGGCGACCAGTGCGGATCGGCCTCGATGGCGGCATCGTTCGTCAGTTGGACGGGCTCGCCCAGCGTGCGTGCCTCCAGGTCGATAGCGACGGTGTAGAGGTCGCGCTGCCCATCGCGCTCGCCGACGAAGACCAGCTGCCGCCCGTCGGGCGACCATGCCGGATCGGCCACTGCCACGCCTTCCAGCGGGAGCGCTGTGCTGCTGCTGCCGTCGGTGAGCCAGAGCTGCGGGGTTCCGCTTTGGTCGGAGACGAAGACGACATGCGTGCCATTGGGTGCTATATGCGGCGTAGTCACCTGCTCGCCGCTGGTGCCTGTGTACAGCGTGACGTTGGTTCTGCCCCGCGCCAGCTTCAGCTGCGTCCGGTCGTCCTCCTGGCTCACGTACACGAACTGCTCACAGCTCATCGTGCACACGGCTTGGATATTCGGCCGTTCGAAGGGTGATGTGGCGCCTTCGGGCGTAGTCACGAGCGCCGTGAGCTTGGCCGGGTTGGCGAACAGCACCGTCGACACAACCTCGAAACGCCCGTCGTACACCCGTGCCGAACCGATGTAAGTATTGCCCTCGCCATCGAGGTCCTCGAACACATCCACGATGCTCTCTGGCGGCGCAAGCACCCTGAACGGGTCACGCGCGTCGCCACGGATGATGGACTGGGAGCCGCGGTTGGCGAATGTGATGGTGGCGCGGAAGCGATGGCCTACTACGCCGCTGATGCCGTCGCCGCCGTTGGCGGTGATGCGGTTCTGGCGGAGGTCGTTGCGCTCGCCGCGCACCACGATGCCGCCAAAGCGGTTGTCGGCGATGGTGTTCTGCGCCACCTGATTGTCGGTGACGTTGATCATGTACATGCCGTGCGGGTTGCCCTGGATATCGTTGCCGAAGATCGACACGCGCGTCGCTTCTTCCATCCGGATGCCAGCTTGCGCGGTGGGCGCCCTGGCTGTAGGCCCGTTATCGTACAGGCGCGAGTTCTCGAGCGTCACATCGGCCACAGATTCCATCCTGATTCCAGTGCCGCTGTTGTTGCGCACGTCCAGGTTGCGCAGCACGATGTCGCTGACGTTCTCTAGAAGCATCGCGCGCGACGTAAAGCCATTACCTGTCGCTTCTATAACGCCCACGACCGCATCGCCAATACCGCCGATAGTGACGTCCTGCGCTTGATCGCGGATATAGACTCCCGTGGCTACGTGTGCGAGGTGGAGGTTCTGTAGCTCAATGTTACGCGTTGCGGCCCCGCTGATTTCGACGGCATTCTGCGTGCGGTCGTCGCGGCTGGCGATGCGCTCTAGTTCAGCGTTGCGCCCCA
>JBCCMF010000169.1:0-10002 GCA_039026435.1 Bacteroidota bacterium
CGACAAAGATAACGGCCTGCTGATCCTGGTCGCCCGCGAGGAGCGCCGCGTGTTCATCGCCACCGGGTACGGGCTGGAGGGCACCATCCCGGACGCCTTCGCGGCGCGCGTCATCCGCAACATCATCACGCCCGCCTTCCGGCAAGGCCAGTTTTATGGTGGCCTTTCGGAAGCTACCGACGCGCTCATCGCCGCTGCCGAAGGCGAGTTTCAGGCAGACGACCTCCCCCGCGATGCGCAGGGACTCCCCATCGACCCCGAGCTTCTGTTCCTCGTCTTCATCATCCTCTTCTTCGTCGTCTCCAACCTGCGATCAGGCGGCGGAAAGGGGGGGCAGCGCTATCGCAGGCACGGTGGCGGACCGCCCGTCGTCATCTGGGGCGGCGGCGGATTCGGTGGTGGCAGCAGTGGCGGTGGGTTTGGCGGCGGCGGATTCGGCGGATTCGGCGGCGGCGGGAGCTTCGGCGGCGGCGGGAGCTTCGGCGGCGGCGGCGCAGGCGGCGGCTGGTAGGTTATTCTGCATGGTATGGTGTACCTTACCTGCCAGCGCACCAGCTATTTTCACAATTCAGCGCGGACTTTCTTTTAGGTTTTATCCGTTATCTGTTCTGTAGGCCTTTATTTTTTCGATCTGTTCGCTCTACGATACGTGTAGTATATGTCTCAATCATTCAAATGTAAGGCCGAAGGCCAGTCGGCCGCGCTTGTCGTCGGGCATGATCGTATCCAGGTAGTCAAAAAAGGGCTATTCGGGCGAGGCAAAATCTTGCGCGACATGTCACCAGCCGCGATCACAGAGTTGGAGTGGCGGATGGGGAAGCAAGGCACCGATGAGCCTAACTTCTTTATCAGCTATACCGAGGATGACGCCGAGCGCATCGCGGCACTGTCTGTGGATGGGCCGGGCATTGTCTACGCCGCTGTGGAAGAGGTCCGCCCGCGCAAAGATCTCGGGCGCCAGCACGGCGATATCAAGCCTGCTGACCTGCCCACACATGAGACACGGACGATCCACGCTGCACCCGATGCCTTTGGGCGCCAGAAGCCCCGAGGGCAACGTCGCGCCAAGAAGTGACGGTTCGGCTACGGACCCTGAAGGTCTTCCACCGACGTCCCCTGGGCGTCGAGGTAGTCGTCAAACGTGGTCTCATACACGGCATCCGAGCCGACGAACGCGAGCACCTGCTGGAAGAACGCGGGCTGGTGAAAGCCGGGGAGCCGCGTAATGTACTCTTTGTCTGGCGCCAGGAAGACGGTGGTTGGCGTAGACGCAGCGCCCAGACTCGACGCCAGGATCTGCGATGACAGCGTGTAGCCTCTGAAGTCGAGCGTGTCCTCCGCCTGATCCAAGTCTAGCCGGGTCATGACAAACGTTTCGTTGACGTAGGCCCGCACGGCATCGTCGGTGTAGACATCGTCCTGGAGCCTGCGGCACCACCCGCACCACGGCGCATAGACATCCACCAAGATCTTTTTGTTGGTGCGTTCTGCTTCGGCCAGCGCGTCTTGGAACGGAAGCCACTCAATGCCCTCGGCGGCTTGGCTGGCATCGGGCCCGGCTTCGGCCAGTGGCACTTCGGTGGCACGTACGGCGGTCTCTGGGGTGACTTCGCTGCCCGAGGTCTGCTCCTCGGTGCTGCACGCAGTCAGCACCACTAGGATGCCCAGACTCAGCGCCACCTGTCTCATCATCGTCTTGCCCGTTTGGCTTGCTTGGATGCGGTGTGTTGCACTACCGCCCGCCGCTGGCAGGCGCATTGCCCTGCTCCTCCTGATACGCATCGAAGGGCTGCGTGAACACAGCGTCAGAGGCGATGTACGCCATCACGTCGAGAAAAAAGTCTACTTTTTGGAAGCCCGGAAGTCCTGTGATGGCTTCGCCGTCGCTTTTGAGAAACACCGTGGTGGGAGTGGAGGTGGCGCCCCAGTAGGCCGCTAGGAGCGCCGAGGGCAAGACGTAGCCGCCGTAGCGCAAGGTGTCGCTGCGCTCGTCGATGTTGAGGCGTGTCATCACGAAGTGCTCGTTCACGTACCCGCGGATGCTCTCATCGGTGTAGACATCCTCGTGGAGCTTGCGGCACCACCCGCAACGCACCGAGTACGCATCGATCATCACTTTCTTGCCGGAACGCTCAGCCTCGGCAAGCGCCTCCTGGAACGGAAGCCAGTTGATCCCTTCCGCCGCCTCCCACTGCGCGAGGGCAGGAGCCGCGGTAAGAGCGCCAAAGCTGGCGAGGGCGAGAAGGAGGAAAAGCCGTTTCATAAAATCTCCCTGCTGAGCAGGGCCGCATAGGTTTCGGTGAGGCGCTGAGATGCAGCTTCCCAGCTAAATGTTTCAAAGACTGACGGGGTGCCTTGGTTCACACGCTGTCGCCAAGCCACGCGGTCGGCAAGCATCTCGCGCAGCGTAGCCGCCAACGCTGCCGTGTTGGCTGGATCTACAACGCGTCCCACGGGGGCGGGCGTTACCACGCGGCGGCACTCGGGCAGGTCGCTGGCGATGACGGGCAGCCCGGCCATCAGGTACTCGAACAGCTTGTTGGGCAGCGCATACCGATGGTTGAGGCATACGTCCTCCAACAGCGTAACGCCTATATCGGCGGAGGCGGTGACGGGTAAAAGCGCATCGGGTGCCACAGGCGAGACGAAGTGAACACGATGGCCGATCGCCAATGCCTCGGCGCGTGCGGCCAGCGCTGGCTGCTCGGCGCCGCGCCCGAGGAAGACGAGGTGCGCTTCGGGCACATGCGCCATCGCCGCTACCAGCCAGCCCCCTCCACGATGCTTGCGCATCTGGCCCTGATGCAGGACGACTGCGGTCTCGCTGGAGAGGCCGAGGCATTCGCGGAGGTAGTTTGTGGAGCGCACGGCCTGGTACGCCGGGACGTTGTGCAGCAGCTGCGGTCGAGGAATCCCGTACGTGTCCACCATCCAGTCGGCGATGCTATCGCTGACGGTGAACGCCGCGTCTACGTGCTTGAGGCCGCGGCGCTCCACGCGCGTCCAGACGCTGCTCACCCAAGGCCGCCCCACCGTGCTCGCCACGTGGGGGTAGCACTCGCGCGCGTCGTAGACGAGCTTGGCGCCCGCATGGCGCCGCTGGCGCGCCTGATGCAGCGCGTGCAGCACATACAGATCGCTGGCATGGTAGACGCGCGCCGAGAACCGGGCGGCGTGCTGCTTGAACGCGCGGTGGACGTTCCAGAAGTGCCGGGGGCCACGCGCGGGCGGCAGCTCGGCAGAGACCAGGCGCACGTTGGGCAGTGCGGGCGGCGTGGGCCCCTTTCCCAGCGTGAGCACCGTGGTCTGCAAACCCATCGCTCCCAACACGCGCAGCTGCTTGAGCGCCCGCGAGTTGTGGCGCACATCGCCTGTAAGGGCAAACAGAACGTCGGTGGTGGGCATGGGGCTCGGGTAAGGTGCGGCGCGGCAACGCCTTCTCTATCGCAGGGTTCAGCGCCGTGGCGCGCACCGCCCGTGTAACATTACAGGGCGTGCATCGAAACAAAACGGCGCTCAGAACGATGCACGTTGCCCTCAACGTCAGCTTCACCTTCATCATGGCATCGGCACGGCAACAGCATCGGACCAACGTTCTGATTGGTATCGGCTTGGTGGTGGTGGGGCTCCTGCTGGGGATCTTGGTGATGCTGTTTGTGCAGGCCCAGCAAAACCAGCAGACCGGGCGGCCCGTGGTCATCCAGGAGGTGACCCGAGCGCAACTGCCTATGGCCGACTCGGTGGCGCTGCCGCAAGCCCTGGAGATCCCCCCGCAGGGCGCCATGAACCAGATGTTCACCCGCGTGGCGGACGCGGTCACGGGCAGCGTAGTCTACATACAAGTCGAGAGCGACGGCCCCAGTGGCGCACCGAACGACTGGATGCATCGAAACTTTCAGACACAGGTGAGCACGGGCAGCGGTGTCCTCATCAGCGACGACGGCTACGTGGTGACCAACAACCACGTGGTAGACGGCGCCGACGAGATCCGCGTGCGGCTGTTCGACAAACGCCAGTATGCCGCCCGCCTGGTAGGCACCGACCCGTCAACCGACCTCGCGGTCATCAAGCTGGAGAACGCGAGCGAGCTGCCCGTGCTGACACTGGGCGACTCTGATGCGCTGCGGGTGGGCGAGTGGGTCGTAGCCGTGGGCAACCCCTTCCGCCTCACCTCGACCGTGACCACCGGCATCGTGAGCGCGTTAGGACGCCGCGTGGACATCATCGAAGGGGCAATGGGCATTGAGGACTTCATCCAGACCGATGCGGCCATCAACCCCGGCAACTCAGGCGGAGCGCTGGTCAACCTGCGGGGCGAGCTAGTCGGCATCAACACCGCCATCGCCACCGAGACGGGCTCGAACGAGGGCTATGGGTTTGCGGTACCCACTAACTTGATGCAGCGGGTGGTGAGCGACCTGATTGCCTACGGCGAGGTGCGGCGCGGCATCCTGGGCGTGACCATCGAGGAGGTCAACGCCATCATCGCACGGCGTATCGGCCTGGACCGCGTGACGGGGGTCTTGGTACGCAACGTGCAACCCGGCGGCGCCGCCGACCAAGCCGGGCTGCTTCCCGGCGATGTGGTGCTCACCATCAACGGCCGGTCCGTGGGGGCCACGAACGAGTTGCAGAGCGTGGTGGCGCGCTACCGCCCCGGCGATGCGCTCAACCTGGAGGTATGGCGCCGCCGTGCACTCCGCCGCGTTGACGTACGCCTGCTGGGCCTGGACCACCCCGCCTACAGCCAGTGGCGCACACCCGTCCCGCGCCGCCAGCCCGCGCCGCTCCCCGACATGGACCCGCCACCACCCGAGGCCGAGCGCTTCGACGTAGAGGGCTGGGGCATCGGGCTGCAAGACCTCTCAGGACGCCAGCGCCGCCGCTTCAACGTAGACGACGGGGTCTACGTAGCCTATGTCAACCCCGAAGGCACGGTGGCTGTGGCAGGCCTGCCCCGGGATGTCGTCATCCAGCGCATTGCCCAAATGGAAGTGCGCTCCATCGACGATGTGCTCGACCTCTTCAGCGAGGTGACCGATGTAGAGACCACCGTGCTGATGCGCGTGCGCCGGACCGACGGCACGACGGCGTTCTACGAGGTCGAGGTCCCGGTGACTGAATAAGTTCGCTGTCGAATTTACCCGGGTGTTCACGCGGGAACGGCTATCTTCTGCCCTGTCTTTATCAAATCATATGATTTCGTAAGTCATGGCTATGATCGAGTTCGACAACCGCCCGTGGGGCCGCTGGGAAGAGTACCTCAACGAACCGGGGTACCGCGTCAAGCGCATCCTGGTCTACCCCGGCAAGCGCCTCTCGCTCCAGAAGCACGAGCACCGCAAGGAGCACTGGGTGGTCGTCTACGGCAGCGGGCTGTTCACACTCAACGATTCCATCACGCGCATCAACCCCGGCGACGCGCTCTTCATTGGGCTGGGCGATGTGCACCGCGTCGAGAACGACACCGAGGACTACCTGATCATCATCGAGACGCAGATGGGCCTCTGCCTGGAGGACGACATCATCCGACTCGAAGACGACTTCGGGCGGGCGTAGTCCGTTTCCGCCACCTGATGTTATGCACACACCGACAATGACCACGACGACTGATCGAATGGCGGCCTATGCCGATGCTCAGCAGCGCATCGACGCTTTGCTCGATGGCGAGACGGATTGGGTCGCCGCGATGGCGACGGTGGCCTGCGAGCTACACCACGCGTTTGACTACTACCACTGGACGGGCTTCTACCGCGCCGTCTCAGAGGATTTGCTTGTGATCGGGCCGTATCAGGGCGGCCACGGGTGCTTGCGGATCCCGTTCGACCGTGGCGTCTGCGGAGCGGCGGCACGCACGCAGCAGACGCAGCTCGTGGACGATGTGGAGGCGTTCCCAGGCCATATCGCCTGCTCGTCCTCTACGCAGTCCGAGATCGTCGTGCCCGTGCTCACGCCTGACGGTATCTTGCTGGGCGTCCTCGACGTGGACTCCGACTGGCCCGCTGCCTTCACCACGGATGACCAGACCGCACTCGAAGCGCTCTGCGCCCGCCTTGGCGCGCAATTCGCCAACACGTTGCAGCGCTGACGCTGCGCAGGGGAAACCCGGTTTGTGGTTTAGGCTTTAGCGGTGGCCTGTCCTCCAACGGCTCGCCTCTATGCCCCATCTGATCGAAGCGCCCACCGTCATTGCGGCGGCGGGCAACAAGCCGAAGCGCATCGAGGAGTACGCGGGGCGCGTGAACTCGGGCCATGCGGGGGTGAGTGTGGCGAAGATGACCTCGCCCCAAGGTTGGGTAGAGCCTGGCCAACGGCCCGAGTTTGAGGAGATCACCGTGGTGCTGCGCGGCCTGCTGCGTGTAGAGCATAACGGCGGCACCACCGAGGTGCGCAGCGGGCAGGCCATCGTGACGCGGCCCGGCGAGTGGGTGCGCTACAGCACGCCCGAGGCCGAGGGCGCCGAGTACATCGCCGTGTGCTTACCCGCCTTCTCCCCCGATACCGTCCACCGCGACGCCGATTGAGAGACTGTCTCCGAGACCAACCGTACCATGAAAAACACGCTTCAACGTCTCATCTGGATGCTCGGCAGCGCCGCCGTCGTAGTGGGCATCGACCAGTGGGTGAAGGTCTGGGCCAAAGAGCACGTGCAGGGCCAGCCGATGCAGGCGTTTTTGAACGACATGTTCTTCCTCATCTACGCCGAGAACTCCGGCGTGGCGTTCAGCCTCGGCTCCGGCCTCGACCCCACGGTGCGCTTCTGGCTGTTTGAGGTGCTCGTGGCCCTCTTCCTCATCGGGCTGAGCGTGTTCGTGGTGCGTCAGCCCGTGGTGTGGACCAGCGAACTGGTAGCGTACGGGCTCATCCTGGGCGGTGGGTTTGGCAACTGGCTGGATCGCCTCCTCAACAACGGCGCGGTCATCGACTACGCGCTGATCCAGGCCGGACCGCTCCGCACCGCCATCTTCAACCTCGCCGACAGCTGCATCCTCGTCGGGTTCTTCGTGCTGATCATCTACTCGTTCGTCCACGCACGCCACGAGAAAGCGGCCAAGCACGAGGCCGAAGCGGCTGCGGCTGAGGCAACGCCTGACTCAGATACTCCAGCCGACCCCTCGCAGGAAGACCAACCGGAGAACCATGTCGCGTGACGCTGCCTTGCCCCCTGTCACCCAGAACACGGCGAAGCGCCGCTTCGAGGTCGAGATCGACGGGCTGTTTGCCTTCGCCGAGTATATCCTGACGCGGGACGGCCGCTTGGTCATCACCCACACCGAGGTGCCAGCTGCGCTGGAGGGCCAGGGCATCGCAAGCCATGTCATCAAAGCCGCCCTAGACCACGCGCGGGGTGCCGGCCTTCTGGTGATGCCGTTGTGCCCGTTCGCCGCCGCCTACATCCGCCGCCACAGCGAATACCGCGACCTGGTGATGCCCGGCTTCAGGCTGTAGCACTACGCCCCACGCAAAAGGACGAGCGCTGCTTCGGCGCCCACCCTCTGCGCAGTTCCAAATCCTATACATCCCTCAGCCTTCGGGTTCAGGCGTCTCGGGCTTCTTGAGCTTCGTGGACCAAAGGCCCGAGTTCCAATCGGAGAAGAAGATGTGGCCCTTGTGCGGCTGCGGCCCCCAGGTGAACGGCGCGTTGGGCACGAATCCGTTCGGGTCGGTGGGGAAGTAGCGGGCCATCTCGCGGCCTTGCTTGTAGAGGTCGCCCATCAGGTCGCCGGAGAGGTCTACCACGCGCAGGCCGCCGTTGTAGTAGGCCACGTAGAGCGTGTCGTCTTCCACCCAGAAGTTGTGCGTCCCGGCCTCGGGCACCTCGTAACGCGCCACCTCTTTGGGGTTGGTCGGGTCGGTGAAATCGATGAAGTGCAGCCAGCCCGCGGCGCGGTTGACGCCGTTGACTTCGAGGCCGTACGGGAATTTCTCGTCGCCGCCGATGATGTAGAACTTGCCGGTCTCCTCGTCTTGATAGGGGAAGGCCGCGTGGTTCCAGCCGCTCGGGTAGGCATAGCGCCCGATCTCGACGGGGTTGGACGGCGAGCCGCCCGCCACGCCGTTGCCCACGTCCACCATCACCACGCCGTCGCTCCAGTTGGACGAGTACGCCACGCCGTCTACGACCCACACATCGTGGATGGACGGGCTGGGCGAGTCGACTTCGAAGGTGCTCACCTGCTGCGGCTGCGCCGGGTCTTCGATGTTGATGATGTGGTAGCGCTGCCCGCCGCTGAGGGCATATACGTGGTTGTCGTAGATGAACAGGTTGTGGACGCCGCCCGTCAGGTTCTCGGTGTATTCCGTGATGATCCCGACGTCGTACGGGTTGGAGCAGTCCAGGATGACGATGCCGTTGCGGCGGTTGGAGGCGCCCTCGCGCCCGATGATGCAGACGTCGCCGTTCTCGTTGACCTTCACGTCGTTCACGGTGCGGGCATCCACCTTCACCGTGTCGATGGGCAGGATGCTGGCGGGGTCGGTGACGTCCCAGAAGTAGGCTTCGCCGTCGCCGCCCCAGGTGCCCGTGATGGCGTAGTCGCGCCCGTCCACGCCTTCCCACACCCACAGGTCGGAGGTGTGGACGTTGCCGACGATGCCCTTCCCGACGAGCTCAATCTCGGTGGCCACATCGCGAGCCGCGACCTGGACGGTGTGCTGCGCCATGGCGCCCGGTGCGGTGGCGGTGATGGTGTAGGTGCCCGCCGTCTCCGCCACGAAGCGACCGCTCGGCAGGATCTGTCCGCTGAGGGTGGCGCTGGGGTCAAAGCTGGTGTCGGGGAAGCCCGAGAACGAGAACTGGACGGGCGCGTCGGGGACGGGGTTGGCGTTGGCATCGAGGGCGGTGGCATTGAAGACCAGCACATCGCCCGTGCGGGCGCCGTCGGCGTCTACGCTGAGCTCAAGCGACGCAATGGGATTCTCGACGACGGCGATCTGCTGGGTCATCGGCACGCCGTCAGCCTCCACGGTGAGGGTAGCCTCGCCCGTTTGCTGGGCGACGACGCTACCCATCGCATCGACCATCAACACGCTGGGATCGCTAGAGGCGTAGGTGAGCGTGACGTTGTCGCGGCTGGCGCCGCTGACATCGACCACGTGCGGCTGCAGAAGCATGCGCGTGCCAGCGTACAGCGTTTCGCCAAGGCCGGGCACCGTCACCTCTTGAACGGCCGGAAACGCCACCTCGACGGGGACATTTACGATCAGCTCTTCCTCGCTGCCCATCCGCAACATTCCTGAGATCGTGAACGAGCCGGGGCGGTAGGCTGAGACGCGGCCTGTCTGGCGATCTACGCCGACCGAGCGTCGCGACCGAGAGAAGAGCAGGATGCGCGCCTCAACGGGGTTGCCCGCGGCGTCGAATGCCATCACCTTCAGGTCGGCCTCCTCGCCGATGCTGAGGCTGAGGCGTTCCGGTTCGGCTTTCAGCATCACCGCCTCTTGGGCGAGGGCGGGCGTGGCGACCGCCAGCATCAGAAGGGCGAGCGCGCTTGCGTACCATGTTTTCATGGGGGGATCCGTGTTGAGTCGGTAGAACGGTTGCCCTAAACAACGCCCGTCCCGGTTAAGAATCAAGCGGACCGCCTACGTTGCGGCGACCTTAAGTGGAACTCTGCCGTTGGAGGCGGGCCAATCGTCATCCCATCATGCTATGCTTGTCTATGCCCTCGCGCCGCACTCTGCCCTATCCACCATTGCCAAAAAGGGCCTGAAGAAGTCGGTGGTGCTGTGGACGTCGCTACCGCTAGCCAAGCACCACGCCGGGGTGAACGACGCCATCCTGGCGGTGGACGGTGACGCCATCGGGCTGCCCAGTAGCGCAGCCTATCCCGAGCGCATCACGCAGCAGCGCGTCCCTGCCAAAGCCATCCTCAACCTCGCCCCCTATCTGCCGCCCAAGGTCGTGGTGGCTGCTGGCGGCTACGTGCTCCGCCGGGGCAGCAAGGAGCCCGACTTGCTGCTCATCTACCGACGTGGCGCGTGGGACTTGCCCAAGGGCAA